>JANQEL010000246.1 GCA_028278345.1 Myxococcota bacterium
CTCCAGGCCTTCCCACGCGCCATCGCTTTGAAATATTCGAAGCGAAACCGAAACATTTCCTATTTGTGGAAGGGTCTTCGGCCTCGTAGCTTCGTCCTGGTCGGAGGAGAAGCATGCAGGTCAGGATCCAGACCAACGACGTCCCCATGATCGAGCGCAGCCGGAGGGCCGTCGACCGGGCCGTGCGGCTTGGGATCGGACGGTACGGTGCGACCGTGGACGCGTTGAATGTGGTCCTCTCGCGATCCCCCGGTCTTTCGGGTGATCCCCTTACGCGGTGCCGGCTCCGCGCGCGTCTTCGAAACGGAGACCAGATCGAGATCGACAGTCACGCGTCCGATCCGGTGGAAGCGGCCAGAAGGGCGGCCGTGCGTTTCGAGGCGCGAATGGATCGGTCGCGACTCAATCAGCGGGACCTGGCTGCGAACCAACGGTCGACCTTTCGCCAGAGCGTGAATGAGACCTGACCAGAGCGTGCGCTCGAGGGGCCAACGCGTGGGAATCGATGAAATCTTGTCGCGACGATCGCATCGCGGAATCGCCGTGGGTCGAGGACGTCCCATTGACGGCGCCCTCCGCGCGTGCGGTGCTCGTCTATGGGTGCTGTCTTGCCTTGCACTCGCTCTCGGCCAATGGACATTGGGCGGCGAGGTGTATGCGGCCGAGGGGCCGGACGACATTGCCCTGAGGCAAGAGATCGAGGGCTCGCTCGCTCAGCGGTTCGCTGGGATCGGCTCGGAGATTCGTGTCGCTGTTCGGGAAGGTCAGGTCGTCCTGCAAGGCGAGGTTCGCCTCCTCGAGCATTCGCTGCGCGCAGAGCAGGCCACGTGGAAGACGCCCGGGGTGGTCGACGTAGACAACGAACTCGTCGTGCGCCCACTCGTGGGGGATCCAGATGCGTCGCTGGCCAACAAGGTTCGTACGATCGTCAAGGGCGACGAACGCTTCATCGATACGAACCTGCAGATCAATGTTCGCGCCGGTGTCGTCTACCTGCGAGGGTTGTTTCGCGACCCCGGGGATGTACTCGCACTGAAACACCAGGTCGCCAGCGTGCCGGGCGTCCTGGAAGTCAAGATCGAAGCCACGCTCATCGCGCATCGTGCGCGAATCCAAGTCAACCACGCGTGAGGGGTCATCACATGGACGTTGATCGGGTTCTTTCGCAATTGTTGTCCGGGGGTTCGGGCCCAGGTGTCTGGGGGATGAATCAGCGGACGCTGGAATCGGGGTTGCTCGTCAATTCGGGGACCCATCGCATCGCAGACGAGGTGCTGGAGTCGGGAGCTGTGGCCGCGATCGAGGGCGTCGTCGATCGTGCGGGTCAGCGGATGGAGGGGGTTGCTGCTCGCACCGACCCCACGTGTCGGGGAGCAGACGGCTATTCGTTCGCGGGCTCCGGGCGGTGGTGGAGTCGCCCGCGGAAGAACGCCGAACCAGGTTTGATCCTGCTGCGCGCGATGATCGCGTCCGCCTCGGCGGCGGGTCGGCTGGATGGCTTCAAGCTCAACGCGGTATTCGACTGGCTCCACTCGCTCCAACTCGGCTGCCACGAGCTCGCACTGATGATCGAGGAGCTGATGAACGTTGCCCATAAAAATGACCTGATCGAAGCCCGGACTGACTTGAGGTCCGCGGCAGCCATCTACACGGCGTCACTCCTGGCAGCCGATCCCGACTCGTTCGATTCGCTCGTGTACCTCGAAGAGCTGTCCAGAGGGCTCGAACTGCCGCGCGAGAGGGTCGAGGCCATTGATCGGGAACTCGGTATCCATCCGCCCGTCTTCATGAGCGACGACTCGGTACCCGGATACGCTTCGGTGGCGTAGACGCACTCCGCGCTGGAACTCGACGCGGAAGCTAACTGCGTCCCATGCCCGGCTCGGTCGCGTTGACGAGGCAGGCCATGTTCCCGTGCGGATGCCGGTTTTCGTACATGAGCTGATGGGCCTTGGGGATCTCGTCGAAGCCGAAGGTCTGGGTGAGGCAGGGATCGATCTTGCCGTCGACGACGAGGTCGTTGAAGGCGTACGCCTGCTCGTCGTTCGCGAAGTGCGAACCCTGGAGCCGCTTCTGCCGCATCCAGAGGTATCTCAGGTCGGAGACGGCGTTGTAACCGGTCGTCCCGGCGCAGACGACCACCATGCCCCCGGTGTCGCAGACGAACACGGAGGTGGGCATCGTGTCCTCACCGGGGTGCTCGAAGACGATCGAGGGGTTGCGTCGCTCCCCGAGGATGTCCCAGATCGCCTTGCCGAACTTTCGCGCACCCGCGGCCCAGGTGGCCTGTCCTTCGTCATCGGTCCAATGGGGAGGGATACCCCAGTGGTCGAAGTCCTTGCGATTGATGCAACCGCGCGCGCCCAGCTTCTCGCAGAACTCCACCTTGTCGTCGCTCGAGATCACAGCGATCGGGATACCGCCGCGCTCGCGAACGATCTGGATCGCCATCGAGCCGAGTCCACCCGCGCCACCCCAGATCAACACCGGATCCCCCGGCTTCACTGTGTTGGGAGCGAACCCGTCGAGCATGCGGTAGGCGGTGGCGCCGACGAGCATGTAGGCGGCCGCCTCCTCCCAACTGAATTGCTTGGGCTTGGGAACGCATTGGTGTGCCTGGACTCGCGTGAACTGCGCGAAGCTCCCCCAGCTCGTTTCGTAGCCCCAGATCCGAAAGCTCGGGCAGAACATCGGATCCTTGCCGCTTTGGACTTCGGGGTCTTCCCGGCGCCATTGGCCGCAGTGGATCACCACGTGATCACCGACGGCGAAGTTCGACACGTCTGAACCGACTGCCCAGACGATGCCCGAAGCGTCACTCCCTCCGATGTGAAAGCCGCTCTCGTCCGGCCACCAGGCATCTCTGGGTCGGTTCTTCGTCACGTCGATCGGGGTGCCGAGGCCGGCCCACACGTTGTTGTAGTTGACGCCGGCCGCCATGACGTACACCAGCACTTCGTCGGGGTGCAGCTCCCGGGGTGTGTCGACGACCTCGACTTCGAATGCCTTGTTCGGCTCTCCGAATCGTTCGGGCCGAATGACCTGCGCGTGCATCTGCTCGGGGACGTGGCCCAACTCGGGGGTCTCGCCGAGCGCGTAGAGGGGCTTCAGTGTGGACATGATCGCGATCGCCTTTCCTGTTCGAGGCGCGACCTTAGATCCGATTCCCACATTGGATCAATAGAAAATCGAGTTCCGATTCATCGGGAAATACGATGGAAGGGAGCCGCTCCGGTCGGGTGCTCAGGAGGACGCCATCGCTACCAGCAGCTCCACGGTTTCGGGCTCGACGCCCGCCTCGTTCAAGATCTCGGCCGTGTGTGCGGAGAGTTCGGGTGCCGCAGCGCGTGGTGTCGGATGCAGGGAGAGGCGGATCGGTGGGGCGATCGTCTTGAACTTGCCGTGGCTCTCGTGTTCGACCTCGAGCAGACATCCGTTGCCTTCGAGGCGTGGATCCGAGACGGCCTCGAGCACCGTCTGCACGGGGGCCCACACGATCGAGAAGTCGGCGAAGCGCTGCTTCCACTCTTCGAGTGTCTGTTCCCCGAAGCGCGCGTCGAGGATCTCGCGAAGGGCCACGTTGTTGTTCAAGCGCGCGACGGGATCCTTGAAGCGCTCGTCGTCGCGCAGTTCCGGGCGGTCGATTGCGCGGGTGAACTCCGACCAGTAGCGACCCGAGTCGAGCATCACGAGGAAGAGCCAGCGATCGTCGCCGCAGCGGTACGGGTTCCATATCGGATTGCGAGGTGCGGTGCGATTCGGGCCCGGAGGTTCGAGCCCGGTTGCCACGGATTGCGAGGTGTCGTTGCCGTTTACGTAGAGGCCCATGTGCTGCAGATCGACGTCGACGACCTGGCCCTTGCCCGTCTTGTCGCGGGTTCGAACGGCGGCCATGATGCCCGAGAGCAGCGCCATTGCGGTCGCGTGGTCACCCACACCCGGGCGCGGCACGGCCGGAGGGCTATTCCCCTCGCGCCAGATGTCCATGAGCCCCGTCATGGCGAAGAAGGCGGTGTGATCGAAGCCGGGTTCGCTCGCCATCTCGCCGTACGGCGAGTAGCCGGCCATTCGCGCGAAGATCAGCTCGGGGCGGCGTTGCATCAACGCTTCGGGTTCGAGGCCGAACTTCTCGAGTCGCTCGGGGAGCAGGTTGGTCACGATGATGTCGACCTGCTCGGCCACCTTGCCGAGGGCCTCCACCGCCTCGGGTAGCGCGAAGTCGAGGGTCAGCGAGCGCTTGCCGCGGTTGTCCATTTCATAGGGGGCCGAGAGCGGAAAGTCGCTCTTGTAGCCGTTGCGCTTCGGCGTGCTTCGCCGATAGACCTCGCCCCAGGGCACCTCGACCTTGATCACGTCGGCACCCCAATCGGCGAGCATCGTCGTCGCCGCGGGGACGGCGATGTAGTTCGCCACTTCGAGCACACGGATTCCGCTGAGCGGTCCTTCCATCTTCGACTCTCCTCGTTCGCCTCGATCCGGGTGACTCTACCCTGATGCGGGCCGAACGACATTGGGCCGCCGTCGGACCCGATGAAGGAGAGCGTAGGCTGGACCGCGCGCCCGTAGGGCTCAAAAGATCGTCGGATACTGCCCGCCGTCGATCACGATATTCTGCCCCACGATGTAGCGCGCGCGTTCGCTGCAGAGGAATGCCGCCATCGGGGCCAGGTCGTCGGCGACGCCCATGAAGCCGGTGGGGATCACGTTCGTCTCGCGGAAGTGCTTCGTCACGGCTTCCTGGGTGGGCGGGAGCTCGAAGAGCTCGGCGAGGTTCTCGATGATCCGGTCGTCCTCGGAGTGTTCGGCGAATCCCTCGGTTGCGAACATGCCGGGCAGGATGTTGTTCATGATCACACCGTGCGGGGCGAAGTGGCGCGAAACGCTCGCGGTGTAGTTGAGGAGCGCGCTGCGGGCCGGGCCGGAGAGCAGGCGCCAGATCATCGGATTCTTCGCGGAGAACGTCGCGATGTTGACGATGCGCCCCCAGCCGCGCTCCTTCATGCCCGGGATGTAGTGACGCATGATTTCGATCGGGCCGATCAGCGCGGTCTCGATCGCGCCCCGCCACATCTCCGCCGTGACCTTGAGGACGTCGCCATTCGGGTCGGGCGGCTTGATCGTGATCGAGAGGATGTCGGGGTCGGGGCACGCGGCGAAGAGCGCGTTCCTTCCTTCTTCGGTCGATGAGTCGGCCGCGACCGGGGTGACCGGGACGCCGTACTTCTCCGCGATCTCTTTGGCCGCTTGGCGCAGGCGGGGTTCGCGTCGCGCGCTGATGGTGAGTTCGCAGCCGGCTTCCGCGAGGCGCTCCGCGGTGGCGCGCCCCATGCCGGCGCTGCCGCCGGCCATGATGGCCTTCTTTCCCTTGATCCCGAGGTCCATGAGGTTTCTCCTTCGCCGTGGGGGGTGGCGTCGAAGAAACTAGGGCGAGGATGCGCGGGCCGAGATGCGTAGGCGGCCAAGAACCATTCAGATCCGGCCAGGCCGATCCGAGCGGATCGCGCTGGGGGCCTGCCCCGACCACCGCTTGAAGGCGCGGGAGAAGTTCGAGGCGCTGTCATAGCCGAGTTCGAGCGCGATGCCGTAGACGGGTTCGTCGGTTTCTCGCAGGAGTCGCGTCGCGAAGGAGAGGCGCAGTTCGTCGAGCAGTTGCTGATAGCTCGTCCCTTCGCTGGCCAGCTTCCGGCGCAGGCCGCGCTCGGAAACACCGAGGCGGCGCGCGGCGTCGCCGAGGGCGGGAGGAGCCGAAAGGTCCTCGACCAACACCGCCGCGAGGGCGCTGGCCAGGCTCTGTTCGGCGTCGAGTTCGCGGAGCTTCCGCTCGCACATCTCGATCAACAGCGCCTCCGTCTCCGGGTCCGCCTGACCGAGTGGTTGGTCGAGCCACGCCTCGACGAACAGCACCCGCGCCGTCGGCTGGTCGAACGAGAACTCGCAGCGAAAGGCCTTGCGCATGCGATCGAATCCGGGCGGCTTGCCGAAGGGAACCTCCACCTCGCGCACGAGTGCGGCCTCGGGCAGGGCCGGAGTGAACATCCGATCGAGCCAGAGCACCATCGTGCTGATGACGAAGTACGCCACGCGCTCGTCGCGAACCTGGATATCCAAGAGCATTGCAGCGCCATCCGCTCCGCGAACGAGACGGGAAGAGACGGTACGCGTCATGAGGGATTGGAAACGCACGATGAGCTGGAGCGCCCTCGAGACCCGTCCGCTGCTCGCGGCCGCAAGCGCAGCCACGCCAGCCGTCGCCGGATCGAAACTCTGCGCGACCTGAATGCCGAAGTGGGGATCGTCCGTCAGTTCCAGCGCCCGCAAGATGAACGCCTCGTGCTGGTCGATCGTCATCCGGAACTTCGGATCGAGGACCTGGTCGGCCTCGATCGCGAGACCCGCGAAGATCGCTTCATCGGCGAATCCCTTGTCGCGCAATGTCTTGTAGACGCGTCGCGGGTAGGTGGTGAGCAGGAACGGCTCGTGCCGGGATCGAACGCGTTCGCTCATGTCGTGTCCATCCCGGCCCCCTCGCACTTGCCCCATGCGTCGACCACCGTCCCATCGTATCGAAGCCCCCGACCCGCGCGCAGACGCTAGATTGAAAGCCCGACGCGCCCGCCCAGTCGCGCCGTGCCGTTCGAGGGAGAAGACATGACGACGTCGCAAGAGTTCGAAGACCCGGGCCTGTTCGAGTGCATGTACAACATGCGCGCGATGCGCCGGCTGAAGCCGGATCCGGTGCCCGAAGCCATGATCGAGAAGATCCTCGACGCGGCGGTACGCGCACCCAGCGGACAGAACACGCAGCGGTGGGCGTTCCTCGTCGTGACGGCCGACGAGGGGAGGAAGTTCTTCGGCGAGCGTTACCGCCATTGGTTTCGCAAATTGCTCGGGGATCGGATGCCGCCGGATGACGACGATTCTTCCCCGGCGCGCCAGGCTCGCGCGGCCCTGCACCTGGCAGATCACATGACCGAGGTACCGCTGCTCATCATGGCGCTCGGCAAGCGGGACTGGCCGTTCCGAGTTCCACCCGAAGAGCGCGTCGGTCTGGCACCGCCGTCCTACGGATCCATTTTCCCGGCCGTACAGAACCTGCTACTCGCATGCCGAGGCCTCGGCCTCGGTGCAAGCCTCACCACGGTCCACCAGATGTTCGAAGGAGAACTGCGCGAGTACTTCGGCATTCCCGACGACTACGGGATCGTCGCGACGATCCCCATCGGCTTTCCCATGGGTCGCTTCGGACCGGTCCGCCGCGACCCGGTCTCGAGCAAGACCCACCGCGACCGTTGGGGCAACCAGCCGCCGATGACGACCGTAGACTGATCGAAGAGAGATTCCTCTTCGCTACGGCACGGCCGCGAACGGGAACTAAGTCGCCTTCGCGAGCTTGATCTTCGCCTCGATGGCGATCTCGTCGTTGATGATCTTGTCGCCGGCGAGGTTCTCGAAGAAGTTGCTCGATCGGAACTTGATGCCGAACAGGGTACGGTCGAAGACGAGCCTGGCTTCGACGACATCGCCGGCCTCCATGGCGGCGAATGCCACGGGTTCCGTCACGCCCTTGATCGTGAGCTCACCCTCGACGTCGTAGCCACCCCCTCTCGGTGTGAAGGTGCTCAGGACGAGTCGGGCCTCGGGGTGGTTTGCGACGCCGAAGAAATCATCGGAGTTGAGGTGATTCACGAGTTTCGCGTTCCACTCGGGTGACTCGACGTCGAAGTTCACGATGGTGGTCATGTCGACCACGATCTCCGCCGCCACGGGCTTGCCGCCTTCCAAGGTGACCGTGCCGGACTTGACCGCGATGCTGCCCACGTGGCCACCGCCCACCGCCTTCGTGCCTTGCCAGCCCAGAGACGAATTCGCGGCGTCGATCTGGCGGGTCTCCGCCTGGGCGCCGACGGCCAGGAGGAGCGATAGCAGGACGAGCCCTGCCTTGAGGATGTGGCGGATCATGAGGAGTCTCCTTGTTCAGTAGATGACCGCGGACGTTTCCGCGGATCGCAGTGGGTACGGGACGCTAGGCTCAGGCGGCGTCAGTATAAACACCGCCGGGTCCCAGGCGTACCCGAGGTTCCAGAGGGGGAGTCCACAGATGCTCAGCTGGGGCGGAATCCAACGGCGCTACGTCGTCGTGATTCTCGCATTCGTCTCGGTCTTCGTCTGTTACATCGATCGGGTCAACATCTCCGTCGCGATCATTCCCATGGCCGAAGAGCTCGGGTGGGACTACACGACGACCGGCTGGGTGTTGTCGTCGTTCTTCGTGGGATACCTGTTGCTGCAGATCGTCGGTGGCCGGTTGGCGGATCGGTTGGGCGGCAAACTGGTGCTCGGCATTGGCGTGGTCGCCTGGTCGGTGTTCACCATGCTGACGCCGCCGGCTGCGTGGCTCGGACTCACCACGTTGATCATCTGCCGGATCGCCATGGGGATGGGCGAAGCGGTGACGTTTCCGGCGATCTTCAGTCTGTATACGCGCTGGGTTCCGCTCGGTGAGCGATCGCGCTCGGTGGGGATTGCGAATAGCGGTATTCCACTGGGGACGGTGTTCGCGTTGCTCGTGACGCCGGTGATCGTCATCCATCTCGGCTGGGAGTGGGCCTTCTATCTATTCGGCGTCGTCGGGCTCGTGTGGTGGGTCGTGTGGCACTTCAGCGCGACCGCGCGCCCGCAGGAACATCCACTGATCTCGCCGGAAGAACTGCAGCGGATCGAAGAGGGTGGCGGCCAATCGGGAGAGCAGGGCGCCACGCCGTGGGGGAAGCTCCTGAGCTGTCCCGCCGTGTGGGCCATCGTGGTGGCGCACTTCTGCAACAACTGGACGCTGTACGTGCTGCTGAGCTGGCTGCCCACCTATGTCACCAAGGGCCTGGGCGTGGACTACGCCTCGGTGGGCCTGTTCTCGATGATTCCCCACGTGGCGTCATTTCTCGCGCTGAACTTCTTCGGCACCGTGGCGGATCGAATGATCTCCGGCGGAATGGCGGTCGTGACGGTGCGACGCATCATGCAGACGATCGGCTTCGGTGGGATCGCCTGTGCGCTCTTCATCGTGGGTACGGTGGAAACCGTATGGTTGGCGATTGCCATCATGACGGTGGGCAACACGCTCGGGGCTGCCGTGACGGGTGGCTTCGCCGTGAACCACATGGACGTCGCACCGAAGTACGCAGGCACCTTGATGGGCATCACCAATACGGCCGGGACCATTCCGGGGATCATCGGCGTAACGATCACCGGGATGATCCTCGAGCAGACGGGCTCGTGGGCGCTCGTGTTCGGTGTGGCCGGCGGCATCGCCCTGTTCGGGCTCGTGTTCTTCCTGATCTTTGCGCGGGGAACCGAGCAGGTCGCCTGAGAGCTCGCACTGGCTCAGACTGGCTGGTTGGCTTCTCCGGCCCGGTCGGGAGGGAATGACTGATTTCGGCCATTCAGCCGATTCGTGACCGGGTCGATGCGTATGTAATCGTCGAGGAGGAACGGAATTGATCGCGCATGAGGACTGCCCGTCGTTCCCCATGCTAGCGGACGACTGTTTGTCGGAAGTCCTCGAGTGCATTCCGGACCCCGCACTCGTCATCGATGATCGTGGAGTCATCGAGGCGGTCAACTCGGAAGCCACCGCACTGTTCGGCTGGCCGGGTGAAGAGTTCTGCGGCCTGCGAATCGAGTCGCTCTTGCCTGAGGACGTTCGCGAAGAGCACGCCGAGTTCGTTCGACGCTACTTCGCCGCGCCTTCGACTCGTCCAATGGGGCAGGTGAAGCGGCTGCTGGGATGCCATTCCAGTGGGAAGAAGATCCCGTTGGACATCTCGCTGCGACCGATTCTCATTGCCGGGCAGTTGAAGGTCCTTTGCTGCCCTCGCGACGTCGGCGATCGTGTCGAACGGGAGAAGCGCATCGAGGCGCTCGCCCGCTTCGATGGTCTCACCGGCCTCCTGAACAGGAGGGCTTTCCATGAGAAGCTGACAGCCGCAATCGAAGACGCGACCGCGCGGTCGCAGCGCGTCGCGCTGATCTTCATCGATCTCGATCGCTTCAAGGCGGTCAACGATACCTACGGACATGTCGCGGGCGATCGTTTGATTGCAGAAGTGGCGAGGCGACTGACCGAATCCGTGCGTGTGACCGACATGCTCCTTCGGTCTGACGTTCGCGATTCGGAAGTGTGCAGGTTCGGAGGGGATGAGTTCGTCTGTCTCCTCGAAGAAGTACCCGATCAACAGACGGCCGTGCGGATCGCCGATCGACTGCACAGTGTCTTCCGAGAGCCAATCGACCTGGGTGGATTCTCGGTGGGTACCAGCGGGAGCATTGGGGTCGCGGTCTGCCCGGACCATGCATCCGATGCGGAAAGCCTGATTCGAGCCGCTGACTTTGCGATGTACCACGCCAAGGCGAGCGGTGGATCTCGGGTTTCCAGTTTCGATGCGAAGGCCCACCGGGAAATGCAGACGCGGAACGAAGTCGTCGCTGCCTTGCCGGGTGCGTCGAGTCGCGGTGAGATGTCGGTCGTCTACCAGCCCATCTGGAGCGCGATCGACGATCGAATCGATTCCTTCGAGGCGCTCGTGCGTTGGCAGCATCCCGAGCTCGGAAGTGTGCCGCCGCTCGAATTCATTCCAATCGCAGAAGAGAATGGAGAGATCCAGACGATCGGCGCCTGGGTCTTCGAAGAGGTTTGCAGGACCCTGTCGACCTGGCGCGACGAGGGCCGCCATCTCGTCCGCGTCTGGATCAACTGGTCGCCCGTTCAGCTGCGCGACGAAGCGAATGTCGATCCCCTGCTGGAAACGGCTGACCGCTATGGCATCCCTCGCGAGCTACTCGGCCTCGAGATCACGGAAACTGCGATCCTCGAGACGCGATCGTCGTCGATCCAGACCCTCTCGAAGCTCAGGGCAGCGGGATTCGAAGTTCGTCTCGATGATTTCGGCACGGGCTATTCGTCGCTCGTCCACATGTCCCAGCTTCCGGCGGGCGGTCTGAAGATCGACCGCTCGTTCGTTCAAGACTTCGAATCCGAGACAACGCGAGATATCTGCAAGCTGGTCGTTGCGGTCGCTGACAGTCTCGGGATCAGCGTAACCGCCGAGGGGATCGAGACCGTCGAGCAGGCCGACGCCATGCGGCGAATCGGGTGTCGCTACCTGCAGGGCTTTCTGCTGGGCTCGCCAATGTCTGCGCTGGAAGCGAGTTCGTGCCTGGACACGGCCTAGCTAGTCGCGTTTGCTGAAGTGCTCCAATAGCTCGACCTGCGAACGGACGCCGACCTTGTCGAAGATCGACTTCAGGTGATTCCGCACCGTGTTCTCCGCGATGAAGAGTTCCTTCGCAATGGTCGGCACCCGCTTGCCCGAAAGCAGGCATTGGAGAACCTCTTTCTCGCGGGGCGATAAGCGCTGCAGGTCGGGATCGGTCATGGACGGCCGACCCGTCAGGTGGTCGAGCGACGGCGGGAACCGATGGTTGCCCGTGCCGTCCGTGTCGTCGTCCGTGTCGCGCTGCAGCTCGCTCTTCAGATCCAACAGGAGTCCAATGACTCCATCGAAGACCACGTCCACCACCACCTGCGCCGACTCGGCCGAATCCGTCGATCCTGAAACGAGGCGGTTCGATGTGAGCTTCTCCAGGGTCTGGTCGAGCTCGTTCAACCGGCGTCGGACGCTGCTGACCTGGCGAGCAGCCTCAGCGCGTTCCAGTGCGGAATCGAGGCTGTCGCGCAACAAGTCGGCTTCGATCGGCTTGACGAGGTAGTTCGCCGCCCCGAGCCCCAGGGACCGGGTGGCTGTCCGCACATTCGGGTAACCGGTCATCAAGATCAGGCTCGCATCCGACTTGCTCGTGCGAAGCATCTCGAGGCACTCGAGATCGGAGTTTCCCGGCATCCTGACATCGGCGAGGACGACATCTGCCCAGCCGTCCTGGAGATACGGCTGAATCTGATCGCCCGTCTCGACACCCTCGGTTTCGAATCCCCAACTGCGGATCAAGGCGACGGTCGAAAGCCGATACGAGGCGTCGTCGTCCGCAACGAGGACACGACCCCGTCGGCTTGGTGTCGTCACGGTCCCGGGTGCTACTGACGGCTCGATCGACAAAGAATCACCCCAATTCTTCCCAGAAATTGCGCCAGTGTCGTAGGCAGTCAATGGCCACTTCGAGTCAGCTGCAGTGATCGATTCTGGGCTGTGTCCTGTCCTGTACGAACGGGTGTTGGCCGGCTGTTCTCAGCATCGAGTCTCGGCGCCGCTCGACAGGTCGAGATGCCGCGTGACGAGGTCGATCAGTTTCTCGATGCGATAGGGCTTGCGGAGGAACGCTTCGAATCCTGCGCTCGAGAGCTCATCCGGGGAGATCAGATTGGGTTCGGCGCTGCAGAGAATCCCGTGCAATCCCGGCTGAATACGGCTCAGTGACTCGAACAGTCTCACTCCATTCGTGTTGGGGAGTCGAAAATCCACCAGCACCAGACCAATCTGTTGTTCACGGCTCCGTAGGACGCTGATTGCATCTCGCGCGCCCTCCACGGCAATGGCATCGATCCCGTGCGACTTCATGTAGTGCGTGACGGTCTCTCGGAGCGATGGCTCGTCTTCGACGACCAGCACGGCGCGTTGGGCCCCGGGCGGCCGAGAGTGGGCGGCAATCCGCTCGGTACCGTCGGGTTTCGAGTCTGACTCGGGATCGGGGAAGAACGCGGTGAACGTCGTTCCTTCCCCGGGGGCGGATTGGACGCAGATCTTTCCGTCGTGAGAGCGGACGACTCCATCGGCAACGGCGAGTCCCAGGCCGGTTCCGCTTCTCTTAGTGGAAAAGAACGGATCGAAGATCTGCGCCTCGTCCTCGGGCGAGATTCCGCAACCCGTATCGGAAACCTCCAGCACGACACCTGCTCGAGGGGGAAGATCACACAGCGCAGAATGGATACTCGCGTCTTCCAAGTGGTCCACGCTGATTCGAACTTCGCCTCCGTCGTGCTCGACCGCCTGCGCGGCGTTCAGGACCAGGTTGGTGATCAGTTGCGTGACCTGGCCCGGGTTGAGCCAGACCTCGCGCCCGACTTCGCCATCGCGGCAGATGCGCACATTGTCGGGAAGAGAGTCCGAGATCAATCCAACCGCGTTGTCGACCAGTGCGTCGATGTCGACGGGCTCGGTTTCGATTTGCTCGGTCGCTGCGTACACGAGCAGTTGCTTCGAGAGGGCCGTCATCTGCGCCGCGACGTCTTCGATGCGTCGTATCCGCCGACCGCTCTCTGGTTGGCTTTCCACCACTGAGCGCAACTCGCCGACGTTCATCAGCAGGCTGGTCAGCAGATTGTTGAAATCGTGAGCGACCCCACCCGCCAGTAGTCCCAGACTCGCGAGGCGTTCGTTTCGAGCGCCCAGCTCGGCGAGTTGCTGCCGCTGCCGCTCGGCGCGGCGAATCGAACGGATGTCGCGTGTGACCGTGCCATAGGCGACGAGTTCACCGGTGTCCGCGTCGGAGAGCGCCATGGAAATGATGTGTACCGGGATCTCCTCTCCGGTTTTCAGGTGCTGAAGGACGGATTCGCCTTCGAAACGCCCCACTCGCTGGAGGTCGTATTCCATTTCCTTGGCGAGAGGACGACTCAAGCGCTCAGGGAAGAAGTCCGCCGCAACGTAACCGTTTATGTCGGCGTCCCGATCGACTCCGACCAGGTCTCGACCACCAGCGTTCAAGTAGAAGACCCGGTAGTCCTGATCCGAGAGCGCGATGAAATCCCCGCTGGCATCCATCGTATTCATGAGGTTGGTGATCAGCTCGCGTTCCGTTCGTTGCTCGGAGACGTCGACGGCGAACGAAAGCAGGTGGATCTCACCATTTGCGGCCCGGATCGGCTTGATCGTGGCGACGAACCACTTCCACTCACCGTCGTGGTTACGAATACGGAACGTCGCTTGAATCGGCGTCAAGGTTGGCAGCGCGGCCGCAATATCCTTGTAGAGTCGCGTGTAATCGGCCGGATGGAGGCCTTCCCAGGCGGGTCGACCGAAGACTTCTTCTTCGGAGTGACCGAGGGCCGTCAGGAATCTCTCGTTCGCGAAGACCAGATTTCCGGCGAGATCACACTCGTTGATCATGTCGAAGCTGTTGTCGAGGATGAACCTCAGCCGCTCCTCACTCTGCTTCAGTTCGGATTCCGAGCGCTCGAGGTCGGAAGTGCTGCGGTGCGCCTTGCGCACACCGACGATCGCTGCTGCGGCGGCCAGGACCGAGCAAAGGGGCAAGATGACGATCCAGTACCACGCAATGAGCTCCTTCAGATCGCGGACGCGCTCTTGCCGCGTGAGATGGGCGGCTTCGAGGTACTGGTCCAATCGAGCTGCGTCGACGAGAGCATCTTGCATCGACGTGATGGGAGCAGTCGTGGAAAGACCATCGCCTTCGATCTCCCTAACTGGATCGGAACCTGCCTCCATTGCGGACAGGGCCTGAAGGAGTTCGTCTGCTCGTCGAGCTTCTTCACGCCGGGTCTCTTCGAGAAACGTCAGGTGTTCTTCGAGCGCGGTCGACTCCGCGTAGATGGAGGTCATCACGGCGAGTAGGACGACGATGGCGACACCGGTGATCGAGATGGCTGGATTCTCCAGCGCTCTCGCGATTCTGGAGTCGGTTTCCATGCCAGCCCCCGTTCACATCCAGCTGTGACGCACTCGCTGGTACGGCGATTCGCATGTGCGACGGGACCCCGAAGCCACACGCGGGAATCGCACCATGCGTGCCCCTCTGGCGACCGCGAGTGTAGACGACCGGGCCGGAAATCGGCGATTCGCATGCGACTTACTGATATAAACGGATCAACGGGATGGAAACGGGCAATATCCGCGGGTCAACGGATTGGGACTCGCAATCTGGTAGGAACACCGGTCGCCCCCCGGTGCTCGTATTCAATGGTTCCACCCATTGCCGATGCGATCCACTCTGCGACCCGGAGTCCGGATTCTCGACGACCGTCGTTCACTTCGGGATGTCGGGAATCAGGCGGAGGTCCGGTCGAGGGAGTTGCCCCTGGCCTGGTTCGTTCGAAACGAACCTCGAGATTGCGACCCTCGAGGCCCGTTACGATCTTGACCTCGCCTCCTGGTGACGAAGCCTCGACTGCATCGCGAACCATCAGGTACACGGTCTCGGTCAGCAGTCCCGGTGGAAGGGATACGCTCATCTCGGGATCGATTGGAGCACACTCGATCGAGACCGAGGAACCGAGGGCATCGTCGCTCGCTTGTGCGATCGCGTCTTCGACCGCAGTCGACAGCGATAGGGTCTCGCATAGCGCGCGATCCGGATCACGGGTTTCGAGAAACTGTCGGACGGCCCGCGTTGCACGATCGGCCTCGCGATCCATGATGTCCAGGAACTGGAGATCGGGGTGATCCGCCGCAGGTGAGGCGCGGAGTATCGCACCCACATTCTTGATCGAAGCGATCGAGTTGCTGATCTGATGGCCCAGGCGAGAGGCGA
This sequence comes from Myxococcota bacterium, assembly GCA_028278345.1. GTDB lineage: Bacteria > Myxococcota_A > UBA9160 > UBA9160 > UBA4427 > DUBZ01. The sequence continues at coordinate 15,496 of JANQEL010000246.1, forward strand.
CTGCGCCCACGATCGCGAGATTCTGGCCATCCGTCGCACTCGGCTCCGTCGGTTGCAGTGCAACCCACTCGAAGGTTGCAATGACGGTCAGGTCCGCGGATTCGGCTCCTTCCACGCGACGTAGGCGGGTCGTGATGACCTGCGATGGGTCGTCCGCATCGAGGCCCGAAGGGAACTCCAGGGTGAATTCGGCTGTGGTTCCCGCTTCTTCGCTTGCCACCGAGTCGAAGTGCGCCGAAGCCTGCGAACGCGCCGGCTCTGCCACCAGATCCAGCAACCCTCGTCCCACGCACTGCCCGAAAAGGGCGTCGGCAGAGGGATTGGACCATTGAATCGATCCCGTCGCATCCGCGACGACCATTGGCTGGTCGATCGAATCGAGAATGAGGAGTAGATCCGATCTCTCCCAGTCACGAGTGCGCGAACCGTGCCCCATATTCTGGCTCTGCCAACTCCCTATCCGAGAAACGGCGCCGATGACCAACAGTGGGTCGTCGACGATCGTTCCTTGCCATCGATCACCATCTTCGTCTTCGGTGTCGAGAAGCGGTCGCATGGGCGCTTGGGAAGATCTTGCAAGCCGACTCTCGTCGCACAAAGAGGTGGTTGCCGGATCGGTGAGTCGGGAGCCACTGTTCGACAGGAGCCCCCATACGCGGCCGCGATAGTGTCCCAGGCACGATCGGAACGAAAGGTCTGCAACGCTCGTATACTCCGATCAAACGGTTTCGCAAGCCGAAAGGGTTGCCGATGTGATCCGAAGAGTTCGAGTGAACTTCTCTCGGAGCCATTGTCGACGCCACCCAACTAGAAGAGCTCCACGTCTCCTGCCTCCAGATCAGTGGATGAAACCGGTCGCGCCTTTGCGTTGTCCAGGACAAACCGGCGAGCCTCGAGGTCGGCTCGAAGGTCGCTCGGGTTTTCACTCGTGCGGGCAGACGCCACGATGTCGACCTGCTCTTTCGAGAGGAGGTCGAGCATGCGACTTGCGTGTTCGAGCAGTTGCCTGACGATGTCCTCGAACTGAAGTGCGCGGATCGCCTCGGCGACGTGTCCATCCAACTGCGCCGAACTGGCCATGAAGCTCGTCAGACTCGCATCGAGATGGTGATTGACGCCTTCGATCTCCTGCAGATTCTCGTCGAGCCGGCCCTTGGCAAAGATCGTATCGCTCAAGTCATGCTCGGCGAGCGAGCGCACCGAATCGATGATTCGATCGAATGCGACGCAGAGCTCCGAGAGACTGGTCTGGATGTGGGCGTTGAACTCCTCGGCTTCGCCAGCGAGCACCCGCATCTCGTCTGCTACGACAGTGAATACTCTTCCGTTCTCGCCCGCGGCACCGGCCTTGATCTTCGCATTCAGAGCCAGGAGGGAGGTCTGGTTGGCGATGTGATTGGCCCGGTCACACGTCTTGCGAATCCGTTCCATGTCTTCGCAGGCGTCGTTGATGCTGTTCGCGACCTCGATGCTCTCCTTGCTGACGGACACGACCTGGCTGATGAACTTGTCGAGCAGGTCGATCGTCGATCGGATGAAGGGGGGAGGCTCGAGGTCTCCGGTCGAAGTGCGGCGGTAGCGTATGGATTCGAGCCGCTCGACGAGGTTGATGCTCGACTCGTTCTGGGCCGTCGAGTCCACGTGAAGCTGTTCGAATGCCGCCGATAGCTCCTCGATCGCTTCTGCGACGATCTGCTGCGCTCGTTCGACGCTCTCCCGCGCTTCGCCGGTTGCGCCCATGTTGAAGTCGACGAGCTCCGCCACAGCGTCGCCGAAAGACTCGAGGGGGTCGAAAGAAGGAGCAGCGACGCACGTGGGGTCGTCGTCGACCGGAGGAACCGGCTCCGGGTGACTCTCGGGCGCAGGTGCCTTCTCAATGCCAATCTGTGGTTCATCCAGCGGCGCGGCGGCTGACTCGGGCGGCTCAGCCGTACGGCTGACCTGACCGGCTCGACGACTGGCGAGAGCCGCGACGGCGGTGAGGAGCAACACCTCAGGAGGCGATCCGAGAATCGCAATCAGCGCGAGACACGGAAGAACCGCGGACTGATAGATCCACGAATCGATCCAGGGAGGCCAATCGATCACCCGCCGAAGATCGATCATCAGCAGGTCAACATGTGCTGAAGTGGCGTGAGTTCGATGATCTCGCGCGGTCGACCATGGCAGCCGATCACCCGAATCTCGAACCCATCCGACGTGGCCTGATCGTCCAGAAGAGCCAACATGCCGAGCGCGGCGCTCTCCAGCTCCTCGCATTTCGAGAGGTCGACCACGACGCGGATCGCCGGCTTACAGGCCTTCAGTGCATTTCGAAACTCGACGTGATCGTCGAAGCCGAATGTCCCGGACACGACGATGGTCAGCCCCGATTGACCGCTGGGTTGCTGAAATCGAATGCTCACCGTTCTTCCCCGATTCCGTGGCGCGTTCGCGTTGTGCCCGCCGTATCACCACGCCCGTGCCCTGCCGACAGGCCATCCTGCGCACGGGTTGCTGTTCATCATTCGATGAATATGCGGCTCGTCGACAATCCGAAAGTGGTCTTGC
>JANQEL010000269.1 GCA_028278345.1 Myxococcota bacterium
CCGTGCGCTTCGCGGCCGCCGAAGCGACGATCGAGCGGGCCCGCGCGGTCGGGCGTCGGATCGTCGTGGTCGAAGACATCGGGAAGCACGCGCCGTGGGAGGTGGATCTCACGGGTTCGCCGCTCATCGTGATCGGCGGAGAGCAGCAGGGCGTCCCCGAAGCGATCGCGCGCGATGCCGACGCCGTCGTGCGCGTTCCCATGCAGGGCTTCCTGCCCTCGTACAACCTGCAGGCGGCGATGGCCGTGGTGATGGGCGAGCGACTTCGTCAGGAATCGCTGTCGTGAGAACTACGTAGCGGCCTTGATCGCCGGTACCAGGCTCGCACGCTCGTCGTCGTCGAGGCCGTAGCAAACCAGGCTGATGCGGTCGGCGAGCTTGCCGTAACGCTCGACGATGCGCCCCGGAATCTCATCGATCGGCCCCACGATCGCGATCTGCTCGAGCAGCGCGTCGTCGATGCGATCCGCCATCTCGCCCCAGCCCCCCGTCTTCGAGAGCTTGTTGAGTTCGGGGTGGAGATCGTCGCGACCGACGCTCTCGAGCACAACCTTGTAGGCCGGCGTCGATCCGTAGAAGGAGACCTGCGACTTCGCCCCCTGCCGCGCCTTCGCGAGGGCTTCGTCGTCCTGGCCACTCACCACGATGGCCTGGGCGTTGAACTCGAAGGCCTCGCGCTTGCGTCCCCCCTGCTGCATGCCGGCTTCGAGGGCGGGCAGGGTGACCTGGTCGAGGAACTCCCGGGTATGGAAGGGATGCAGGAAGTAGCCGTCGGCCACTTCGCCGGCGACCCGGGTCATCACGGGGCCGACGCCGGCCAGGAAGATCGGCGGCAGGCCATGGGGGTTGGGACCGGGATTGAAGAAGGGGGTCATCAGGCTGTGCTGGTAGAACTCACCGCGATGATCGAGCTTCGTTCCCTCCTGCCACGAAGACCAGATGGCGCGGATGGCCGTGATCATCTCGCGCATGCGGGCCGCGGGCTTCGACCAGGGCATGCTGTAGCGCCGTTCGATGTGGGGCTTGATCTGCGAACCCAGGCCCAGGATGAAGCGGCCCTTCGAATGCAGTTGCAGGTCGTAGCCGAGGTTGGCGAGGGTCATCGGGTTGCGCGCGAAGGCGACGGCGATCGCGGTCATCACTTCGATGCGCTCGGTGCGTTCGGCCATCACACAGGCGTGCAGGAAGGGGTCATGTCGGCCTTCGAAGACGAAGCCGCCGTCGTAGCCCTCGGCTTCGAGACGCATGGCGGCGGTGCCGGCGTCGCGCGGGTCGTCGACCATGATCGAACCGTCGATCTTCATCGCTGTTCCTCGTTCGTTCGGTGGGCGCGCCACGCTAAGTCATCGTCCCGGGCTGCGCTCGCGTTCATCCGCTCGCGATTGACGCCGCGACGGCTCACCACCAAGCTCGCCCGTGGATTGGAGAGTCGAGGGGCATGGCAGGCGCAGTGAAGACCGACTGGGGCTTCCCCGGCGATCTCGAGAATGTCTCGGGTGAAGTCGCGATCGTCGGTGTCGGCGACGCCATCTACCAGCGCGCCTCGGGTCGCAACGCGAGCGAGATCGCCATCACCGCCATCGAGCGCGCGATCGCCGATGCCGGCCTTCAGCCCGGCGACATCGATGGCATCATGCAGAGCCCCTTCATGGGCGGCGGATTGACGGCGGATGCCTATCGCGCCCACTTCGGAACGAAGCAGGAGATCTGGATGTCCGGGAACGGGGGCCCCGCGATCTGGGCGGGCACCGCGCCCGTGGTCGCCGCGCGCGCGATCCGCGAAGGCAAGGCGCGCCACGTGCTCAACCTCTTCGCCGTCGACTGGTTCAGCCAGAAGGGATCCGGAGGAGAGGGCCCGGGGCAGTACCACGGCAGCGAGCGCATGAAGGCGAACTTCGAGTTGCCCTTCGGTTGGTTCCCGCAGCCCGTCTACTTCGCGACGATCGCGCGACGTCATATGTTCGAATACGGCACGCGCCCCGAGGATCTCGGTGCGATCGCGGTGACCTGCCGCCATCATGCGACGCGACACCCCGATGCGATCACGCGCGAGCGACCGCTCAGCCTCGACGACTATCTCGCGCGTCCGATGATGGTCGATCCCCTGCGCATGGAAGATTGCTGCCTCATCTCCGACGGCGGCGGTGCGACGATCATGACGAGCGTCGAACGCGCGCGGGATCTCGCGAAGCCTCCGGTGGTGGTGGCCGGAGTCGCGGATGGCTACTCGGGCAGCGGCGCCTATTGGAGTCAGCAGGGAGACTTCACCGCCAGTCCACAGGTCTTTTCGGCACCGCAGGCCTTCGAGCAGGCGGGTGTCTCGCCAGCCGATGTCGACGTGCTCACTCTCTACGACCCGTTCTCGATCGTGGCCCTGATGCAGATCGAAGACATGGGGTTCTGCAAAAAAGGGGAGGCGGGTGCCTTCGTAGCGGGGGACAACCTTCGCTTCGATACCCTCGGGCTCGCCTACAACACCCACGGTGGCCTGCTCTCCCACGCCTACGTTCTCGGGATCGCCCACGTGAACGAAGTGGTGCGGCAGTTGCGGGGCGAGGCGTCGAGCCAGGTCGAGGACTGCGAGATCGGCGTCTACGGCGGCTACACGGGTCACGCCGCGAGCACCCTCGTGTTGAGGCGAGATCGATGAGTACCGCACCCCTTCCCGAACGCGACTGGCCGCTCACCCAACCCTTCTGGGAAGCCGCCGAATCGAATCGGTTGATGATTCCGCGCTGCAGCGATTGTCAGCGCTATGTCTGGTATCCCGAAGAGAAGTGCCCGCACTGCGGGGGCGAAGACACTCCCTGGGAAGCGGTCTCGGGTCGCGGCGTGCTCTTCTCCTACGCGGAGGTGAAGCATCCCCTGTATCCCCCGTACGAAGATGCGCTGCCCTACATCACCGGCATCGTGACTCTCGAAGAGGATTCGCGCGTGCGTCTGGTGACGCGAATCGTGGGGGCCGCCGCCGAAGATCTCGCGATGGATCAGCCGATGGAGGTGTGCTTCGAAACGCTGACCTTCAAGGGCGTCGAGGGCCGCGTGATCGCCCCCGTCTTTCGTCCGGCGTCCTAGGTGCTGTGCATCAAATGGCGATCCCCAGGCTCTCGTAGACGGCGTCGACCAGGGCGAGGGTGCGCGGGGTGCGCCAGCGATCCCCCGGCTTGTTGCGCACGTATCCGAAGGCGATCTGATTCGCAGGATCGGCGAAGCCCAGAGATCCGCCGTAACCGTAGTGACCGAACACGCCTTCGCCGTGACCGATGGGTCGGTTGGCGTGGCTCACCTGGAAGCCGAGGCCGAAGCGTGAAGGGCGCTGCAACATCAGGTCCTCGCCGTCCGAAAGCGGTGTGCGCGCGCGCTCGACCAGCTCCTTCGAAACGAGGGGCCTGCCTCCGCGCCAGCCTCCGAGCAACGCGTCGTACATCACCGCCACGGCTCGCGCCGTACCATGACCGTTGGCGGATGGCACGCGCGCGCGTTGCCAGGCTTCGCTGTTCACGATGCCACCGCCCGAGAGTCCGTTCGGGTTGAAGTAGCCGTGCCAACGCATCAAGTCGTAGTCGGCGTCGCCGGTCGGCGGAAACGCGCGGGCCCACATGTCGTCGGTGATCACGAGTTCGGCCGCTGGCGAGTGCACGTAGGCCGTGCGCGCTCGCCTGGCCGCGTCGATGCCCCAGGCGAAGTCGGCCTGGAGTGGCCCCGTGAGGTACTCGCGCAGTGCGTCGCCGAGGGAAAGACCCGCTGCGCGTTGAACGATCTCGCCGGCGAGGTAGCCGAAGCTCGCCGTGTGGTAGCCGTGCGCCGTGCCGGGAGCCCACCAGGGCGCCTGCTCGGCGAGGGCAGCGCACATCCCATTCCAATCGAACATCGCCCCTTCGGGCAGACGCCTTCGCACGGCCGGAAGACCCGCAGCGTGGGAGAGCAGGGTGGGCAGGCGGATGTCGCCCTTGTCCGCCTGGGCGAACTCGGGCCAGAGCTCGGCGACGCATTGATCGAAGTCGAGTCGCCCGCGCTCGGCCAGGGTGAGCAGCAGGATCGACAGCACCCCCTTTCCGATCGAGTAGGCGTTGACGAGGGTGTCGCGCTGCCATAGGGCTCGCGTTTCGAGGGAAGCGAAGCCACCCCAGAGGTCGACGCACTTGCGTCCATCGACGTAGACGCAGACCGCCGCGCCGAGCTCGTCTTCCTGTTCGAGGTTGTGCGCGAAGGCTTCACGCACGGCGCGCATCCGCTCGTCACAGAGGCCTTGAGGTGGTGGGGATCGGAGTTCGTTGTCGGAGCTCATCGATAGCGTTGTCGGCTTTGTCACACTCGCGGGCGCGCTCGCATGATGGCTCCGCAATAGGGCCGACGCTATGGTGATTCCATGAAGCGCCCCACCGTTCCGCGCGATGCGGCCAGCCTCGTCATCGTTCGCGAGCCACCGGGTGGGAGTGCGGAGGCGGGCGATATCGAAGTCCTGATGGGACGTCGACCGACACGCGATCGCTTCATGCCCGACGTCTGGGTCTTTCCGGGCGGGCGGGTGGATGCCAGCGACGCCCGCGTCCCTCTCCGCAGCGAACTACCGGCGCGTGAACTCGGCCGATTCGCCGGCCGCGTGAGCGCCCAGCGTGCGCGCATGCTCGGTGTGGCGGCGATCCGCGAGACCCACGAGGAGACCGGCTTGATCGTCGGTGACCTCGAGGACGACGAACTGCGCCCCGACCTCTCGGCCCTGGAACTCGTCGCGCGCGCCATCACGCCTTCGGAATCCCAAATCCGCTATCACGCGCGCTTCTTCCTGGCGCGTGCCGAGCAGGTGAAGGGAAGCCTGCGCAGCAACGGCGAGCTGCTCGATCTCGCCTGGTTGCCGATCCCCAGGGCCCGCGCGCTGCCGATCATCGACGTCACCCAGCACGTGCTCAGCGAAGTCGAGCACCGCCTCACCGGGAACGCCTTTCGCGGTGTTCCCCTGATCCACTACCGACGAGGGGCCATCCGCCTACGCTACGAATCCGCCGCCGACGAACAGGCGGGCTAGAATCCCGGCCCTGATCGGCAGGCGGGCGGCAAGCAACGCGCAACGGCGACGCGAACCGCGGTGTCCTCTGGAGCGTCGGATCCGAATGCCCGACTCAGTTTGGACGCACCGCCTGCCGAACCAACAGCGTGGCGAGGACGCCCCGCAGATGAACCGCGGGACGCTCGGGACGGGTAGGAGAACATGAGCAATCGAGTCGCGTTGATCACGGGAGTGACGGGCCAGGACGGTTCCTATCTGGCCGAGGTGCTCCTCGAGAAGGGCTACGACGTGCACGGCATCGCGCGGCGCACGTCGCTGTTCAACCGCGCGCGCGTCGAGGAGCGCGTGCGCCAGGCGCGCCGCGACGGCCAGGTCTACGAGCTGCACTACGGCGACATGGGTGACTCGAGCAGCATCAACCGCATCCTCACCAAGGTACGCCCCACCGAGTTGTACAACCTCGCCGCCCAATCCCACGTGGGCGTGTCGTTCGATCAGCCCGAATACACCTGTGACGTCGACGCCACCGGTGTGCTCCGCTTCCTCGAAGGCATCCGCTCGCTGGGTCTCGACACCCGCTTCTATCAGGCCTCGACCTCGGAGCTCTACGGCAAGGTCGAAGAGGTTCCCCAGACGGAGACCACCCCGTTCCATCCGCGTTCGCCCTACGCGGTCGCCAAGCTCTACGGCTACTGGATCGTGCGCAACTACCGAGAGGCGTACGGCATGCACGCCAGCAACGGCATCCTCTTCAACCACGAGTCGCCTCGTCGCGGCGAGAACTTCGTCACCCGCAAGGTCACCCTCGGCCTCGCACGCATCAAGGCCGGGCTGCAAGAGACGCTCTCGATGGGCAATATCGATTCGAAGCGCGATTGGGGCTATGCGCGCGACTACGTCGAGATGATGTGGATGATGCTGCAGCGCGACGAGCCGGACGATTTCGTGGTCGCCACCGGCGAGACCCACACCGTGCGCGAGTTCATCGACTGCGCGTCCCAGGTGGCGGGTTTCCGCATCCAGTGGGAGGGCAGCGGGGTCGACGAGGTCGGCCGCGATGCCGAGAGCGGAAAGGTGATCGTCGACATCGATCCGCGCTTCTATCGCCCCGCCGAAGTGGACCTGCTGCTCGGCGATCCGACCAAGGCTCGCGAGCTGCTCGGTTGGGAGCCGAAGGTGAAGTTCCAGGAGCTCGTCGAGATCATGATGAAGGCCGATCTCGAAGAGCTGGGCGTCGACTGACCCCGATCCCTATTCGCAGGAATCGAGGGCGCGCAGGGTCGCCAGGGCTTCGTCGGCCGCGCTGTCGAATTCGCGTGCGCTGGCCAGGATGAGGAGTAGGCGGTTGTGGATGGCGACGTTGTACGCCACCGCGCTGCGCAGCACCTCCGGGTGGAGGATGCGGATGCCCAGGCTGTCCTTCACCCCGCGAATCTGTCGGATGGTGGGCTCGAGTTCGTCTTGCGACTGCAATTTGACGGCGGCGTTGCGGAGTGCTCTGCAGGTGGGTGCGATCTCGGGGTCGCGCACGGCGCCCTGTTCTCGCGAGAGGATGGCGATCCGAGCGGTCACCTGGGAGGGGTCGTGCAGGATCTTCTTTCGACCGCCCCCAGCGCGCTCGGTCGCGAGCAGGGTGACCGCGAAGTCGACGAGGGCGCGCGGGAAGGGGACGAAGCGGCCGGGTTCGAGGCAGAAGTCGAGTAGCGCTTCGACCTCTTCGCGCGCCTGCTCGACCGTACCCGGAAGCGTGGCGCGGAACTGCATCATCGGCGTTTCGTTGATCACCCCACACAGGGCGGTGGTGAAGGCGTCGAGGTCGCGATCGACGCTCGCCGCGAGATCATCGGCCGAGAGCCCGTGGATCGCGGACGCGCGAAACCCCACCGCTTCGCGCATGCGCTGCAGCGAGTCGAGCAATTCGCGTCCGAGGTGGAAGCTCGGGAGCCTCGCACGCCCGCGTACCGTGGGCGTGATGGCCCGCTCGGCGGCACGCAGATTCGAGAAGCGCGCGATGCGGCTTCCCAGATCCTTGGGGTCGAGGGGTTGGTCTTCCAAACGGGGGCTCCGGAGCGCACCGCGACGTTTCCATCACAGTGGATGTCTGTAGAGCTATCGGAACCTCGCGACCCACCCTGAAACGAATCGCCGGCGGCGCCGGGAACCCCTGAGCAACCCTCGATAGAACAGCGGGCTCAGCGACGCCGCGCGACGGCCGCGAAGTGATCACTCTCGAGTGTCAGCGGGCCACCCTCGAAGGCCTCTTCGAGGCTCGTGAGTTCGAGCCCCGCCGCATCCAGCAGGGGCTCGAGTTGCTCGAGTCGCAGATAGCGATGGCGAATCGGGTAGGCGAAGGAGTGCCCGCCTTCGCGCGGCTCGTAGATGTACTGCACCTCGAGGATCTGCCCGTCGGCGTCCCAATCGGTTTCTTCGCGGACGTGGTAGACGCGCCCTTCGTATTCGACGACGGCGATGTCGTCGTCGATTTCGTCCTCTTCGGGAGCGGGCTCGACGCCACGGTGAAGCGCGTCGGCGCAATAGGCGTCGAACAAGAATCGACCATCATCGCACAGGTGCGCGCGGACCCGTTCGAAGCAGGCGCGCACTTCGTCGTCATCGGCGAGACAGTAGAGCCCGGTATAGGGCAGCAGGACGCGGTCGAATGTGGTGGCCAGGCAGAAGTCGCGCATGTCGGCACAGACGAGCTCGGCGCTCGCGGTGCCATTGCCGGCGGTCACGCGTTGAGCAGCCAGATGGAGCAGGTCGAGGTCCCGATCGATCCCGACCATCGTGGTCCGGCCGGGGCCGAGCGCTTCGAGCACGCGCCCAGAACCACAGCCCAGCTCGAGCACGCTCGCCGCGCCCGCACATGCGCTCTGGTACCACGCGAGGTCACCGGGGGTTCCGGTGTGGAGCTTCGCGTAGAGCGCTGCGCGTTTCGTCGACGCGTTCGTCATCGTGCCGCCAAGTTAGAGAGGCGCGCTTCGTTTCGCGATCGCCGCGCGTCTTCGTCCTCGCTGGAGACTTTCCATGGAGCTGCAACGCGTCCGCTGAATCGCGTGCGTGCGACGACGAAGGTGCGTGTATCGGTTCACTTTTTGCCGCGTTGGTCGAATGAGAGAGTTGCTCGGTTGGCTGTTCCTTGAAGCCGCCGCTGTTGCTGTTGTCGATGTAGTCGAATGCTGTGCGGGATGAAGTGATGGCGAACCACGATCGATCCAGCGCGTCGGGTCCGGGACTCGATGCGAAGACCCTTGCTCGTTTCGGACTCGCTCGAGACCCGTTCTCGAGGCGTCATCAACCCGACTTCCTGCTGCGCAGCAAGCCCCTGCGCAGCGCTCTCGACGCCGTGCGCGATGCCCTGGAGGCGGGCGACGACATCGTACTCGTGCGCGCCCCCGAAGGCGCGGGCAAAACGGCCCTGATGGATGCCATGCGGCGCGAACTCAGGGACGGGGTTCGCACGGCACTCGTGCACGATGCGGGGGCCACCTGGGCCGAGATCGGTCAGCGCATCGGCAAGCAGCTGCGGCTCTCGGGCGGGCGCCTCTCGCCGGGGGCGATGACGGTGGGTGAGGGCCCAACCTACACCTTCCGCGTCATCCTGAATCGCGCCGAGCAGCTCTCGGTGGATTCGCTGAAGCACCTCGCGGCCTACCTCGAACTCGACGGCGGCACCGGCCACCGCCTACACAAGCTGCAGGTGGTGGTGTTGGCCCGACCGCTCGAGGGAGCGAGGCTCTTCGATTGGCTCGGTGCCCGTCGCCACGCGGCCATCGAACTCGGCCTGCTCGATACCGAACAGACTCGCCGCTACGTCGCCCGGCGCGTGCAGATCGCCCAGGACGTCTCGCGTCAGCTGTTCTCGAGTGATGCCCTCGAACGCATCTGTCAGCTCACCGACGGACGGCCCGGCACCATCAACACTCTTTGTTCTGCCGCGCTGGTCCTGGCGGCTTCGCGCGGCGCCATCACGGTCGACGCCGCAACCGTCGGAATGGCGGCGCGTCGGAACCAGCCCGCGGACCCGGCTCCCGTTTCGATGCCCGCACCGGCCCCCGCGCCTGACGAGATGCCCGCAGCGGCACCGCAACCCGAAGCTCCCGCCCTCGAGCTCACGGCCGAGTTGCCTCGGGGCGACGCCTTCGATGCGGCCGCGGCCGAGGAGCCGACCGCACCCCGCGTCGGAGTGCTCGCAGGCGATGGAGGAGAACCGATGCGAAACCAGAGTGCCTTGTGGCCGACCCTCTGCGCGCTGCTCTTCGGTGTGATCGCGGGGGGAGGCGCGTTCCTCTACCTGCAGCCGCCGCCGCCTCCGCCCCAGCCGCAGATCGTCGAAGTGCCGGTCGAGGTCCCGGTCGAAGTGCCGGTGGAGAAGGTCGTCGAGGTTCCCGTCGAAGTCGTGAAGGTGGTGGAGGTTCCGGTGAAGCCCAAGCCCAAGCCGAAGCCGCGGCCGCCGAAGCCGCGTCCTGCGAAGGTGAAGCCCGCGCCGCCGGCCAAGCCGGCTCCCGTCGTCGCGAAGAAGCCGACCCTCGGGCCGATCCCGGCGGCGGCCGAGGTGCTCGAGCGCGCATTTGCGAAGGCGCGCCCCGGAGATCACACCCGGCGCGTCGAGCTCTTCCGCCACGGCAGGCAGGGCGCCGAGCGCATCCGCGAGCTCTCGCTTTCGCGCATCGAGCGCAAGGCCCGAACGATGACCGTCGGCGTCGTGACCGGCGCCAGCACCGACGAGCATCGCTTCCTCAGCATCGAGAAACGCGGACAGATCGAAGACGATCGCTTCGGCTACCGCCCCGGGCGCGGGGAGGTCGAGCCGCTGCGAGGCGGGAAGGGTCGCGACCCCTTCGCGGGTACGTCGTTCGACTACGGCGACTTCCGCGTGCACAGCGCCGCGCAGTACGTCTTCCACGGCATCGAACGCAATCGGGTCGACGATCGCTACTTCTACGTGATCTCCGCGAAGCCCCGCTACAAGGCGCAGTACCAGCGCGCCGAATTCGTGGTGGATGCTCTCGACGAGGTGCTGGTCGAGGTGCACTACTTCAAGGGTCGCGGGCTTCGACCGTATCGCGTGGTGCAGTATCCGCGCGAGTCCATGAAGCTCTCGGGCACCGCGCTGGTTCCGATGCGCATCGTCTCGCGCGACTTCGAGAACTCGCGGGTCGACGAAGCGCGCATCGTGAAGCTCGCCCTCGACGCCGTGCCCGATCGCAAGCTCTTCAGCCTTTCGCAGTTGCAGCAGGCGAGCTTCTCGTTGCCGTCGCTCTAGGGCAGTCGGCTACTCGAGGAGCTGATCGACGAGGATCCCTACGCTCTTCAGCAGTTCGAGGGAATCGCGGTTGCGATAGTCCTCGCCGTAGTAGATCTGTCGCACGTTGCCCAGGTTGATCAATCGTTTCGCACAGGCCACGCAGGGCAGGTGGGTGACGAAGACGATCTTCTCGACGTGGCGAGGTGCGTCGCAGTTGATCACGGCGTTCTCTTCCGAATGCAGGCAGCCGCAGTTGCCCGGCTCTTCGCGATCGCACTTGTTGGGCAGGCCGGTTGCGTTGCCGTTGTATCCGACGGCCAGGACCTTGCGGTAGTCGGTGCTCGTGATCACGGTGCCGACGTTCAGGCGAATGCAGGTGGAGCGGTTCGCCAGGGTGCGCGCGAGATCCATGTAGATGCTCTCGAAACTCGGGCGCTCCGGTCGTTCGCCGTCGCCATTCCGGGACGGGTTCCCTGTCTCGCTCATGATCGGCGCTTCCTCCGCATCCGGGGGGGGCATCGGGGCGGCTCAACTTGCCCGATCCGTCCGGCGGCGGCAAACCCGCAGGCCGTCGGCATGCGTCCGGCAGCCAGACCGGTTTTCGCTCAGCCGCGAGGCGAATCTGGCCGAAGACATCTTCATGCGAAAGCTCCACAAAGGCGTTCTGCCGGGTCTGATCGTCGCTCTCTTCGCTCTCGGAGGGTCGACGGGCTGCTTCGTGCTCGAAGAGGTCGACAAGGGCCAGGAGCTGATGAAGCAGCACTCGCCCGACGCGAACAAGGTCGATCGCGTCGAGAAGGACGATTCGGGTGGCATCTCGCTCGCCGCCCTGCGCGAGAGGAGCGCGGGCGCCCTCGAGGACATCTCCGGGCGCGTCGAAGAGGCCCTCGCGGCCGAACCCGACCCCGCCAACGTCGTCGTCCAGTGCGCCATCGAAGGTCGCACCGAGTTCACCCGCAAGTTCGATTGCCAGAGCCGAGGCGGTCGGGTGATTCCACGCTGACTCCGAGCCCCCGATTCTGCTATCGCGTAGCGCGACGCACGCGAGAGGAGGGGGGATCGTGAGCGCAGACAAGCCCGAGCAGCCCGGCAAGCCGATCGAGCCGGAGAAGCCGACCACCGTCTATCGCCGGGACTATCGGCCGCCCGACTACTTCGTCGATCGGGTCGATCTCGACTTCGATCTCGCCGAGAGTGCGACGCGCGTGCGCGCGAAGCTCGCCGTGCGCCGCAACCCGATCCTCGAAGGGGATCCGCCGCCGCTGGTGCTCGACGGCGAAGAGCTCACGACGAAGCGCGTGGCGATCGACGGGCGCGAGCTCGCCGCTTCGGAGTATCGCGTGGGCGAGGAGACCCTCGAGATCCCCGCGCCTCCCTCGCGCTTCGAACTCGAGACCGAGGTCGTGATCGACCCGCGCGCCAACACCCAGCTCTCGGGCCTCTACTGCAGCGGCAAGATGTTCTGCACCCAATGCGAGGCGATGGGCTTCCGGCGCATCACCTGGTTCCCCGATCGCCCGGACGTGATGTCGACCTACTCGACCACCATCACCGCCGATGAGGCTCGCTACCCCGTCCTGCTCTCGAACGGGAACAAGACGAGCGACGAAACCCACGACGACGGCCATCGCACCGTGCGCTGGGAAGATCCCTTTCCGAAGCCCTCCTATCTCTTCGCGCTCGTGGCCGGGGATCTGCGCTGCCACGAAGGCAGCTTCACCACCGCCTCCGGTCGCGAAGTGCGCCTCGAGATCTGGGTCGAACCCGAGAACATCGACCGCTGCGAACACGCCCTGGTCTCCCTGCAGAAGGCGATGAAATGGGATGAAGAGGTCTACGGCCGCGAGTACGACCTCGACATCTACATGGTGGTCGCCGTCAACGACTTCAACATGGGGGCAATGGAGAACAAGGGCCTCAACATCTTCAACACGAAGTACGTGCTCGCGCGTCCCGACACCGCGACCGACGAGGATCGCGAGGGCATCGAGGGGGTGATC
>JANQEL010000045.1 GCA_028278345.1 Myxococcota bacterium
GAGCAGGACCAGGACGGCCAGGATGCCACCCGCGACTTTCAGCGCTCGCATCATTCAGTCGAGGGTCACGAAGAGCATGCGTCGCGGTTTGCCGTCGACGCTGCGGCTGATGTGCCCGCGCCCGGTCGTGTCCTCGGCGAGCAGGATTTCGCCCGGGCCGATCACGCGCTTGCTGCCATCGCCGACCTCGATCTCGACCGCCGCGTCGAGATTGACGATGTACTGCCGCCGCGGAGCCGTGTGGAAGTCGAAGTCGTAGTCGCCACCCGTCTGGCGAAACATCACCCCCGTCGCGTTCTCGAGTTTCGAGATGTGGCCCCAATCGGGGCCCATGTCCTTCATGTCGACTTCGATGTCTTCGAAGTGGGATTCGCCGTCGTCGCCGGAGTAGATGCGAGTGATCTTCAAGGGGGTCTCCTCGAGCGTTGGGGTGCGCGCTGTCTCGACGTGAGCCCCCGATGATATCATCGCGCGATGCCGACACCGCAGCTCGACCGCGACGCCCTGGTCCAGTACGTGAACACGAAATGGGACGAGGAGATCGTCCCCGAACTCGAGCGCTACATCGCGATCCCGAACAAGTCGCCGGCCTTCGATCCCGATTGGCAGGCGCACGGCTACATGGACGAGGCCGTGGCGTCGATCGAAGCGTGGTGTCGCGCGCAGCCGATCGAGGGGCTCGGCGTCGAAGTCGTTCGCATCGAGGGGCGCACCCCAGTGATCTACATGGAGATCCCCGCCACCGGCGCATACACCGAGAGCGACGACTGCGTCCTTCTATACGGACACCTCGACAAGCAACCCGAGATGACCGGTTGGCGCGAAGATCTCGGTCCGTGGAAGCCCGTGATCGAAAACGATCGCCTCTACGGCCGCGGTGGCGCAGACGACGGGTACGCGGCTTTCGCGTCGCTGCTCGCAATCGACGCCCTCCGACGCTTCGGCGGCGAACACGTTCGTTGCGCCGTCCTGATCGAGGGCTGTGAAGAGAGCGGCAGCTTCGATCTGCCCTACTACATCGAGGCGCTGGCCGATCGCATCGGTTCGCCCAGCCTCGTCGTCTGTCTCGATTCGGGTTGTGGCAACTACGATCAGCTATGGAGCACGACGAGCCTGCGCGGCCTGGTCACCGGCACGCTGCGGGTCGACATCCTGGCCGAAGGGGTGCACTCGGGGGATGCGAGCGGGGTCGTGCCTTCGAGCTTTCGCATCGTGCGCGCGTTGCTCGACCGGCTCGAAGATCCGACCACCGGTGAGATCCTTCCGCGCGAATTCCACGCCGAGATCCCCGAGGCGCGTGTCGAGCAGGCGGGGCTCGCAGCGGAGGTGCTCGGGGATGCGGTCTCCGGGAAGTTCCCGTTCGTCGAGGGCGCATCGGCCATGGCCGAAGGGCGCGCCGACCTCGTGCTCAATCGAACCTGGCGCCCCGCGCTTTCGGTGACCGGGGTTGCGGGCATGCCTCCCCTCGAGAGCGCGGGCAACGTGCTTCGGCCCTTCACCGCGGTCGAACTCTCCCTGCGTTTGCCGCCGACGGTCGACGCGGTGGAGGCGAGTCGCGCGCTCGAGACGCTGCTCGAGACGGATCCACCCTATGGCGCGCGCGTTTCCTTCGAGCCCGGTGAACCCGCGACCGGTTGGGAGGCGCCCGCGTTGGCACCGTGGCTCGGCGAGGCGGTCGACGCCGCTTCGCAGCACTACTTCGGTGCGCCTGCCGTCTACATGGGGGAGGGGGGCTCGATTCCCTTCATGGGCATGCTGGGCGAGAAGTTCCCCGCGGCGCAGTTCCTGATCACGGGTGTGCTCGGGCCCGGCTCGAACGCGCACGGACCCAACGAGTTCCTCGACATCCCGACGGGCAAGCGCGTCACCTGCTGCATCGCGGAAGTGCTCGCGCTGCACGCGGCCCGCAGCTGAGGCGAAACACGTCCGCGTAGACCCCTGCAACGCGAATGCGAGTGCCGCCCCGCAAGGGCCGCGATGTTTCGACGCTATCCTGCGCCGTCCCGACATCGGAGCATCCCATGCAATACGACCTCATCATTCGCAACGGAACCATCGTCGACGGTACGGGGGCACCCTCGTTCCAGGGCGACGTCGCAGTGAAGGACGGCAAGATCGCCGCCGTTGGCGAGGTCTCGGCGAGCGACGAGGACGCGCGCGAGGTGATCGACGCGAAGGGGCATCTCGTGACGCCGGGCTGGGTCGACATCCACACCCACTTCGACGGCCAGGCGACCTGGGATTCCCTGCTCACGCCTTCGTGCTGGCACGGTGTCACGACTGTCGTGATGGGCAACTGTGGTGTCGGCTTCGCGCCGGTGAAGCCCGAGAAGCGCAAGTGGCTCGTCGAATTGATGGAGGGGGTCGAAGACATCCCCGGCACCGCGCTCTCCGAAGGCATCCAATGGGATTGGGAGACCTTCCCCGAATACCTCGATGCCCTCGAGAAGCACGAGCACGTGATGGACATCGGCACCCAGGTTCCCCACGGCGCGGTGCGCGGCTATGTGATGGGCGAGCGCGGCGCGAAGAACGAACCCGCCACCCCCGAAGACATCGAAGCCATGGCGGCCATCGTGAAGGAAGGCGTCGAGGCGGGGGCCCTGGGCTTCTCTTCCTCGCGCACCCTCGTGCATCGCGCCCTCGATGGCGAACCGGTGCCCGGCACCTTCGCAGCGGAAGACGAACTCTTCGGCATCGGTCACGCCTTGAAGGAAGCTGGCACGGGCATCTTCGAACTCGCCCCGGGCGGCGTGATGGGCGAAGACCTCGCGGCCCCGCAGAAGGAAGTCGCGTGGATGCGCAAACTCTCCCGCGAGATCGGTCGCCCTGTGAGCTTCGCGCTGCTGCAGATCGATCAGCAGCCGACGCTCTGGCGAGACATCCTGCGCATCTGCGATGAGAGCCGCGAAGAGGGATCGCTCTTGCGACCCCAGGTCGGTTCGCGCCCCACGATGCTCTTGATCGGCCTGCAGACCTTCAGCCCCTACAGCTTCCGGCCCACCTTCGCAGCGTTGGCCGACCTGCCCCTCGAAGAGCGGGTGAAGGAACTGCGTAAGCCCGAGGTCAAGCAGCAGATCCTCACCGAGGCCCCGGTCGACGAAGAGCCCCTGCTTTCCTTCGTGCTCTCGGGCATGCACAAGATCTTCGTCCTCGGCGAAGTGCCCGACTACGAGCCGACGGCCGACCGCAGCATCGAAGCGATCGCCAAGGCCCAGGGCCGCGACCCCCATGACGTGCTCTACGACGAGATGCTCGAACTCGACGGGCGTGCGCTCTTGATGGTCGCGCTGGTGGGCTACACCGACGGCGATCTCGAAGCCATGCGGGAGATGATCGAATACCCCGACTCGGCCTTCGGTCTCGGCGATGGTGGTGCCCACGTGGGTGCGATCTGCGACGCGACGATGACCACCTACCTGCTCACCCACTGGACGCGCGACCGCACGCGGGGTCCGAAGCTCCCCGTCGAGTTCGCGGTGAAGAAGATGACGAAGGACACCGCCACGCTCTACGACCTGAACGATCGCGGGCAGATCGCCGTCGGCTACAAGGCCGACCTCAACATCATCGACTACGACAACCTGCGGCTCGATCTTCCCTATCTCGTGAACGATCTGCCCGGTGGTTCGAAGCGACTGATCCAGAAGGCGGAGGGATACACGGCGACGATCGTGAGCGGCGAGGTGACATTCCGAAACGGCGAAGAAACCGGCGCCCGGCCCGGCAAGGTGATCCGCGGCGCGCAGACCGCGGGCTGAGCGATGTCGACGAACGGAAGGGACTTGCTCCCGCCGACT
The DNA here is from genome assembly GCA_028278345.1 of Myxococcota bacterium. GTDB lineage: Bacteria > Myxococcota_A > UBA9160 > UBA9160 > UBA4427 > DUBZ01. The sequence continues at coordinate 3,801 of JANQEL010000045.1, forward strand.
CCGATGGAACGCGCGCCCGTGCCGGACCTGGGCAACGCGCCCATTCCCAAGAGCCGTTACACCTCGCGCGAGTACAAGGAGCTGGAAGACACGCGGCTGTGGCCGAAAGTCTGGCACCTCGCTGGCTTCGTGAGCGATCTTGCCGAGCCCGGGCAGTACCTCACGTACGAGATCGGTCGCGAGTCGGTGCTCGTGATCAAGCAGGAGAGCGGCGAGATCGCGGCCTTCCACAACGTCTGCACCCATCGCGGCAACCGCCTGGTCGAGCCGGGGCGCGGCCGCGCCGGTTCGTTCACCTGTCTATTCCACGCCTGGCGCTTCGGCGTGGACGGTTCTCTCGAACACGCCCTCGACGCCGAGACCTTTCCCCAGGGTTGCCCCTCGGACGATCTGGCCCTGCGCCCGGTGCGCTGCGAAACCTGGGGTGCCTTCGTCTTCGTGAACCTCGATCCCGAGGCAGAGCCGCTCTCGGCCTATCTCGAGAACATCCCCGAGCACCTCGATCCCTATCACTTCGAAGAGATGAAGATCCTGAACGAGTACACGATCGAGGTGCCGTGCAATTGGAAGACCTCGATGGATGCGTTCCACGAGTCGTATCACATCTTCGGAACCCACCCCGACACCCTCGACGTGAACGACGACGTGGGCTGCGTCTATGACTGCTATGGCCTTCACTCGCGCATGATCCTGCAGCTGGCCGTCGCGAGCCCCCGACATCCCTCGCACGGAAAGCTCAACGACACGATTCGCGAACACTTCCTGGCCACCGCGGGGATCGACCCCGAGAAGTTCACCGGCGGTGCCCTCGACGTACGCCCGGCGATCGCGAAGGCCGTGCGCGAGATCCAGGGGCCGCTCATGGGGGCGGATTTCTCCGAGCTGAACGACGCGCAGCTCGTCGACGATTTCCACTACAGCATCTTCCCGAACATCACCTTCAACATCTTCGGTCGCAGTGCGTGGCTGTTCCGGCATCGTCCCCACGCGACGGACCCCGACGTGATGTACTTCGACTTCTTCAACCTCGTGCGCCTGCCGGCGGCCGACGTGCCGCGACCCGAAGCGGTCTTCCACGAGGCGAGCGACGACCTGCTGCTCGACCCGGTCGGCGGCGGTGGCGAACTCCTCGCCCAGGACACCTACAACCTGCCGCGCATCCAACAGGGCATGCACTCGAGCGGGTTCGACGGGCTGCATCTCGGCGACCAGGAGATCCGCATCCGTCACTTCCATCACAACCTCGACCGCTACATCGAGGGAGTGGCCTAGGCGGATGTCTCCGGGAGCGGGGGAGGGTGCGACTCGGGTCGCGGTGGCACCGCCGGAGGCCGGGCAGACGTTGGCGGTCGAGGCCTGCGGCACGAGTGTGCTGGTGTGCAACGTCGGCGGCGAGCTCTTCGCCGTGGAGAACCAATGCAGCCACGCGCGTGTTTCCCTGAGCGAAGGTCGCCTGATCGAAGGCGAGGTCGAGTGCCCCGTCCACGGTGCGCGCTTCGACGTGAAGACGGGCACCGCGATGTGTCGACCCGCCCGCCGCGCCATTCGCACCTTCCGTGTCGAACGCGTGGAAGATGGAATGTCGTTGCAGCCTGTGGACCGCTAGACTGATCGAGCGCGCCCCGCGAGGTTCACGATGAGTCCCACGCTTTCGATCGTTGCGCTGTGGCTGTTGTTCGCCGGTTCCCACATGGTGCTCTCGAGCATGCGGGTGAGGCCGAAGCTGGTCGGCGTTCTCACTCCCGGCGGTTTCCTGGCGGGCTATTCCGTGCTCGCACTCGCGATCTTCATTCCCCTGGTGGGCACCTACTTCGACCACAAACATCAGGGTGCGATGCTGTGGTCGCTTCGCGTCGGACCCTTCCTCGAGGTGTTCAGCATCGTCGTGATGGCGATCGCGCTCACGATCCTGATCGCAGGGATCATTCAACCGAGCCCGGCTTCGATCTCGGCCCAGGGGAAATCCCTCGAACCCGCACGCGGGATCCAGCTCATCACGCGCCACGCCGTCTTCATGGCGGCGGGCCTCTTCGGCCTCGTACACCTGGTGCCGAACGGCTTCGCGACCGACATCGCCTTCTTCGGCGGCTTTCCCCTCTTCGCCGTCGTCGGCTCCTGGCATCAGGACCAACGCAAACTCGCCACCGAACCCGAGCGCTACTCCGCCTTCTACGAAGCCACGCCGCTGATTCCGTTCACCGGTTCACGCACCCTCGAAGGCCTGAAGCAGATTCCGCCGCTGGCCTACGCGCTGGGCATCGGGGCGACGGCCGTGCTTCGCTACTTCCACGCTTCGTGGTTCGGGGGCTGAGGCGTACCCGCGGCGGGGCCGTTCAGCCCGATGAGGGTGGGACTCGAATCGACCCATCAGGGCGATCGAGCCGCTCTTTCCGGATCAGGCGATACCGAAGTTCTTCGCCGCCCGTTCCGCGGCGTCGGGGCCGGCGAGCAGGCGGAGCAGGAGCAGGCCGTCGATCATGGCGATTGCGGTCTCGGCCTCGCGTTGGCGATGAGCGGCGTCGCCCTCGATGAACTCCGACGCCCAGGCGATCCAGCCTGCGACGAGGTTCGGGATCAGCGCGCGGTACGGATCGCGGCCCACGGCGGCGAGCCCATTGGCTTCGAAGAAGAGGGCGAAGGATCGGTCTGCCTCTGGCGTCGCGAGAACCGGCCACGCCATCGCGGCGAGTTCGCGATGATCTCCTGACTTCTCCCGGAAGGCCGCCGCGAGCTGAGCGAGCAGCTGGGCGCCCATCGCGCCGATCACCTCGCTCACCAGGTCGACCTTCGTCGGGAAGTAATAGACGACGGTGCGATCGGGAATACCGAGCCGCCGGGCGACCCGACCAAAGCTCAGCTGGCTCAGGCCCTCATCGAGGGCGGTCTCGAGCGCAGCGGCGAGGATCTCCTCCTTCGTGTGCTTGTGACCCATGGCGCCGGATTGTAGTGGTTGCTACGCTATTTTCCGTAGTGGTTACTACAAAACCACGGAGGAAGTGAGCATGCGCGACGCGAGTCCCCGCCCGCAGCCGCGGCCGCAATCCGTGGCCGTGGATCGCGCTGGCCTTCGCCATCGGGATGTTCTCTCCCCTCGTCTATCTGCTTACCCGCGCCCACGAGAACGCCAGGGCGTGAAAGCGAGGAAGCCATGAGTTCGCTGACCCAACAGGAAGCATCCGACTTCTTTCGAGCCGAACCCCACCGTCACATCGATGTCGGCAACGGCGCCGTCGCCTACCGCAAGATCGGGGAGGGGCCGGATGTCGTCTTCAGTCACGGCTGGCCGGTGACGAGCGCCACGTGGCGTTGTCTCTTGCCCTACCTCGTCGACCACGTGACCTGCCATCTCTTCGACTATCCGGGCGCGGGCGATTCACGCTTCGACCGCTCGATCGAATTGAGCGTCGAAGGCCACGCAGAGACCTTGCGCCGAACCGTCGATGCCCTCGGTCTCGAGCGCTTCGCGCTCGTCGGACACGACAGCGGCGGCATGATCGCACGGCTGGCGCTCGCGGGGGACGAGCGGGTGCACGGTTGGGGGCTCGTCGCAACCGAACAACCACCGAAGCCGAGCTGGCGTTTCTTGTCCTTCGTGAGTCTCCGCGCTGTCCCCGGCTTCAAGGCCCTGCTCGGATTCGCGATGAATACGCCGTGGTTGCGACGCAACCCCTTCGTCCTAGGCGATGTCTTCGTCGATCGCGGTCTCCTCGACGGAGAGTTCGAGGAGTTCTTCGCCCGGCCGCTGCGCGACGACCCCGAGAAGCTCTGGGCGGCAGCCGAGTTGCTTCGCCATTTCGATCTCGGTCTCTTTGCGAAGCTGAGCGAAACGCACCGCAAGATCCAGTCGCCCGTTCAGCTCGTCTGGGGAGGTCGTGATGCGTTCTTCCCGGTGGAGCGAACGCGGGCGATGATGCCCGAGTTCTCCGGGCCCGTGGATCTCGAAGTGATCGACGAGGCGAAGCTCTTCGTGCACGAGGAGTTCCCGGGGCCGGTCGCGAATGCCCTGCTGAAGACGATCCGCGGGTGAGTTCGAAGGACTGGATGCCGCTGGGACGCCCCCGCGGCGGGGCCGCGCCTCTCGGGTGCGGGGCTGAGCCTCGAACCGCGCGGCTGCCTCGGATCTACTTCCGGTTCGCCTCGAGTTGCTGCCGTGCGCGCTCGCGTGTTTCCTCGCTGAGCCAGCGACTGGAGAGAGGGTCTCCATCTTCGACGGCCTGACGGATGGTCGCGAGGGTCGTCGCACGGGTCTGTTGCTTGACGACCGCGTACGTGTGCGCAGGAAGCGAACTCAGCTGTTCCGCGCGTGCAAGCGCTTCGCCTCGAAGGTCGGCTTCAGGAACGACCGAGTCGAAGATGCCATCGAGCTCGGCGACATCGCACGTGTCGCCGAAAAGGACCAGGCGGCGGCAGAGGTCCGGGGCGAGCTCGGCCTTGGCGACCTCGATCGCGGCCACCGGGTAGGGGACACCGACCTGGACCTCCGTTAGACCCACGAGGAATCTCGTGTCTGCGCGGAGTCGCGCATCGAAGCAGAGTGGGAGGATGAAACCGCCGGCGATCGCATGTCCGTTCACGGCGACGACCGTCGGGACGGGGCAGCCGTAGAGCGTCCCGATGCATCGATTCAGCGCGCGCAGCAGTCGGTTCTGTCCTTCGCGATCGAGAGTGGGCACTTCGCGCAGGTCGAGGCCTGCACAAAAGGCGCGACCGGTGCTCGAGAGGATGAGTGCACTCGCGCCCCCGGCGAGGGCGTCGTCGACCCGATCGGCCATCGCTTCGAGCACCTCGCTCGTGAGCGCGTTCGCGGGTGGGCGGTCGAGTCGGAGTTCGACGATGGAACCGTGCGCGTGGCTTTCGATCATGAGGCCGGATCCTTGATCTCCACGAGAAGCTCGTAGTAGCGAACGCCGCTTCGGTTCACCGCGGTCTCGCGGTTGCCCTTCGGCACGTAGATCACCTTGCCGGGCTCGACGGGGATCTGGATCGATTGGCCACCTGCGAAATCGGCGTCGATGCTTTCGCCCTCGATCACGCAAATGATGTAGTCGAGGGTGTGTTCGTGGAAGGCCGACGACTCGCCGGGTTCGAGGGTCATCTCCCAGATGCGAACGCGTTCGTTCTCGAACACCACGTGATCGGCGATGGGGCCGAGTTCGGGTTCGCTCATGAGGCACCTCCCTTCGTTTCGTGTGGCTCGCCTGCGCCACCGGACCATGATCGCGCATCGATCGCGCTCCGGATCTCGGCGTGCTTCGCGTGATCGAGATCGAAGCGCAGAAGCAGGGCGATCGCGATCACGTGACACAGGCCCGGCACCCCGGCGAACATCAGCTGGATGGCTCGCCGCGCCTCGTCGGTCTGCTCCACGTTCGCTTCGTAGCCGGCGGCCTGCAGCAGCCACCCCGCGAGGAAGATCGCAGCGGCCCCTGCGAGCTTGAGGGCGAGGTTCCAGATCGCGAAGTAAGAGCCTTCCTTGCGTTCGTGGGTCTCGTATTCGTCGTAGTCGACGACATCGGCCTTCACCGACGGAGCGAGAAAGATGTGTGCGCTGAGCGACGGTCCGATCAGGAAGATGGCCACGATGCCCGGCCAGATCCGCTCGGGAGTGACCATGGCGATCAGGATGAAGGCCGCGAGCTTCATCACGTTCGAGGCGATCCAGGTGTTTCGCTTGCCGAACCGTCGCGAGATCGGAAACCAGATCGGAAAGGAGAGCAGCGCGACGATGAGGGCCATCACGAGGTAACCGCCGCTCTCACCGGTCTCCTGCGGCAGCAGGTAGTCCATGATGTAGGGGAAGAGAGTGGCGATGAAGGAGAGGCTCAGGTTCTCGAAGAAGAAGACGGTCACGAGCAGGCGCGCGTAGTGGTTGCGCGCCACGTCGCGAAACGCCTTCACGGGGCCGTGGGCGCCGCGGGCCTGGTAGTCGGGGTTCTCGCGTATGCGCGCGACGCTGAACCAGAGGACGGGAATGGCGATACCGGCGTAGAGCCAGGCGGCGATCGACGCCGTCGTGCGCACGTCGTCACTCGATTGGAACTGCCAGATCGCGACGCCTGCCAGCAGCACCCCGACGTAGTCGAAGATGCCGCGACTGCCGAACACCCGGGAGCGATCGTGATAGTCGGTCGTCATCTCGGCGCCGAGCGCCAGGTGGGGCACAGCGATCGCGGTGTAGGTCGTGTAGTAGAAGAAGACGGCGAAGCCGAGCCAGAGCATCGCGGCATCGCCCATCGCTGCGGTCGGCGGGCTCCAGAGCATCACGACGGAAAGGCCCAGGGGAATCGCACCGATCGCGAGCCACGGACGTCGCCGCCCGGCACGGTGGGTGGTGCGATCGCTGAGATAGCCGGCGATGGGATCGGAGATCGCATCCCACATGCGCGCCACGCCGTACGCCGTCGCGAACAGGGCCGGTGGGATGAGCATCTCGTCCGTCGCGAACTTGAGCAGGTAGAGCAGCATCAAACCGCTCGAGAAGCCGAGTGTCGCGGTCGGCATCCCGTAGGCGACCAACACGCTGAGCGGCAGGCGCGCTGTCGTCTGGACGGACGGCGTCATGGGTCGGCGCAGCGTAAGCCAGTTGCGGGGAGAGAGCGAATACGCGAGTGGCAGCGGGCGTACCTGCCGAAGCCGCGGTGATAGAATGCCGGATTCGCTTCTCCACCTTCCAGCGCGAGGCCGCCATGGCGACGTCTTCCCCCGATCGCGAAACCTTCACCCGCTCGTGTCCGATCTGCGAAGCCAGCTGTGGCCTTCGCGTCGAAGTGGATCGCAACGCAAGGCGGATCCTCTCCGTGCGTGGAGACGAAGACGATCCGCGAAGCCGCGGCTATGTCTGCCCCAAGGCCACCGCGGTGAAGGGTCTGTACGAAGATCCCGATCGCCTGAAGAAACCCCTGCGCAAGACGGATGACGGTTGGGAGGAGATCTCCTGGGACGCCGCCTGGAAGCTCGTGGGAGAGCGCCTGAAGGCGGTGCGCGATGCGCACGGCAAGGACGCCGTCGCGACCTACATCGGCAACCCGATCGGTCACTGCGCTTCGGGCCTGCTCGCCGTGCCGATGTTCATCGAGGCCCTGCAGACCGAGCGGCTGTTCTCCGCCGCGTCGATGGATCAACAACCGAAGAACCTGACGAGCAGCATCCTCTACGGCGCCATGTGGGCGATCTCGATCCCCGACATCCACCGCACCGACTACATGCTCTCGCTGGGCGGCAACCAGCTCGTCTCCCAGGGCAGCTTGATGTCGGCGCCGAACGCGAAGAAGCAGATCGCCGACCTGCAGGCGCGAGGTGGGCGACTGATCGTGATGGACCCGCGCCGAACCGAGACGGCGCAAGTCGCCGACGAGCACCACTTCATCGTGCCGGGGAGCGATGCGTTCTTCCTGTTCGCACTCGTGAACGTCTTCTTCGAAGAGGGACTCACGAATCTACGTCACCTCGCGGCCTTCACCGACGACGTCGATCGCGTGCGTGAACTGGCTGTGCCCTTCACGCCCGAGAACGTCGCCGACGTGACGGGTGTTCCGGCCGAGGCCACGCGTCGGATTGCGCGCGATTTCGCCGCTGCCGACAAGGCCGTCTGCTACGGGCGCATCGGCACCTGCACCCAGGAGTTCGGGACGCTCGCGAGTTGGCTCGTCGACGTGATGAACGTGCTCACCGGCAACCTCGACCGCGAAGGCGGTTCGATGTTCCCGCGTCCGGCGACGGGGCAGAGTGAACATCACATGTGGGATGGCTCGGAGTTCGAACTCGGCCGCTGGAAGAGCCGCGTGCGCGGGCTTCCCGAATACGAGGGCCAGCTCCCCGTCGCGACCTTTGCCGAAGAACTCGAAGAAGCGTCGGCCGGAGAGGAACGCGCTCGCGCCCTCATCACGATCTGCGGCAACCCCGTGCTCTCGTCGCCGAACGGTGCGCGCCTCGCGGCGGCCCTCGACGAGCTCGACTTCATGGTGTCGATCGACATCTACCTGAACGAGACCACGCGCCACGCCGATCTGATCCTGCCCACGACGGTGGCGATGGAGCATTCGAACTACGACTTCCTCTTCGCAGGGACATCGGTTCGAAACTTCGCGCGCTACACGCCACAGATCTTCGAAGCGGAGGAAGGCCTGCCGAACCTCGGCGACGCGATCCTCGAGGTGGCGGCGCGCGCCGCGGGCACCGAGGGGCACGTGCTCGACATGATGCTCTTCGAGGGCATGCTCGCGACGTTGGTGGGCAAGCCCGGCACGCCGTGTGAGCACGTGAGCGTGGACGACGCGCGCGCGAAGCTCCCGACCGAGCCGGGGATCGAGCGCCTGCTCGACATCATGATCCGCACGGGACCCTACGGCGACGCATTCGACGATGCGAACGACGGGCTCAACCTCGCGAAGATCGCCGCGGCCGGTCACGCGGTCGACCTCGGCCCCCTTGAACGGCGGCTTCCCGAGATGATCCGCAAGGAGCACGGTCGCTTGAAGCTCGTGCACGAGATCTTCGAGCAGGACATCGAGCGCCTGCACGAGAGCCTCGAAGCGCGGCGCCAACCGGGAAGGCTGGTCTTGATCGGTCGCCGCCAGCTGCAGAACATGAACACGTGGCTCCACAACCTCGAGAACCTCGCCAAGGGGAAGGAGCGCTGCACCCTGCTCGTGAACCCCGAAGATGCAAAGCAGCTCGGGCTCGCGGACGGTGGCGAGGCCAAGGTCTCCTCGCGCGCGGGAAGCGTGACGGCGTCCGTGCAGATGAGCGACGAAATGATGCCCGGGGTCGTGAGCCTCCCCCACGGCTATGGCCACCGCGAGAGCGATACCCGCCTGCGGATCGCGAACGAGAAGCAGCCGGGGGCGAACTGCAACCAGCTGCTCGACGAGTTCTCCCTCGACGTGCCGTCGGGCACGAGCATCGCGAACGGGGTGCTGGTCGAGGTGGCTTCCGCCTGAACGGGGTGCCTGCTGTCACGTTCTGGCAGTAGCGGGTGTCGCGGGTGCGTGTCGCGCTACAGGGGCGATGGGTCGGTTGCTAGACTGGTCCGTTACCGATGCCCGAAACCCCGCAGCATCATCCGGTCCTCGACGCCTTCCATCCTGCCGTGCGCACCTGGTTCGTGCGCCAGTTCGCGGAAGGGCCGACGGAGCCGCAGGTCGAGGGTTGGCCCGCGATCGCGCGGGATCGCGACACCCTGATCGCCGCGCCCACCGGTTCGGGCAAAACCCTCTCGGCGTTTCTCGTGTGCATCGATCGCCTGTACAAGGATGCCGAACGCGCGGCGAAGGACTTCACGCTCGGTGCCCACGATGACGAAGAGGTCGCCGGCACCCAGGTCGTCTATGTCTCGCCGCTGAAGGCCCTCGGCGTCGACATCAAGAAGAACCTCGACGAACCCCTCGCGCAGATCGCCGAGATCGCGAAGGAGCTCGGCCACAACCCGCCCGAGATCCGTGTCGCGGTGCGCAGTGGCGACACGCCTTCGTCCCAGCGCGCGGCCATGGTGCGGCGTCCGCCGCAGATCCTCGTCACCACCCCAGAGTCCCTCTACCTGCTCGTCACAGCCGAGCGCAGTCGCGACGTCCTGCGCAGCGTTCGCACGCTGATCGTCGACGAGATCCACGCCGTTGCACGAGACAAGCGGGGCAGTCATCTCGCACTCACCCTCGAGCGCCTCGAAGCGCTGTGCGATTCGCGCCCCACGCGCATCGGCCTCTCGGCGACCCAGCGTCCGATCGAAACCGTTTCGCGCTTGCTGGTCGGGGCCGGTCCCGATCGCACGGCGGAAGATGGCCAGCCGCTGTGTCGCGTGGTCGATTGCGGGCATCAACGCCAACTCGATCTCGAGGTGCTCCTGCCCGACAGCGATCTCGAAGCCGTGGCTTCGGGCGAGCAACTGGGCGAAGTGCTCGATCAGATCGCGGGGCTCGTGGATGCGCACACCACGACGCTCGTGTTCGTGAACACGCGACGCCTCGCGGAGCGCCTCGCACATCTGCTCGCCGAGCGTCTGCCGCCCGAGTCGGTGGCGGCGCATCACGGGAGCCTGTCGAAGGAGCGCAGGCTCCGCGTCGAAACGCGGCTGCGCGCGGGCGACCTGAAGGTTCTCGTCGCGACGGCCTCCCTCGAACTCGGTATCGACATCGGGCCCGTCGACCTGGTCTGTCAGATCGGCTCGCCGCGTTCGCTCGCGACCTTCCTGCAGCGGGTCGGTCGTTCCGGTCACTCGCGCGGCGGCACGCCGAAGGGGCGGCTCTTCCCGCTGACCCGCGACGAGCTCGTGGAATGCGCGGGGCTGATGCGCGGCATTCGCGCAGGGCGCCTCGACGCGATCCTGCCGCCGGTTGCACCCCTCGACATCCTGGCCCAACAGATCGTCGCGGCCTGTTCGGCCGAAGAGTGGAAGGAAGACGATCTCTACCAACTGATTCTGAGAGCGGCCCCCTTCGAAAGCGTGAGCAGGGAGGTCTTCGACGAACTCATCGCCATGCTCTCGGAAGGGGTGGCGACGGCACGGGGTCGACGGGGGGCGTATCTGCATCGCGATCGCGTGGGCGGCACCCTCAAGGGGCGCCGCGGTTCGCGACTCGCGGCGCTGACCTCGGGCGGAGCGATCCCCGACCGGGCCGACTATCGAGTCGTGCTCGATCCCGATGAGACCTTCATCGGCACGGTAGACGAAGACTGGGCGATCGAGAGCATGGCGGGGGACATCTTCCTGCTCGGCAGCACCTCGTGGCGCATCCGGCGCGTCGAGTCGGGTGTCGTTCGGGTGACCGATGCCGAGGGCGCGCCGCCGACCATCCCCTTCTGGTTCGGCGAGGCGCCTGCGCGAACCGAAGAGCTCTCGAACGAGGTGTCTTCGTTGCGGGGGGCGTTCTCGGATTGGCTCGATCGCAACGATCCCGAGGGTTCGAGGGCGTGGCTGCAGGAAGAGTGTGCCCTCGGCAAGATCGCGGCGGACCAGATCGCCCGCTATCTCGGCGTCGGGCGCACGCATCTCGGCGAGCTGCCCACCCGCGATCAGATCGTGATCGAACGCTTCTTCGACGAGACGGGGGGCATGCAACTCATCGTGCACTCGCCGCTCGGGGGGCGCATCAACCGCGGTCTCGGTCTCGCGTTGCGCAAGAAGTTCTGTGTGAACTTCGACTTCGAGTTGCAGGCGGCGGCGAGTGACGACGCGGTGGTGCTCTCGCTGGGGCCGCAACACAGCTTCCCCCTCGAAGACGTGCCGAAGTTCCTGCATCCGAACACGGTCGAGGAAGCGCTCTCGCAGGCGCTCCTGGCCTCGCCGATGTTCACCGCGCGCTGGCGGTGGAACCTGAATCGCGCGCTTCTGGTGCTGCGCTTCGTGGGAGGCCGTCGCAATCCGCCGCCGATCCAGCGCATGCAGGCCGACGATTGGATGGCCGCACTCTTCCCGAGCCTCGCGGCCTGCCAGGACAACATGGAAGCGGGGCCGATCGAGATCCCCGATCACCCGATCGTGCGGCAGACGATGCACGACTGCCTGCACGAGGCGATGGATCTCGACGGTGTGGTCGAACTCGTGAAGGGCTTCCGCTCGGGCGACGTGAAGGTGCACTGCGTCGACACCACCGAGCCGTCGGTGCTCTCCCACGAGATCCTGAACAGCCGCCCCTACACCTTCCTCGACGACGCGCCCCTCGAAGAGCGACGCACGCGCGCGGTGAAGACGCGCAAGGGCTTGCCCGTCGAGGCGCGCGAACTCGCGCGGCTCTCTCCCGAGGTGATTGCCCAGGTACGCGAAGAGTCG
>JANQEL010000147.1 GCA_028278345.1 Myxococcota bacterium
TTGGCTGCATTCTGCCGGGAACGAACCACCACCTCAGCCAGGTGTTCGTCCGTCACGCAGCCACGCCATCCCACGGCCCTCGCCCAGCAGGCCCTCACCACAAGCGTGGCGTGCAGCGGACGCTTCACCCTGGGGATCGGGCTTTCCCATCCCGCGGTGATCGAGGCGATGTTCGGTCTCTCCTGGGCGCGAAAGGTCGCGCACATGCGCGAGACGTTGGCCGTGTTGCAGCCCCTGCTTCGCGACGAGGCCGTCGACTTCGCGGGAGAGGAGTTTCGCGTTCGCTGCGCCCTCGACGTTCCGGGCGCGCAGCCGGTGCCGGTCGTGCTTGCCGCCCTCGGCCCGCAGATGCTCGACCTCGCGGGCCGCGAGAGCGACGGCACCATCCTGTGGATGGCGGGGGTGCGAACGATCGAAGAACACATCGTGCCGCGCATTCGAGAGGCGGCGCAACACGCCGGGCGCCCTTCACCACGCGTGATCGCGGGCATGCACATCTGCCTGACCGAGAAGCCCGACGAAGTGAACACGCGCATCGCGAAGATGGTCGCTGTCTACGGCCAGATGCCGAGCTACCGCGCGATGCTCGATCTCGAGGGCAGCGACGATCCTGCGCAACTGGCGCTGATCGGCGACGAGAGCACCCTCGACGAAGGTTTCGCGCGCCTTCGCGACATCGGCGTCAGCGACTTCGAAGCCTCGATCTTCGCGCCCGACGCCGAGAGCGAAGCGCGAACCTTCGACTACCTGGCGAGCCGGGCTTCGAACGAGGGCTAGTCGTCGACGGCAGCGGCGAGGATCTGGCGCGCACGGCTCGCCAGGGGCTCGTCCACCATCTGGCCCTCGAAGTCGATCGCGGCGAGGCCGCCGGCGCTCGCTTCGTCGTAGGCGGCGAGCAGGCGACGGGCGAAGTCCAATTCTTCTTCGCTCGGCATGAAGCCGGAGTTCGCGAGGGTGACCTGCCCCGGATGGATGCAGAGCTTGCCGCGATAACCCATCTCACGGGCTTCGCGGGTTTCGCGTTCGAAGGCCTCGCTGTTGCGGAAGTCGGTCACCACCTGATCGAGTACGGGGATGCCGGCGAGGCGGCCCGCGAGCGCAACCTGCGAGCGCGCGTACAGCACCTCCTGATTGCCTTCGGTGCGCACCCCGCCCATGTCGGCGATGAAGTCTTCGGCACCGAAGTAGGCGGCACCGACGCGCGGGTGTTCGAGCAGCGCGCGTGCATCCGCCACACCCAGTGCGGTTTCGATGCCCGCGAGGATCACGAGGGAAGAGAAGCCCGCGGCGTCCAGGGCCCCGGCCACTCGGTCGACGTCCTCGATGCGATCGAGCTTCGGCACCACGATGCCGGCCAGCGAATCGCACAGGCCGTCGCGAACGTCGTCCTCGAACCACGGCGACGCCACGGCGTTCACCCGCACGAAGACATGAGAGCCCTGACCCGCGATCTGCGGTGCAACCTCCCGCGCGTTCGCGCGGCCATCCGCCTTGGCGTTCGGCGGCGTCGCATCTTCGCAGTCGATCACCACACCGTCGGCCCCGCTGTTCGGGAGCTTCACCAGGAAGTCGGGACGCACCGCAGGCGCGAAGAGGAGTGAACGCAGGCGTTCGATCGAAGGCAGGGTCACGACTCGTTTCTCCTCAGTATTCGCCCGCCCCACCGGGCTGCAACCAGATCGAAACGGCGACGGAGAGATACTCGAAGAGGGTCAAGAGACCAGGGTGGCGTGCTAGGTCAGCGCTTCGGCCGCCGCGAGATTCGCCACGTGATCGTCGTCATAGCCGAGGATCTCCGTCAGCACTTCGAAGGTGTGCTCACCGATCGTGGCCCCCGCGTGACGCGGAATGCACGGAGTGCCGCTGAACTTCGTGACGGGCCCATCGAGCTTCACCCGACCGATCGCCGAATGATCGAGTTCGATGAAGTAGTCGCGCGCGAGGAGCTGCTTGTCTTCGAGAAGATCGGATGAGCGCATCACCACGTAGGCGGGCACGCCATCGCGCCGCAGGCTCTCCGCCATCGCGAAGGGCTCCTGGGTCGCGCACCAGGCAGCGATCGGCGCCTCGAGCTGCGCCTTGTTGGCGATGCGCGTGGCGAGATCGTCGAACTCGGCGCCCGAGAAGGCGTCGAGGCCCGGCACGCGCTCGCGCAGGGCATGCCATTGCTTCGTCGTCTCCGTCGCGATCGCGACGTAGCGCTGGGTGCCCTCGGCCACGAATACGCCGTGCGGACAGGCGCGATCCGAATCGTGACCGCGTAGCGAGACGATCTCGCGATTGACGGTGTACTGCAGGACCTCGGGGGAGATGAACTGCATGGCCGATTCGATCTGCGATTGATCGATGTACTGCCCCTGCCCGGTCCGATCGCGATGACGCAACGCCGCCGCCACCGCCGCAAGCGAGAAGCGCGGGGAGATGAAGTCCGTGTACGCCCCCCATGGCCCCGAAGGCAGACGATCCGAATAGCCCGTGAGACCCACGATGCCCGCGAGCCCGGCACCCTGCAGGCCGAAGCCCGTATACGCGCGCTCGGGCCCGGTCTGACCGCGCATGCAGGAAGACACCATGATCAGTTCGGGCTTGCGCTTGCGAAGCGTCTCGTAGTCGAGCCCGAGACGCTCGGCCGAACCCGCGGTGAACGACTCGGTCACCACGTCGGCCCAGTCGACGAGATCGAGGGCGACCTTGCGGGCTTCTTCCTTCGAGAGATCGAGGGCGAGGCAGAGCTTGCTCTGGTTGAAGTCGGCCCCCGACCAGCCCGTGCTGACGTTCGGGATCATGTCCTTCCACGGCGGCAACATGCGCAGGGGGTCGACGAACTTCTCCGACTCGACCTTGACGACCGTGGCGCCGAGGTTCGCGAGATCCTTCGAGCAGAGCGGCAAGGCCGCCACCCAGGCGAAGTCCGCAACCTTGAGCCCTTCGAAGATGTTCTCGCGCGGGATCGCGGAAACCGTGGCCGGAACGTTCGGCGTGCGCGACGAAGATTCGAGTTCGTCGACGATCGACTGATGGGCGCCGAGGCTCGGTGCCGGCGAAGTGAGGTCGATCGGCGTCTCGGAGAGCCGGACGAACGGACCGGGATGCGTATCTCCGTCGATGTCGGTGAAGTAGTCGCGCGAGGCGAGCTGGGGATCGCCGAGCAGGTCGGCCGTCGACCACACGGGCCCGATCAACCACTTGCCCTCGAGGGCGCGTTGCTGGATCTCCGCCTTGGTGCGGGTGCCGAGGAAGGCGACGAACTGGTCGTAGGCGCGCTGGATGTCGGGAGGAGAGATCTTCCCGCCCATCAGCAGATCGAACATGTCCTTCCAGTCGTGCTGGGCGAGGTCGTCGTCGATTGCGCCTTCGTCGCTGGCCCAGCGCATCATGCTGCCCCAGCTCTTCGCCCCGACGTCGCCGAGCACCAGGGTCATGACGACGAAGCCGTCCTTGCAGTGCGCGCGGTCGGGCACCACCACACCGGGAATCAACTCGCGCACTTCGGTGCGGAATTCGCTCGTGCCCGGCTGGTTCTCGCCGGTCATGATCGGGTAGCCGAGATCGAAGAGAAGCGTCCACAGCACCGCCGCTTGACAAGACACGTCGAGGTGCTGCCCGCGGCCGTCCTGGTCGCGCGAATAGAGGGCCGAACACACATCGGCCGCCGCCTGCACCGCACCGTGATGGGAGGTGTCGGGCGCGCCGACGGGAACCGGCGCTCGATCCTTGTCGCCCTGCAGGTTCATCAAGCCGCCGGACGCGGAGAGCGTGAGATCGGTGGCGGGGCTCTTCGCGTCGGGGCCGTGCTGCCCGAAGGGCGTGACCGACACATAGAGCAGCGCGGGGTTCTGGGCGGACAACGTTTCGTAGTCGAGCCCGAGGGCCTGCATGTCACCGGGGGTCGAGGATTCGATCAGGATGTCGGCGCCGCCCACGAGTTCGATGAACTTCGCGCGGTCCCCCTCGGCTTCGATGTCGAGCACCACGCTCTGCTTGCCGCGTCCATAGGCGCGCCAGAAGAGCGATCCATCGGGGTCGCCCTCGCGTCCGGTCTCGAAGGGCGCTGCGAAGCGGGCCGCGCAACCTCCCGGCGGCTCCACCTTGATGACTTCCGCGCCGAGGTCGGCGAGGACACGCCCTGTGGCCTCGGCCAGGGGGGTCGAGAGATCGAGAACACGAACGCCGTCGAGAGCGCCGGGGCGCGGGTTGTCCGACAAGGGGCTTCCTCCTGAGTCAGACCCGGCATTATACGCAGCCGCCCGGCCCCGCAGCGCGCCGATTCGGCGGCGAGCGCTCGTATTTTCCCTTTCACGAGATACTTGACAGTGTGAACTGAAATGACATGCTTCACACTGTGAAGCAAAAAGACCACTACCGACAGGTACTGCGGCTGGTGAACGGCATCGGGCGGCTCACCAACCCCCAACACCTCCCTGCCCTGCGAGAAAGACGCATCTCCCTTGCGCAATTCCTCGTGCTGGACGCGCTGGGCAACGCGGGAAGGCCACTGCGCATGAGCGCGCTCGCGCAGAGCGCCGGGCTCGCCGCAACGGAACTGACCCGCGTGGTGACCGCCCTCGAAGCCAAGAGCTTCGTCGAGCGCCACACCGACCCCGGCGACAGCCGCGCACGCCTGGTGGCGCTCACGCGCAAGGGCAGAACCCTGATCGGTCGCGTGCAGCGCGAAGCCACCGCGGATCTGCGCGACGTGTGGAGCGACTTCACCCACGACGAATGGCATCGCTTCATCGATCTGATGCAGCGCTTCGAATCGGGCTTGCGCCGTGTGCGCGCGAGTACACACGACGAGCGCGCCTGAATCGATCCAGACCTCACGAGATCCCTGCGCCCGGGAGGAGTTCGAAATGCACGATCACGGACCGACCCGTTCCCACATCCACACCAAGGGCGACACGATCCACTGGGCCCGAAGCTATGACTGGTTGCTGAGCGCCATCACCTTCGGGCTGGAAGGGCGTTTTCGTCGGCGCGTCGTCGAAGCGGCGGGGATCGGCGAAGGCGATCGGGTGCTCGACATTGGTTGCGGAACGGGGACCCTCGCGATCGAGGCCGCGCGGCGGGTCGGCGCGAGTGGACGCGTCGAGGGCGTCGACCCCGCACCCGAGATGATCGAGCGGGCGAAGACCAAGGCCGAAGCCGCCGGCGTCGATGCGGGTTTCCGGCTCGCGGCGATCGAAGACCTCCCCTACCCCGACGATCACTTCGACGTCGTGTTGAATACCCTGGTCTACCACCACCTGCCCGGCCCGGTGCAACAGAAGGGGCTCGAAGAGATGCGCCGCGTGCTCGCGCCCGGGGGCCGGCTGTTCATCGTCGACTTCAAGATCGGTGATACGTTCCTGCACCGGGTCGCCAGCAGCTTCATGTCGCATCATCACGATGATGAGGAAGAACGAGGCGAACTCGACGCGGCCTTCACGATCGCCCAACGGCTCGGCTTCGAAGCCGTCGAACTCGAGCGCTTCCGTCCCCGCGTCTTTCTCGCCCTTCGCGCCACCTGGCCCGGCGATGCCTGAAGCCGGAGCGCGCTTCGGCCCGGTCGCCTGGTGTCTGCTCTCGGCGGCCTTGTTCGGCGCGACGACGCCGGCGGCGAAGCCGTTCGTCGACGAAGCGGGGCCGGTCCTGCTCTCGGGGCTGCTCTACTGGGGTGCCGCCCTCGGAGTCGGACCGTGGGCGCTGCGGGATTGGCGAGCGCGGCGAGCGGTGCGGCGGGTCGACGTGCGTGCGCGGATGTACCTGCTCGGGGCGGCGTTCTTCGGTGGCGTCGTCGGACCCGTGCTCCTGCTCTGGGGGCTCTCGCTTGCGCCGGCGGGTTCGGTCTCGCTGTGGCTCGTGCTCGAGACGGTGGCGACGGCGGTGCTCGCTCGGCTCTTCTTTCGCGAGCACCTGGGATCGCACGGTTGGTTCGCAACCGCGCTCGTGGTGATCGCGAGCGCCCTGCTCGCCGAGCCGGGGGCCGCCGGCATCCAGGCCATCACCCTGGTCGCCCTGGCGTGCATCGCGTGGGGGCTCGACAACAACTTCACTGCGTTGATCGATGGTTATACGACGAACGAGGTCACGGGGTTCAAGGGGGTGACCGCGGGGATGGTGAACGTGCCCATCGGGCTGTGGCTCGGCGGCGAAGTCGGCGTCGTGTCGACGTCGGCGGGTCTCGCGATCGGGGCGCTGGGGTATGGAGCCTCCCTCGTGCTCTATACGGCGGGGGCGCAGCAGCTCGGTGCGACGCGATCGCAGCTGGCTTTCTCGACCTCGCCGCTATTCGGGCTCGCCACGGCCGCGCTCTGGCTCGGCGAAGTGCTCACGCCCACCCACGCGCTCTCGATCGCTTTGATGGCGTTCGCGCTCTGGCTGCTCGAACGCGAATCCCACGATCACGCACACCATCACGAAGCGATCGAGCACACCCACTGGCATCGCCACGACGACGGGCATCACGACCACGAGCACGAAGAAGGCGTGGTGGTCGCGCGCTGGCATCAACATCGCCATCGCCACGAAGCGCAGACCCACGAGCATCCGCACCGGCCCGATCTACATCACCGGCACCCGCACGATTGAAGCCGATCTAGAGCGTGCGGAGGAACTCGGAGAGCCCGTAGCCCGTGTGATCGTCGAAGGTCCACCTCGTCATGCCTTCGCCGATGTGGGTCGTCATGCCCTCGCGCCGGTTGCGCAGGGGGATGAAGCCCTGCACCTCGCCCGTGATCTCGTGGCTGTCGCCGTGCTCGGTTTCGATCTTTGCGCGCACGCTCTTGTGGTAGAGGCCGTTGTCTTCGTAGTCGGCGTCGATCTCGACGCCGCTGATCTTGATCAGCTCGCCGTCCTTCACGAGGACACCGCTGGCACGCGGCTTCTCACCCTCGACGCGCACCGACGTGACCATTGCGCCGAGGTTTGGGCCGAAGTTCATCGTCAGCCATTCGTAGCCCTTGATGGCCTGCCAGTAGCGCGGGCCCCAGGAGTGATCGCGCAGGCCGTAGCCCGTGATCTCGACCTGCTCGTCACCGAGATCGAGGGTGCCCGTGACGTGCATGTGCTGTTCGTAGTGGGCCTTGGCGAACTGCTTCTCGGGATCCTTGTCGGCTTCGGCCTTGTTGTTGGCGTGGCCGTACATCGGGCCGCACGCGGTGTGTTCGAGGTCGAGGGAGATACGCCGGCGCGGGCTCTCCTTGAAGGCGCGGCCCGGGTCGGAGAGCTCCTTCGGGTTCGCGAGTTCGATCACACCGCCGTTGTAGGTCGTGCGAAGCTTCTCGCTCGGCTCGATGACCTCGAAGCGAAGGCCCCCCGCGTCGAACGCGTCGTTGTGCGAGATCTCGGCGCGCTTGAATGCGAAGAGCACGCGACCGTCGGCGAGGTAGATGCAGACCGTCATCTCCGCCTGACCTTCATTGGCCCGGTTGCCGAGGCGCACGAAGCCGCCGATTGCCTGTTCGGGATCGAAGAAGTTGAAGTACATGCTCTCGTTGAAGTTCGGTTCGGGACCGAGTTCGTGGGTGTAGTCGTCTTCGGGAACGAGGTTGCCGATGATCTTCGCCATGGGTCTGGGCTCCGTCGGGGATTGGGGTTCGGTGGGATTCAGTTTTCGGTGCGGCGGCCGGCTTCGCGCACCATCGTGCTCTTCATGCCGTGGAACGGCGACGTCGGCGGTGCGCTCGTCGCACCCGCGTCCACGACGAGGACGTGGCCCGTGACGTGGCGGGCGTCGTCGCTCGCGAGGTAGGCGAGCGCTCCCGCGATCTCCTCCGCCGCGATCGCACTGCCCATGGGCGAAGCGTCGCCGATGCGTTCGGCTGCGAGGGCCTCGTCGTCGGGGTTGCCGGTGAAGACCGCCGCAGTCATCGCGGAGACCGTGCTCCCCGGAGCGACCGCGTTCACGCGAACACCCGAAGCCGAGAGTTCCGATGCGGCACTCTTCGTGAGCCCCACGACGCCGTGCTTCGAAACCGTGTAGGCATGGGGGCCCAGACCGCCCATGACGCCCGCGGTACTGGCGATCGAGAGGATCACGCCGCTGCCCCGCGGCTGCATCACGCGCGCCGCATGCTTCGTACCGAGGAAGGCCCCGCGCAAGAGCACCGCGACCGTGTTGTCCCAGGCTTCGGCGTCGAGCTCGGTGATCGAACCCACGACGCCGAGGATGCCCGCGTTGTTCACCATGATGTCCAGGGGGCCGAACTCGCTCTCCGCGGTGGCGATGGCGTTCTCGATATCCGCCTCCTGGCTTACGTCGGCGCGAACGAATCGCGCCGCGGCGCCGATCTCATCCGCGAGTGCCTTGCCCGGCGCTTCCTGGATGTCGGCGATGACGACCCTGGCCCCACGCTCGACGAAGAGCTTCGCCGTCGCGGCGCCGATCCCGCTCGCCGCCCCGGTGACGAGTGCGACCTTGCCTTCGAGTGTGGACATCCTCTTCCTTCCTTTACCTGCTGGGGTGCGACGGATCAGGTGAGGCCGCGCCGCTTCAATTCGTTCTCGAGGCGTTCGCTGTCGGACGACAGGGCGGGGCCGCGCTCCTCGTCGCCGAGCTTCCCAATCGAGTCCTTCCACATCTTGTCGCCGTCGTAGGTGATCCACTTCTCGGGGACGACCTCGAGCACCACGCGAATCGGCGAGTCGAGGAACTCCTCGAAACCCTTCGCGCGCGCTTCGTCTTCCTGCAGCTGGAGCGCGAACTTCGGATAGAACCACTCCTTGGTCTCGCGATCCTCGTGGATGATGCAACGCCCCTTCGCAGTCACGGACTTTCCGGCGCCGAGCGACGTCCCGGTACTCGTCACCGTGATGCAGACGCGCGGGTCGCGACGCACGGCGGAGATGCGGTGGCGGTGTCCTCCCGCCGTCAACCAGAAGCGTCCGTCTGCCCACAGGTACGACATGATGACGGAGACGGGCCAACCGTCCTTCGTCGTCCAGGCGAAGGTGCATTCCTTCTGTTTCCCGAGCAGGGCTTCCTTGCGCTCGTCGGCGAGGTTGTAGATCGAAACCTTCTCGTAGTTGTCGACGGTCTGACTCATGGGCTTCCTCGCTGGTGGCTGGGGAGGTTCTCAGGAATCTGGGCGGACCACCGCCGGGTTTCCTTCGATCCAGAGGATCTCGAGGTAGCGCTCGGCGATGCGCCACCCCTCCGCGGCCTTCGTCCAGCGATCGCGATAGATGCCGCCCACGACGTAGTTTGCACCGCCCTCCACACCGCGCCGCGTGTGTTGTGCGTGCAGATAGCAGCGCGACTTCGCGCCATCGCCATCGGCCGCTACCTGGTGGTTCGCGACCATGTGCTGGGTGGAGTCGAGGTGTTTCAGCGTGGCCGAGACGAACTCCTTCACCGCGTCGGTCCCGCGGAGTTCCGGCACGAAGGAGTAGTCGACGTAGGCGTCGGCGACGAAGACCTCGTCGAGTTCATCCCACGCCCGCCGGTCGATCGCGGCGGCGTAGCGATGGGTGGCGTTCACGATCGCGCGTTCATCCTCGAGGGAGAGGCACGCGTCCACGGGATAGTCGTCGGAGGGGGGTTTCATCGCGGGGTTCCCATTCGAATGCGAGTGCGCCTCACGGCAGTGGTCGACGCTATCAATTAATCTGGTCGCCACAACGAAGCACGAGCGCTTCGCATCACGCCGCGCCGCAGCGCTGGACGCCCCCGAACCAGGAGCCCCCATGAGCCGACCCTTCCGATTCGCCGTGCAGTCCTACTTCGCCGAGAGCGCCGACGCGTGGCGCGACGGCGCCCGCCAGACCGAAGACCTCGGCTACTCCGCCCTGCACCTGGCCGACCACATCCTCGGCCCCGGCCCCGCCCTCGAGGCGACGAATCACCCGCTCCAGA
The DNA here is from genome assembly GCA_028278345.1 of Myxococcota bacterium. GTDB lineage: Bacteria > Myxococcota_A > UBA9160 > UBA9160 > UBA4427 > DUBZ01. Next base: position 9,836 of record JANQEL010000147.1, read on the forward strand.
ACCTCGCCGCGGTGCCTGCGATGGCGGTGGCCGCCGAAGCGACCACGAGCCTGCGCATCGGCTGTCGCGTCTTCTGCATCGACTACCGCCCCGCCGCCGTGCTCGCTAAGGAAACCGCCACCCTCGACTTCCTTTCGGGTGGCCGCCTCGAAATCGGTCTCGGTGCCGGGTGGATGAAGGGCGAGTACGACGCCGCGGGTATCGCGATGGATGCGATCGGCACGCGCATCGACCGCCTCGAAGAAACCGTGGGGCTGCTCAAGGCCCACATGCAGAAGGGCGAACTCGCCGTCGCGGGAGATCACGTCAATGTGCAGGGCTACGAGGGTGCACCCCAGCCAGTGCAACAACCCCACCCGCCCATCATGATCGGCGGCGGTAGCAGACGCGTGCTGTCTCTGGCTGCGCGCGAAGCCGACATCGTCAGCATCAACCTCAACAACCGCGCGGGCATCATCGGACCCGACGGCGTTTCGACCAGCACGGCCGAAGCCACGCAACAGAAGGTCGGCTGGATTCGCGACGCCGCGGGTTCGCGCATCGACGACATCGAACTCGAGATCGGGATCTACTTCGCCTTCATCGGTTCCGGCACCGAGAAGATGGCAGAGCGTATGGGCGCGGGGCTCGGGCTCGACGCAGCGGCAATGGCCGCGCATCCCCATGGCCTGTTCGGCGACATCGATGCGATCTGCGATGAGTTGCAACGAAGACGCGAGCTCTACGGCCTTTCCTACATCACCGTGGGCGCCGACGTGCGCGACGCCTTCGCACCGGTGGTCGCACGCCTCGCCGGGACTTGAGCGACCGGCTCAGCTCCGGGGCTTCTCGATCTGGATCACGTCCCAGTGCTCGGCCATCATGCCGTCCTCGACGCGGAAGATCTCTGCAGTCGCGGTCATGCGCGGGGCGCCTTCGGGAGCGTCGCCCCCCGACCATTCGAGCAGCAGCCAGACCATGTCGTCTTCGGCGTTCATGAGCTTGATCTCGGCCTGCATCGGGGTCTTGCCCGAATGCAGGGCGCGAATCGCACCCTGCAGCCCCGCCAGCCCCTGGGGCACGTGGGGATTGTGTTGGATGTAGTCTTCTTTGTAGTACTTCGCCGCGAGCTCCCAATCGCCGCGGTTGATCACCTTGTCGAAGATCTCGCGCACGATCGCCTTGTTCTCTTCCGGTGTGGTCGACATGGTTTTTTTCCTCGTGGCTCAGCCGTCTGTTTCAGCCGTCTATTTCAGCCGTCTTTCGAGAGTTCGGTCTTCGGCACTTCAGTGTCCGCGCGGCGTTCGAGAGCCGCGAGGGTCGCGATGAAGAACTTCTCGCCGAGATCGTCCTGCATCGCGTCGCCATAGGTCGCGAAGGCGGCGCGGGTGAGCTGCAACGGTACACCGAGATCCTCGGCGGTTTCGATCGCGAGGCCCACGTCCTTGTGCGCGAGGCGTAGATCGAAAGCCGATTGGTCCCAGGCACGCGCGAGCATCGGGCCGAGCAGGCCGCAGTACATCCCCGCCGAACTCGCCTGCAGAACCTTCGCGAGATCCTGCATGTCGACCCCCGCCTTCGCACCGAGCACCAGGCCCTCCTGCAGTGCCTGCCCCGCGCTCAGGAAGACGGCGTTGTTGATCAACTTGAACAGCGTGCCGGTGCCTGCCTCTTCGCCGAGATAGAAGATCTGCTTCGCGAGGGTGTCGAGTACCGGGTGCGCGACGTCGTAGGCCTCGCGCGCGCCGCTCACCATCAAGGCCAACGCCCCCTTGCGCGCGGCCCACACCCCGCCACTCACCGGCGAGTCGATGAAATGAATGCCGGCTGCGGCTTCGCGTTCCCGCATTGCACGCGCCGCAGCGAGAGAGATCGTGCTGAGGTCGCAGTGCACGAGCCCCTCGCGCGAACCTTCGAGCAGGCCGCTCGGACCGGCGACGACGGTTTCGAGTTCGCTCGGGCCCGGAAGCGAGGTCAGCACCACGTCGCACCGCGCGGCGACCTCGGACGGAGTCGCGACGAAGTGCGCGCCCTGCTCCACGAGATCCGCGGCGGCGGCTTCGTTCACGTCGCAGACGCAGAGTTCGAAGCCGCCCTGCTGGACCTGCTCCGCCATCGGGTGCCCGATCTTGCCAAGGCCAATGAATCCAACGGTTTGCACGATTGCCTCCCTTCCGACCCCGAGCCGATCCCCGGCATGCCGCCATGGCGTCGAATCTACTGCGGAGTGCCCAGCTTGACGAATCCGAGCCAACACCCGATTCGTGGCATCCGGATATATTGCGTGAGACCCCGGCGCCACTCACGATCGCCACGGCCCAACCACATCCGGAGACACGATGTCCGTCGACTACTTCTCCCACTTCGGGATCTGCGTTCACGAACCGGAACGTTCGCTTCACTTCTACCGCGATCTGCTCGGCTTCGAGCCACTCACGAAGCTCGAGGTGTCGGACGCCGGTTCGAAGCAGCTCGTGCAGATCGCCGACCTCGAACTGCACGCCTACTTCCTCCAACGCGATGGCACCCGCATCGAGCTGCTCCACTACGTGAGCCCCGGGGTCGAGGAGGAGACTGTGCCGCGGCCGATGAATCGCGTGGGCCTCACCCACATCGCCTTGCGCGTGAGCGACCTGCCCGCACTCCTCGAACGCCTCGAAGCCGAGGGCGTCGAGGTCATGAAGGAAACGCGAGTCACCAACGAGAGTTTCGGTTCGGACGTCGTGTACGTTCTCGATCCGGACGGCGTTCGCGTCGAGTTGATCCAGCTTCCCGGGGATCCAACCGTTCCCCTGGGCAACCCACTCGCCTGACGACGCACAGCGCGACCGGCCTGTAGAGGAGATGCGCGATGGCTCGATTCGAACGGATCCCGCGAAGCGAACGCGAACAGGAACTGGTCGATCGCGTACCCCGCATCCTCCCCGCCTGCGCGCGCACCCCCACCATGTCCCTCGATAGCGCGATGATCGTGAAGGAGGGGCGCGGTTCGAAGATTCGCGACCTCTCGGGCAACGAGTACATCGACTATCTACTCGGTTCGGGCCCCATGCTCGTCGGTCACTGTCATCCCGATGTCGTGGCGGCCGCCCACGCCGCGATCGATCAGGGTTCTTCCTTCCTTCTCCCCAACGAAGCCGCGGTGTTGCTGGCCGACGAGATTGCCAGGGTGACCCCCTGTGCCGAGCGCGTCGCCTTTGGCAGCACCGGGAGCGACGCCGTCTTCTTCGCCCTTCGCCTCGCCCGTGCCTATCGCGGCCGCGACAAGATCCTGAAGTTCGAAGGCGGTTATCACGGCCAGGCCGACCACGCGACGATGAGCAACCAGTGGACGAAGCAGCCGGCGGAGTACCCCGCCGCCGTGCCCAATAGCGAGGGCATTCCGGCTTCGGTTCGAGACGAGGTTCTCGTCGCTCCCTTCAACGATATCGATCGCGCCGCGTCGATCATCGAAGCCAACGCCGAAGATCTCGCCGCGGTGATCGTCGAGCCCATGCAGCGCACCGTCACTCCGCGCGAAGGCTTCCTCGAAGGGCTGCGTGAGGTGACGCGACGCCTCGACATCCCCCTGATCTTCGACGAGGTCGTCACGGGCTTCCGCTTCGGCCTCTCGAGTGCCCAGGGCTACTACGGCGTCACTCCCGACCTCACGGTGATGGGGAAGAGCCTCTCGGCGGGCCATCCACTGTCGGTCGTCTGCGGAAACGACGAACTGATGAAGTACAGCGAGGGCGCTCGACGCATCACGGGCAGCTACGTGGCGATGACGGGCACCTTCAGCGGGAATCTCGTTTCGAGTGCAGTCGGCCTCGCCGTCATCAAGGTGCTGCAGCAGGACGGCGTCTACGAGAGCCTCTTCGCGCGGGGTCGGCGCCTGATGGAAGCCGTCTCGAGTGCCTTCGAGAAGGTCGACATCCCCTGCCAGGTCGCTGGCGAACCCCCGGCCTTCGAGCCGTGGTTCACCGATCAGGCCGTCGTCGACTACCGCTCCAGCATGACCGCCGACCCGGGGCCCACCCATCGCTTCGGCCAGGCCCTCTTCGAGCGCGGCATCCTGAAGGGTCACGAGAAGTTCTTCGTCTCGATCGCTCACAGCGACGAAGACATCGATGTGACGATCGACGCGATCAACGAGGCCGCCGAGGAGGTCGCCGAAGCCCGCTGACCCGTAGCTTCTCCCGACGCCGCGCGGTGTCGGCGGCGAAGGTGCTGCGAGCGTGTTGCACACGCATTGCGTCTGCCCGATGGCGAGCCGCCCGCGGGCTGCGTCCCCCCGTGCGCTGACGGAAGAAACGGGTCAAGCCGCCTCGCGGGGGCTCCGACTTTACCCGCATGGGAATGCAAATTGAAATTCGTGCGAATGCCCGACGGCGGGGCTTCAGCATCATCGAGATCATGATCGCGATGGCGATCATCGGCGTGCTCGCCACCGTCGCGATCCCGAAGTACGCCGTCTACCAGCTCAAGACCAAGAGCGCCGAAGCCAAGACGAACCTCGGCGGCATTCGCACCTCCCAGGAAGCCTATTACGGCGAATATGGCGTCTTCGTTGCCGCCAACCCCGAGCCCGCGCTGATCCCCGGTGCCAACCGCGCGGGTTTCGACGCCGTGGGCAGCGACTTCCAGGCCCTCGGCTGGCAGCCCGAAGGCAATGTCTTCTTCTCCTATGGCGTCGCGATCAACGCCGACGGCACGGCCTATACGGCCGACGCCGGTGCCGACATCGACGCCGACGGCGTCGCGCAGTTCTGGGCCTACGCGAAGCCCGAAGGCGGCGGCGCCCTCGTGCCCGCCGCGGTCGGTTGCAACGTGGGTGCGATCACGGGCAACGACGTCGAACCCTGCGATCCCGCCGCAGGCCAGTCCGTCTTCTGACACGCGGCCCTGGTGACCCCCCGACTGCGATGAACGACACCCAGCCCGCAAACGAGCCCTCGAGCGGGGGTGTCCGCGTCGTTCGTCAGGATTTCGCGCTGCGAAATCGCTTCGACAAGCATCGCTCACTCTCGTCTTCCTGGGGCGTGCTGCGCCAACTCGACGTGGTGACCGAAGATCATCACCTCGTCCCCACGATCGCCGCGATCGACGCCGAGCTGAAGGCCCTCACGAAGATCCCCCAGGACCAACGCGACGACACCCGCCTCGACAAGATCGACGCCGCCCACACGGGCATCGAAGCGGAGATGCGCGAGTTCGCGGCCGAGGTCTCGAAGGAGGCCCTGCACCGCACGCTTCCCGACCTCGTCCAGAGTGATCGCGGGAGCCTCATCGACTTCCTCGACCTGATGCTCTCCCTCGAAGAGGATGGACGCGATCGCAGCGCCACCCGCGCCGCCACCACCGGCTTCGTGATCTCGCTGCTGTGCATGGACGGCCCGGAATGCAGCGGCCCCGTCGATCCGATCTCGCTATCGCCGCGGCTCTTCTACTTGTGCGAACGCGCGGAGGACACCGCTGAACCGGGTATCGAGCAGACCGCCGCCGCCCTGCTCGCCGCTCGCGACCAGATCGATCTCCACAACGCCGAGGGAGACGAGCCCGACGCCGCGCAGCAGCATCGCCGCGAGATCGGCGAGCACTTCTTCGTGCCGCTGCTGCTTCGGGCCTACGTGGCGTATCGCAGCGCCGAACTGATGCGCGCCTTCCCCTACCACGCTTCGACTCGCGAACTCGCGACCCATGACGAAGCGAACGGCCCCAGCGGCGTGCTGGCCTCGCCCTTCGAGACCGAGATCGTACCCAAACTCGCGGCCGCGGTACGCCGACGCATGGCGGGTGAGTCGCCACACCTCTCCGCCATCGACCGCGTGGCCTGGTGCATCGACCTCGATTTTCCGAACGACGCCGAGCGCAAGGCCCTCGAGTCGACGGACATCGGCACTCTCGAAGACATCCCCGGCACCACGATCCTGGTGGGCCTCTTGTGCCGCTCGGCCGAGGTGATCGCCGAGGAGCTCGAACCGATCGGCATCTCCTTCGACCGCCTGACGGAAGATTGGGTGAAGGAACTCAACGACGCGATGAAGAAGCAGAGCGACCAGCTTCTCGTCGATGACTACAAGCGGGCGTGTGCCCTCTCGGAGCTGCGGACCAAGTTCCTCTTCACCGCGCTCTCGGATGCGAGTCGCGAACAGCGCGTTCGCGAACCCATGAAACCGCGACCGTCGAGCAGCGACGATGCCGACGCCGCGCGCGAGTTCCGCAAGGAGGCGCGCGACCTCGCGAGCAAGGCCGTCGCGAACCCGACGGAGGCTTCGGAGACCCGCGCCGACGAAGCGAAACCCGGCGGCCTGCTCGGCTGGGTGCAGGGTTTCCCGCGCGAGATGCGCATCAAGATCGCGCTGGCCGCCGCCATGTTCGCTTTGCTCGCGGGACTCATCGTCTACACCGTGTGGCCGAGCGGCGAGATGCAGGACATCGACCCGGCGTGGCTCGCACAGGTCTCTCCCCATCTCGTGGAGGGGGTGCGCAATGACGCGGGCCAGGGTGAATCCTTCGTCGGCGAAGTCGACGCCGGCTGGCGCGCACTGCCCCGCGAAGAGCAGCAGGAAATCGCCCTCACCATCGTCGGGACCCTCCAGGCCTCCGGCCTGCGCAACGTGATGGTCTACGACGATCTCGGCGAACTGCGCATCCAGGCATTCGGCGAAGGCGCCCCGCAGGTCGTACTCGGAGACTGAGCCATGGCACCCTCCTTCTATCGCTTTCGCAAGACGCGGGTCGAGAGCATCTCGGTCTTCAAGGGAGCCGATAGTCGCTACGAGATCCAGGATGCGAGCGGCTCCACCCTCTTCGACGCCCACGTGGTCGGCAACTGCCTCGGCGGCACGACGACCTTCAGCGAACCCGGCGATGCGGGGCGCGTCTCGTTCCGCATGCGGCCGAAGCGTCGCTTCCTGAACCTCACCTACTTCGTCGAAGAGGGCGAGAGCGGCCCCCCCGTTGCGACGATCCAGCTCTTCAAGTCGCGCGGACTCAAAGTGCTCGGTCCACACGGTCACGAGGTCTTTCGTGTGATCGATCCGAAGGGGACCTTCGAAAAGCTCATGCAGGATGTCCTCGAAGGGGCGTGCGGTGAATACGCCCTGATGGTCGACGACGACGCGGTCGGTTTCCTGACCACCCGCGAACGCCCCGAAGAAGACACGTCAGAGAAGAAAGGCCTGCTCGGTGCCCTTCTCAAGGGGCTCAAGCATGCCCTGGTTCGCGACTGGTGCATCGAGCTGCTCGACGAGGGCAAGGGCGTCGAAGATCACCGCCCGCTGATCGCCAGCCTGCTGCTCTTGATCGAGCAGACGATCGCGCACGATCAATCCACCTGACCCCGCTTGCGCAGCCATCCCCAGGTGAGACACGTCGGTTCGAAACCCATGGCGGCGTAGATGTGCTTCGGAGTGTCGTCGGGCTCCGCGCCGATCAACACGCGATCGGCACCCCTCGTGCGTGCGTCCGCGACGCAGTGATGGATCAGGGCCCGCGCGAAGCCGCGCTTGCGGTGGGTCGGCAGGGTGAAGAGATCCTCGACCATGCCGACGCCATCGATACCCGGCCACGAACAGAAGAAGGCCACGGGCTCACCCTCGTCCCAGGCCATGAAGGGCTTCACCTCGCTCGCAACCCGGCGACGAATCGCCTGCATCTGATCCGTCACTTCCAGGGTGTAATCGTGGCGGTCCTGCACCTGGTTCGTCTCGACGTGATCGGCGCGCACGAGGCGATCCAGGTGCACCCACTCCTGGGCCGTCTCGACGAGGCGGATGTCACAATCGATCGGAGCGGGTCCGCGCAGCGGCCCATCGAGCAGCCCTTGTAGCACCACTTCGGCGGTGTACCCCTCGAGGGACAGGCGCGCATCGAGCCCCGGGTCGTTCAGCAGGGTCGTGATGACCTGCCGATGGTCGCGATCTCCGAGCACTTCCTCGAAGAACGCCATGACGGCCTCGATGTCTGCACCCGGGTCGACCTGCAGGTGGTTCGCGTCGTAGATCAAGGGTGCCGTATCGCAGCGCACGGCTCGACAGCGCGGGCCTTCGATCACGTCACCCGCGAGGCGGAGGTAGGCGAGGTAGGTCCTGCACAGTGCCTGGGCATCGACGGCCTGCATGGCCAGACGTCTAGCACGCCCGCTAGATGTGCAGCTCCTCGACCACCCACTTCAGGGGATCGGCGAAGCGGGAGCGATTGAGCGGGGAGAGATCGATCGCGTCGAAACGCCCCGTCGTGATCAGGGACGCCATGCCCTGCGCGACGCCATAGCTCTGCATCACACCCCGGCCCGTGAAGGAATGCGCTTCGAAGAGGTTCGCGAAGCTCTCCACGCGATCGGCAATGCCACTGCAGTCGGGTGTCACGGCGTACAGCCCCGCCCAGCCGCGCACGTGACCGCAGCGTTCAAAGCTGCTGGCGCGATGCGCGAGCCGCGGCCAGATCTCGCTCTCGAAGAAGTCGCGCCCGTCGTAGTCGAAGTCGAAGCCGGGTGCCTCGCCCGGGGTGGAGTAGCCGGCGAGCACGTGCGCGCCTTCGCCGTGGAGATAGAGCCCGCTCGGATCGACGATCATCCCGAGCTTCGCGGGGTCGACCCCGGCCGCCCAGTCCTCGGCGTGCACGTCGACCAACGAGATCTGCCGGCGAACGGGTTCAGTGACATCGGTGATGCCGACCTTGGATGAAAAGACGGGCGACCAGGCGCCCAGGCAGTTCACCACCGTCGCCGTCTCGATTCGCTCCTCGACGGTGATCGCCTCCGCGGGAACGTGGTGGGTGGTCAACACGCGGCGCAGGGCTTCGGAGTCGGCGACGCCGGCACGCACCTCGACGATGTCGACCGCTTCGATCTTCCGCGTCTCCCCTGCCCCACCCGCGACCCGCGACGTTTCGACCCCGGTCACGTAGTGGCGATTGCTGAACTCGACACCGAGGCCCTCCGCCTGTGCGCGATACCAGGAGCGCACGGCGTTCGGGTTGATCAAGCCGTCCCGGGGCGACCATGTGGCGCCGACCAGCTCGTCGAGGCCACGGTCGATCAGCGGTGCACGCGCCTGGATCTCCCCGACTTCGAGAGCCTCGACTCCGAGACCGTGGCGATTCTGCAGTTCGCGCAGGGCCAGCGCGCGCTCGTGAAGCGCATCGTCGTCGTAGAGCCACAGATAGCCGCGCTGCTGGAAGGCGAACTCGTCGGCGTGCTCGGCGAAGAACTCGAGGGTCGCGAGGCAGGTCTCGATGTTGACCGGCTGCCACCAGGTGGCGCGCGCACCGCCCGCGTTGAGTTCGCTCGAGGCGTATACCCCCGCGAGATCGAGATCGACGACGCGAATCCCCGAGACGCCCCGCTGCGCGAGCGCCCACGCGAGACTCGTGCCGATGATCCCCCCTCCGAGGATCAGGACATCGGCTCTAGCCATGGACACAAGCGTAGCGATCCGCGGCCGTAGGGACGCTCGGGGCTTCGCCTGAATGTCGAAGAGAAGCGGGACCTACTTGCGCGCGCCACGCCTCGACTGGCCCAGACCCACGAGCCCGAGTGCGAGAAGCAGTCCGGTCGAGGGTTCGGGTACGAAAACGAGGGTGTCGATGCCGCCCGAACTCGGGTTGCCGAGGAACTTGACCTCGAGGCGGGTCACGTCGAACTGGTCGAAGCCCACATCGTCGACGCCGCTCGCGGTACCGCCACCTTCACCGACCTGCACACCGATGTTCGTGAGGTCGAGGGTCTCGTAGCCGTTGCAGACGCCACAGACGTTGATGTCCTCGCTGAAGCCCGAGTTGACCGTGAAGGTCCGATTCAGGTTCGAGCCGTCGGTCAGGATGATTTCCGCGAGGAAGCCGCCGTTGGCATCGACGATTTCGAGGGACAGCGCCACGACGGGGGCGATGAAATCGAAGACGATGGAGCCGCGATCGTTGAAGTCGGCTTCGTCGTTCGGGTTGTCGTAGACGAGCCCGTAGGTCCCATCGAGGCTCGTGTCGTTCGCGCTACCCGGGTTGTTGCTCTGCAGGATGAGGATGTTGCCGCGGTCGACCAACAGATCGGGATCCTGCGAGCCGGAGTTCGGACCGGTGGGATCCGAATCGAAGATCGTGGCGCCGTTGTGGGCGCCCGGGCCGATCTGGGTACTCGAGATCGAGACCAGGTTGCCGAACTCGAGGTCGACGCCATCGAAGGCCGGGTCGACGATCTGCCCATTGATGAGCTGGGTCACGAAGTCGTCTTCGGTGTCGAAGTCGATCGTGATCGCCGAGGCCAGGCTCGGGGTCATGGCGAAGTTGAGAGCCACGACCGCGGATAGCGCGCCCAGAAAGCCGCCCCGGCTGCGCTGCCGACGACCGCACTCGGCGGCCCCCAGGTTCTCGGCACACGAATCACCCGGAACGGCGAAAAAACGCCGTTTCATCACATCCCCTCCCAGGGTCACAGAGGCGTGTACGCAAGTCTCGTACCAGCGGAGCGAGACAGAATTCCCCAATGTTTACGCGAGGGGTCAAACCCTGGATGCTCGAGGGGGGAACGCGGATTCCGCCAGCTGGGAAGAACCTTTCCCAGACCTCCCGGTGCGGCCCGGCATGGCTGTGTGCCGAACCCCGCCCATGGCATTTGCATCTGTGCACTGAAACCGGCGGCTTTCGTCGCGTTCCCCGCGCTCGGTAGACTCGGCCGAATGTCACGATCGCCAGCTCTTCATTGCTTCTTTCTCTTCATCCTCGTCACCGCCATCGCCGCGCTCGTAAGCGCTTGCGGCGGCGAAGATCCACCGCCCGCCGTCGACGCGAGTTCGAAACGCTCGATCGCACAGGGCAGTCTAGTCGGGTACGCGCATCCCGATCGCGAAGCGCACGTGTGGAAGGGCATCCCGTTCGCGAAACCGCCGACGGGAGAGCGTCGCTGGCGCGCACCCCAACCGCCCGAACCGTGGGAGGGCCTGTACGAAGCCACTGCCTCGGGTGAGAAGTGCGTGCAGCTCGACATGGCCGATGCGACGAAGGTGGTAGGCGACGAGGATTGCCTCTTCCTCGATATCTACGCGCCGAAGTTCAGCGCGGATGCGTCGGGCGAAGCGAGGCGCCCGGTGATGGTCTGGATCCACGGCGGCGGCAATGCGATCGGCGACGCCACGGTCTACGACGGCTCGCGGCTGGCCGTCGAGGGCGACGTCATCGTCGTGGCGATCCAATACCGCCTCGGGGTCCTGGGTTGGTTCATGCATTCCGCACTTCGCGCTTCGGCCACGAACCCCGACGACGCTTCGGGCAACTACGGCACTCTCGACGCCATCCGCTCCCTCGAATGGGTGCGCGACAACATCACCGCCTTCGGCGGCGACCCGGGCAACATCACGATCTTCGGCGAGAGCGCGGGGGGGCTGAACGTCTTCGCGCTGCTCCTTTCGCCGCGTGCGAACGGGCTCTTTCATCGCGCCATCGCGCAGAGCGGTGTTGCGATCTCGACAGCGCTCGACCAGGCCGAGGTGTACGCGGACGAGGATCCGCGCCAGGTCGCCGGCAGCAACGAAGTGCTACTGCGGCATCTGCTGAAGGACGGCCGGGCCGAGAACCGCGCCGACGCCAAGAGAATGATCGGCCAGATGTCCGCCAGCGAAATCGAAAGCTACCTGCGCGGGATGCCGCACCAGGAACTCCTCTCCGTACTCGAAGAGTGGATCGGGGGCGGGATGTACGTGGTTCCCCAGTTGTTTCGCGATGGCCATGTCATCAGCCGCCTCGAGCCTCGCACAGCCTTCGCGACGCCCGGCGAACACAACGCTGTGCCGACGATCGCCGGCGTCAACCGCGAAGAGACCAAGCTCTTCATGCTCATGATCTCGCCGAACGTCTCGCGCTTCATGGGCCTCATCACGGGGATCAAGGATCGGCGCATCCACGATCTCGACGGTGAATACGGGGGGCTCCTCTGGCGAGCCGAAGGCATGGACGGTCCGCTCCAGGCGATGGCCGATACGGGGCGCACCGATGTCTACGGCTATCGCTTCGATTGGGACGAACTCGGCGGCTTCCTGTGGCTCGACTTCGCAGAGCTGCTCGGGGCTTCCCACGCCCTCGACATCCTCTTCGTCTTCGGCTTCACCGATCTCGGCACCTTCACCGACAACGTCTACGCGAACCCCGAAACCGCCGAACTGCTCTCGCAACAGATGCGCGCGTACTGGACCTCGTTCGCCCACACCGGCGATCCCTTGAACGGCGGCAACGCCGAACTCGCCCTCCCCCGCTGGCAACCCTGGAGCGCGGGCGCCAACGGCGAGAAATTCCTCGTGATCGATACCGCCGAAGGCGGTGGCCTGCGGATGGAAGGCGGTGTCGTCGACTCCCCGGACGTGCTCTCACGACTCAGCGACGACGATCGCGTGCGCGACGACGAAGAACGCTGCGGCATCGCGCGGCACCTGACGACCTTCTCGGCCGCGGTCGACCCGAGCGTCTACGAATCGTTCGCCGGAGGTTCGTGCAAGCAGTGGCCGATCGAGTGGCCGGCGCTGCCGGGGGCGTAGAAGCGCCCAGACGTTCAAAGCGCCTTCAGGTCCGATTCGAAGCGCTCGACCAGTTCGCGCATGGGCTGCGACCCCTCGGCCAGGCGCGGTATCGCCTGCGCGCACCAGGGGAGCAGATAGCGCTCACACAGTTCGCCGATCATGACCGTGTCTTCGCGATCGATCGCCGTCGCAAGGGCCTCGCACGCGGGAGCGAGATGGTCTGGTGGCAACGCTGCGTCCTGCCATTTCAAGCCGAGGAACTGCAGCACGCGCATCCATTCTTCGCGGGTGTGGCTGCCCTCCATGCCGAGGGCCGCGTGGAAGACCAGCGGAACGGGGGGTGGACTTCCGACCTGGAAGGTCGCCCAGTAGTCGCCCTCGGCGTCGCCGAAACTGCGCGGGAGTTCCAGCGCCTTCCAGGCATCGGCGCGCACGTCCTTCGAAGCGACCGGGCTGAAGGCGCGCGCCCAGGCGACGAAGCAGAGTGCCGCGGCCCGATCTTCGAGAGTCACGATCCCACCCAGAGCCAGCCCGACGAAACGCTCTTGAGGCCAGCTCGATCGCCGAGGGCTCCCTGCCAGATCGCGATGGAGATCTGCTCGCGCGCTTCGAGGGCGATCCAATTCTGGAGTTGGAACTCGACCTGCCATTGCCCCGCATTCCACTCGGCGTTGGCCGACCAACCCGCGGGCGGTTCATTGCGCTCGACGGTGCCGAGCCCCTCGGCGCGCACAGCAAAGAGCGCGTCGCGATCGGCGCGCCACAGCGCACCTTCGACGGGTTTGCCGGGCGCGCCCATGCTCATCCACGGGGAGTCCGGTGCACCCGGAGCGAGGATCGCGCAGGCATCGACGAAGCGATCGACATCGCTCGCGATCGATTCGACCGGCTCCGAGCAGGCCCACTGCAGGCGAACTCGCCAGCCCGCCGCACCGTTGTTCACTTCGAGCTCCGCCGTCGGCGTTTGCGGTGCATTGCGGTTGGCATAGGCCTTCTTGACATACCCACCCGGCGAGAGTCCGACGGGTGCCGCAATCAACGAAACCTTGTGGATCATCACAGTACCTCCCGCTCGCGGGGCCCGAGGGCGAAGTTCTCGTTCCAGTCGTAGGCGATCAAGAGATCCATCAACTCGCTCGGTTCGCCCCGCTTTCTCTTTTCACGCTCCCCTTCGAGGGTGCGAAGCGCCTCGTTCACCTTCTTGCCGAAGAGACTCTCGAGGTAGCTCTTCGGAATGCGCGGCTCGTCGGTCGGTCGCCCCTGGGCATCGAGCTTCGGCGGGCTCATCGGCGGCACGTAGTAGACGTTCGGCCCGAGGTCGAACTCGGGATGCAGTGGCAGTGCAACACCGAACTCGTGGACGAGCTTGTGGATGGGTCCAGCTTCGTCATCGAGATAGCCGACGAAGCGAAGACGCCCGGGACACTGGCGCGCACAGGCGGGCGCCACCCCCTCTTCCACCCGCGGGAGACAGAAGATGCACTTGGTCGTCACCTGCCTCGCGGGATCGAAGTAGACCTTCTTGTAGGGACAGGCCTCGACGCAGAAGCGGTAGCCGTGACAGCGATCCTGGTCGACGAGCACGATGCCGTCTTCGTCGCGCTTCTCGATCGCTTCGCGCGGGCAGGCATCGAGGCACGCCGGATGGGTGCAGTGATTGCACAGGCGCGGCAGATAGAAGTAGTGGTTGTTCTCGGGGTAGGAGCCCTCGCCGCGATCCTCGTCCCAATTGGCGCCCCAGCCAGGCTTCTCGTTCGGACGCAACCACGGCTTTCCCTTCCCCTCGCCCGCCCGGGCACGCACTTCATCGTGATTGAAGTTCCAGGCGCGGCCGTAGTCGTCGTCGAGGTTGGGCACCTGCCCCGTCTTCACTGCTCCCGCGTCGGTTCGTCCGCCCGTCTCCTCCCAGTTGCGCGGATAGCCCGCGCCCGGAAGGGTTTCGACGTTGTTCCAGTACGCGTACGCGGTGCCGGTATCGGTGTTCCAGAGCTTCTTGCACGCGATAGTGCAGGTCTGGCAGCCGATGCACTTGTTGAGGTCGAGCACCATTGCGATCTGGCGTGTGGTCGTGGTGGCCATGATCAAACCTCCTGTCCAGCGGGTCGGCCCGGGCGGATCGCCACGCGCGTGTCCTGCACCTGGGTTCCGGGTTCCCATACGCCGAAGCGCCAGCGCATCTGCCCCTCGCGACCGGCGAAGTGGAGGGGATTCATCAGGCCGGGAGTCACGAACTTGTAGCTTTCGTGCTCGGGGAATTGATGCGGCTCCCAGGCGTGGAAGTAGTAGGCCACACCGGGACGCACCATCGTCGAGTACTTGACCCGCATGTAGACTTTGCCGACGCGGTTCTCGAGCTCGGCCCAATCGCCATCGCCGATGCCCTCGCGCTCGGCGTCGCTGGGATTGAGATAGAGCGCGGGCTCACCGCGTTGCAGCCGCAGCATCATCGGGTCGTCGCGCCAGATGCTGTGGATGCTCCAACGCGCGTGACACGAGATCAACTGGAAGGGCAAGTCGCCACCGGCCTTCGGGCTCTCGATGTGGGTCGGCAGCGCCTCGCCCGCCTCGATGAACCAGGGGTGATCGATGTAGAACTGCTGTCGTCCCGTGCGGGTCGGCCACGGCCACTTGTGTTCGGTGAAGTGCGTGCCTGCGCGCAGCACGCCCTCGCCCTTCCAATCGTCGTTGAACATCTGCGGCTGACCGCTCGGCCCACCGGCGGCCTTGAACTTCTCGACGCCCGTGCGTTCGAGTTCGGGGACCTTCATGCCCTCGGTCGTATGGGCACTATCGAGAATGAACTGCGTGACCGCTTCCGTGTCGTCTGCGCCGAACTTGCCGTGGTAGTTGAAGCGATCGCCGATCGTCTTGAGGTCGACCGGGAACTTTCCGCAGCCGGGGAGTTCGGGCGTTCCCCGCTGCTGGGCCACCCGCTGAACCTCGTTCGCGAGCTTCCAGAAGATCCACCACTCGTCCTTCGACTCGCCGACGGGGTCGACGGCCGCGTCGCAGTAGTGGAGGTAGGGGATGTAGGCGACCGCGTACTTGATGCCGCGCTTTTCGTAATAGCCCGCCGCGGGCAGCAGATAGTCGGCGTGCATCCCCGTGAAGGTGTACTTGGGGTTGATGTCGACGATCAGTTCGAGTTCGGGCCAGAGGTGCTCGAGGGAACGCTGCGGGAGGTTCGAGCGCCGCAGCACGTTGTTGCCGCCCGTGACCCAGGCGCGGGCCTTCTCGAGCGGCAGGCGCGGCATCCAGTCGCTCTCGCGCGCCTCCTTGTCGTAGGCGCTGAGCGGGCGCGGGTACAGACCTTCCTGCTCGCGATCGAGGATCTCGTCGATTCCCTGGATGCCGAGGTTCATGCTCGCCGCGTTCGTCATGCACACGACGTCTTCGCCCACGGATTCGCCGAGTTCCCAGGTCATGCGCTGCGCGCTGATGCGCCCGCGCACGCGATCCACCGCCATGTCGAACAGGGTCCCGTACCCGATCTGCGAGAAGAGCGCGAGTCGGCCGGCCAGGCCGGTCTTGTCGCCGATGCCCAGGCTTCCCGTCTCGATCCAGCCGGTCGAGTGATAACCCGCCCCCTTGCGACCCACCGCGCCCTTCAGCGAAAGGCAGAGCAGCTTCGCTCGGTTCATCTGGTCGGAGTGGAAGTAGCGGTTCGAACCCCAGCTCGAGAGCACCATCGGGCGCTTCGCACGCGCGAAGCCCTCTGCGAATTGTTCGACCTGCTCCTTCGCGAGTCCCGTGACTTCGGCGGTCGCTTCGAAGGTCCAGGGCTCGAGGTGCTCGCGCAGCAGCGACCCCACCGGAACCACCGCGACTTCGCTTCCGTCGGCGAGGGTGACCGCGAAGCGCCCCTCGATCGGCGGCTCGACTTCACCCTGGTCGAGCTTCGGGTGTCGCGTGTTCTCGGGGCTACCCGGTGCGGGCATGGTTCGACCGTCGGCTTCGTCCCACACGTAGACCACCGCCTGTCGCCCGCCTTCTTCGAGATCGGCCTCCGTGAGGAAGCGACCGGTGTCGAGACGCACGAGCACCGGGAGATCGGTCCGCTCGCGCACGTAGGCGAGATCCATGCGCCCGCTGTCCCAGATGTGTTTCGCGGTGGCGAGGGCCAGTGCCGCATCGGTTCCCGGACGGATCGGGATCCACTGGTCGGCGTGCACCGCGGTGGCGCTGTACTGCGGATCGATCACCACCAGATCCGATCCGTTGTACTTCGCTTCGAAGAGGAAGTGTGCATCGGGAATCTGCGTCACCGCCGGGTTCATCATCCAGACGACGAGATAGTCCGAGAGGAACCACTCGTCGGAGCCGCCGCCGACGTGGGGAAAGCCGAGGGTCAGCGTTGCGCCGTGGTTCAGGTCACCGATCTCCGCCCAGTCGTCGGACATCGTCGCGCCGATCATCCCGAAGAAGCGACCCCGCGCCGCCGTGGTCGGGCCGTGGTCGAAGTGGGGCCCGAGGTCGTGGATGATCGTATCCGTGCCGTCCTTCTCCGAGATCTCGACGAGCTTCGTCGCGATCTCCGAAAGTGCCTGATCCCAGGAGATCTGTTCCCACTGGCCGCTACCGCGTTCACCCACGCGCTTGAGGGGAACCGAGAGCCGACTCGGGCCGTACATCACCTCCGTGTAACAGGCGCCCTTCTGGCAGCCGCGCGGATTGAAATCGGGCACGCCCGGTTCGGAGGCCTCGTAGGTCGCCGATTGCTCCTCGCGCACCACGACCCCGTCCTTCACGTAGAGATCGAACATGCACGCGCTGCGACAGTTGAGCCAGCCGTGGGTTCCCTTGGCGACGTGATCCCAACTCCAGCGCTGGCGGTAGAGGTCCTGCCAGTTGCCGAGCTTCTCGGGGCGACGCGCCATTGCGAGATCACCCGCAGCCGGGGCCAGTTCTTCTTCGCGCAGATGCAACATCGGAAGACAACCGGTGGCGGTCGCCGCCGCGGCGAGGCCGGTGAGTTCGAGAAAGCGTCGACGACCCAACACGAACGAGTGGGACTGCGTCATGGCGACTCCTCCTGATCTGCGCGAGGCGCGATCTGCAGATAGGCGCACACCGATGCGAGCGCTTCGCGAACGAAATCCTGATCCGACTTCCCCTCGAAAGGAGTGCGGCTCAAGTCGTCGTCGAAGCGACTGCTCAACATGCAGCGAAGTTGTTCGAGAGCGAAGGCGGTGGCGGTCTCGGGATCGGGGTGCCCGATCTCTTCGCGACGCGCGAGCACCAGTTGGGTGAGCGCGCTGTCGAGTTCGGCACGAACTTCCGCCAGGTTCTCGTGCACCGTCGGATCGCGAAGCGAGACTTCGAGACTGGCACGATGGAAGGCCGGGCGATCGCGTCCCATCTCGAGAGCGAAGTCGAGATAGCCCTCGAGCACGTCGACGATCGAAGCCCCCTCCCAACGCGCGGGATCCGTCGCCTCCTGCGTCGTGGCGTGGAACTCGGCGGTCACGCGATCGAAGAAGGCGTAGACGAGCGCCTTCTTGTCGCGAAAGTGGTGATAGAAGGCACCGACCGAACTTCCCGCGCGTGCCACGACGTCGTTCACGGAGGTCGCATCGATGCCCTTCTCGAAGAAGAGCGCTTCGGCCGCATCGAGCAGGGCGGACCGGGTGCGCTGCCCACGCGCCTGGCCGCGGCTGCGTACCCAGTGGAGATCCGAGATCCAACGACTTCGCGACATCCGAAGGTCCCCATCTATCTGGTTGGAAAAGGTTTTCAGTAGAACCAGAACCCTGGTTCTGATTTTGGAGCGAAGGAATCGCGATGTCAACGCAATTCCGAGGGGATGTCGCGAGCGCCCGTGACGACTCGCCCGAAAGCGAGACCGTTGGCCTCACTTCCTCGGTTCGGTCGTCGTCAGCTGCGCGAGGAGACCGCGATCAGCGCCGGCAACAGCACCAGGTTGGCCACGACGGTGAGCGACATCCCGATCGTGAGCAGGGTGCCGAGACCCGCGAGCCCGATGTGCGAAGAGAAGGCGAGGGAACCGAAGCTCGTGATCGTGGTGAGTGCGCTGAACAGAACCGCGCGCGCCGTCGTCGTGCCGAGCACTTCGACTTCCTCGGGTTTGCGTCGGCGCGATTGTTCGACCAGGTGGATCCCGCTGTCGACACCTGCGCCGAGTACCAACGGCACGACGACCACGTTGAAGAAGTTGAGGGGGAGATCGATCGCGACCATCAGCGCACTGGTGGCGAGCGCGGCCAGGCCGAGGGGCGCGAGCACGAGCAACATCTCGCCGACGCGTCGCCACAGGCCCCACAACAAGGCGGCGATCACGATCAGCGCCATGGCGATGGCTTCGCGAAACGCCTCCCGGGTGGTTCGCGCGAACTCGACGAGATTGACCGCAATGCCCGTCACGTTCGGATCCACCCGCTGCACCGCTGAGACGAAGCGCTCGAAGGCTTCATGGTCTTCGAGATTCTCGCGCGGAAAGGTCTGCACGCGGGCGCGGCCGTCGGGGGCGATCAGGCGCCGGGTGAGACGCGCAGGCAAGTGCTCCTGCTCGATCGCGGAGGCCTGCAGCGCTCGGCGCACGCGCGCGATCTGGGCCGGTAGCGAGGAAAGCAGGACCGACTCGAAGCGTTCGAGGGCTTCGCCTCCCTGGTCATCGCCATCGACCTGCACGGCGAGTTCTTCGAGTCGCGCTTCGAGCTGACGCATGCTCGCGATCAGCGGCGAGGGTTCGGCGTCGCGGGTCGCTTCGCGAAGTAGCGCCTGCAGTTCGCGCAGGGATTCGACCTGCACCTCGGGCGAGGTCGACGCGCCCGGTGTCGATTCCACCCCCGGTGTATCGAGCAGGAAGGCGAGATCTGCCAGGATTTCGAGCTTCTCCTCCTGGTCCTCCGGCACGTAGTCGGAAAGGCTGATCGAACGCGCCACGACGTCGAGTTCGCGCATGCGCTGCTTGAGCGCATCCGCCTCGGCGAGGTTCGCGACCACCGAGTTCGCGTACCAGGGCGAATTCGCACCCGCATCCGCCAGCAGATCGTTGAAGGTCTGCACCGACTCGGTGCTGGGATCGCGCATCGCCACGATATTGGCGTCGAATCGCAACTGCGGAACGGAGAACGCGGAAACGAGGGCGATCGCAATCGCCGCGAAGCAGACCGCACGCGCGTGGCGGCGGATCAACCGCGAGGGCGCTTCGCCGAAGCGCAGCGGGCGCTCGCGCAACTTCTCCGCATCCACCTTCAAGCCAGCGGTCAGCAGGGCCGGCAGCATCGTCAGCGTGAGGAAGAGGATGATGATCAACCCCGCGCCGGTGATCAGCCCGAGTTCGGCGACGCCGCGGTAATCGGTCGGCAGGAAGGCGAAGAAGCCGATTGCGGTGGTCGTCGTACACAGCACCAGTGCACTGCCCACGGTGCGCGCCGACTCGTCGAGGGCCACGGCATGTTCGTCACCACCCCGGCGCAGGTCGGCGTAGCGCATACCGAGATGCAGGCCGAAGTCGACGCCGAGGCCGAGAAAGAGCACACCCGCCGCAACCGAGATCACGTTCAGGTTGCCGACCGCCGCCGCCGCGAAGGCGCCGGTCCAGACGAGCCCGGTCAGCAGGGTGGTCACGACCGCAAGTACGAGCGCCCCGGAGCGCAACGCAATGCGCAGGATGATCGTCACGATCGCGAGGCAGAAGAGGCCCGAACCGAAGAGATCCCAGGTGAGGCTGAGGGTTTCTTCATGCACGAGCGCCGGGTTTCCGGTCACGCGGATCCGCACCGACGCAGCCAGCGAAGGATCGATCGCCTGCTCGGCCTTTCGTATGGCTTCGAGCGGTGCACGCGCGGGCAGTGCACCCGAGAAATCGAGGATGGGGTGCGCGAGCACGACCTGCCGGGTCACGAGGTCGACTGCCGAACCCTCGACCATCAGCGCTTCCCACGAGACCGCGAGGGGGTGCTCGCGATAGATCTCCACACTCGCATCGCCGATGCGATCGAGCACCGGTTTCCAGAACTGCGCGTCGAGGTCGGCCGATTCGATCTGTTCGAGGCCGCGTCCGATCAGCGAGGTGAGGTTCTCGAGGCTCGGATCGCGCTCGAGCTCGGCGATCACCGGTTGGGCCTGGACCAGGCGATCGGCGAGTTCGTCCAGCTCGTCGAGATCCTGATACAGCAGTGCATGGCGTTCGAAGAAGGGACCGCCTGCCGGCAGATAGGCATCATCGAAGTGCGCGTCATCGGCGCGCAGGGTTTCGGCGAGGGTGCTTGCGGTCTCGCGCGCCGCCTCCGCGGTCGCCGCGTCGACCACGATGAGCAGAGCATTCTCGAGATCCGGAAACAGCTCGACGAAGCGATCGTGGTTCTGACGCGCGGGGAGATGCTCGGGAAAGAGCTCGATGGTGTTCGAGTCGATCCCGAGATTGCGGGCGGCAAAGACCCCGAAGCCCACGGTCGCGATCACGCACACCGCCAACACGGCACGCGCGTAGCGCCGCACCATCATCACCCAGCGGCGAAGCGGCCCGGAAAGCAGGCTATCGAGATCGATCATTGGGGTCCGTGGTCGCTCGGCGGGGAGGACCCCAATGGAAGCACGTCGCCACCGTCACTCCGACCCGCGATCGGCAGACCGAGAGGCGGGTTGCGTCTAGCCTACGCGGACCGCCGCGCTCGCCCCCGGTCGTCGTAGCGAATCGTGCCCTCGACCGTCTGCTAGGATCGCCTCCGATCGGGCCGAGTTCGCGTGAGATCCCCAATTCCACCAGGAGGGTCACATGTCCGCACCCATGCCGAGGCGAACTTCGCGGGATCGCGGTCTCGCGTATGCCGCGGGCTTGATCCTTCTGACCGCGACGACGACGGGTTGCCTGAACATCAACGCCTATGTCTCCTCGGACTTCGCACGCTACGTCGAGGAGGTTCCCCTCAACGCCGATCGACCGATTGCGCGAGAACTGCGATTCGTATTCGCCGATGGGAATCGCATTTCGGGCCTTGGGGGATCGACCCGCTTCCTCGTGACGACGAACGAGAGTTCGGGCGAGACGCTCCAGAGTCGGGGGCTTCGGTACATCCATGAGCGCTACCCGGGGATCGAGGCGAAGCACTTCCAGAGCACTTCCGCG
Organism: Myxococcota bacterium; assembly: GCA_028278345.1. GTDB lineage: Bacteria > Myxococcota_A > UBA9160 > UBA9160 > UBA4427 > DUBZ01. The sequence goes on from JANQEL010000147.1 coordinate 31,391, forward strand.
TTGCAGGAACAGGTCTTCCTGCAAACCAGAGATCTCGCGGCACCCGGGCGGGCCGCGCTCGACAAGTCTTCTGCGGGAGAATCGCTGAGCGCACGCGAGCAGGGCGCCGCGGCGACCTTCGAGGCCTCCGCGCGGCTCGATCAGGCGGTGGGGTTGATGAACGCGAGCCTCGCGGCCACCCAGGCCCTCGACGCTCTCGTCAAGGCGTGGCACGCCTCCGATGGTCACGCGCTCGCGAGTTGGGTCCGCAGTCATACGGGGGCGATCGGAGACTCGGCGCCGGAAGGCAGTGTTCTCTACGTGGATTTCGTCCGGGTGTTGAGCGCGCAGAGTTTCACGACATCGTCGAATACGGACTTCGTGGTCTCGGCGCGGCTGGAACGACCCGGCCGCAAGACCCTGCACGCGGTGCGCGGAATGGAATACAGCGTGAGCACTGGAGAGCCGCCCCCCGCGAGCCAGCTCGCGGGGCTCACCGACTATCGAGCGGCGAAGGCGCCTTTGCTCGAGCGCCCGGCCATGCAGTCGATCAAGAACATCACCTACGCCTTCGAACACGCGACACTCGCCAACGCCGCGATCGCCGATCTCTACCGACAGCTCGGCTTGCGCTGAAGCAGGCAGCGCGATGACCGGCGTGCGATCGCCCTCGGTGGCTACTCGATGTTCGGTGGTCCCTGCTGCACACGCGCCCGAATCTCGTCCAGCGACTCCACGCCGGGGATGATTGCGTCGAGCACCCACGTCGCACCCGCAGCAGCCAAGTCCGAGATGCGAAGCCGGTCGGCATCCGGATCGCCCGTTCGACCCATCTGCGGGATTACGATGTCGAACCGATCGTCTCGGCTTCGATGTTCGACGATGAGTTCGCGAAGGTCGTGTACCTGCTTGGGCGAGATCTGTTCGGTATAGGGATCGAGGATCGGAATCACGCCGTCGAAGCGCGCCGCACGCAAGACCGGCCTTCGCCTGGGCCAGGTCGCGCCGATCCAGATGGGAATGCGTCGTCCGGAAGCCGGTGCGCCCATCCCAGCCGACTTCACGGAGAAATGGCGCCCGTTGAATTCGACGTCGTCGTCACTCCAGAGTGCCTGCAATAAGTCGAGGCCCTCATCCAACATCTCGGCGCGAATCCGCAGATCGCCCTCGTCACCGAGATGATCGAACTCCTCTTCGAACATTCCGTTGCCAGCGCCGAACACGAAGCGTCCCTGGGAGAGCGAATCCAGGGTAAGGATCTCCTGGGCCAGCTTCGTCGGGCGACGACGCGCCAGGGGCGTGACGGCCGTTCCGAGAACCAATCGCGTCGTGTGACTGGCGATCACGCCGAGGGCGATCCACGGATCGACGTGCGGTCTCATGCCGGGGAAGTTCACGTGATCCCACAGGAACATCCCGTCCCAACCCGCAGTCTCGGCGTCGCGCGCCAGTGCGAGCTGCGTCTTCGCATCACCCAGCTCGCCGAAGTTGGCGACGTTCAGTCCGAATCTCATATTTCCCCCAAACGTGACGTCGCCACGCGAATGCCAACCGCCCGCGCGAACTAGAAGTGAAAGAACCCCCAGTCGGGTTCGAGACCGAGCATGATCTGCCCCACGGCTTCCAGTCGAGCCTCGGCGACGAAGGCATGCTGGGTGATCACGTGTACGTCTCGGAAGTGCTTCTGAAAGAGCGCTTCGTTGCGTATGCCGGCGGTCCCGACGCAGGAGTGGACCCGCCGCACGGCCTCGGCCGCCGCCAAGACGGCATGGCTGCCCGCGAGTTGGCAGCGCGCTTTCTCGGCGGCATCGAGCTTCCCATTCGACTCGACGATCTCCCATGCATCGTCGAATGCGCTGTGGAGGAGGGCTCGCGCCGCGGCGACCTTGCCTTCGGCCTCGGCCAATCGGAGCTGCACGGTGCTTCGGTCGCGTAGCGCTCGCTCCGTATACGCCGGCACCTTCGAACCCAGGTGCGTGAGTTCATCGACCGCGGCCTGTCCGATTCCGAGGGCGACCGAGGCGAAAGAACCCACCGTGGCCCACACCGAAAGGGGGGTGAGCGGGTTGTCGTACGCTCGAGGCGGTTCGGGCGTCGGTACGAAGGGCGCGGCTCGCTCGGCCGGGACGAAGACATCACTCAGCTCGACATCGTGGCTCCCCGTGCCCGCCATTCCCAGCGTGTTCCAGTTCTCGACGATCCGGTGCTGCTGAGCCGGCACCGCGGTCAGGAGCGTTTCGGGTTGACCCTCGGCGTCGAGTCTCATCTCTTCACCGTCGTAGACGTCGGCGAGCCCGATCATCCAGGTCGCCCCCTGACAATTGCTGGTGAACGGAGTCCGACCCGAGACGCGGTACCCATCGTCGACTGCAACCGCACGGCGATGCGGGTTGAACGCGCCCGCGACGATCGCATCGGGGCACCCGAAGACGTCCTGGGTGACCTCGTCGGGGAACCAACCGCCGAAGAGTTCGCATGAATTCGAGATCTGGACGTTCCAGGCGGCAGCGCTGTCGATCCGCGCCAGCGCCTCTGCGGCGCGGAACTCGTGCGAGGGTCGGAGTTCGAGCCCGCCCCGTGCCTTCGGCCGGAACATTCGGAAACACCCGATCTCCCGAAGCGCCTCGAGCACGGGCTGGGCCAACCGCTTCTCCCGTTCCGCGGACGGAGCGTGCTCGAGGATCAGCGGGCGGAGCTTTTCGATGGATTCGAGCAGCGTGTGGATCGGAGTGGCGTCCGACATCTCGACTTTCCTCCTGGTCTCTCGCAGGGCCGTTCGGGTTCGCCCCGTTTCGGGATCGATGGGATGGTGTCTCCGGTCCCGCCTTGTCACAATGACAACAATCCGAAGAATCCGGCCACACCGGCCAGGGCCGGGATAAGGAGGCACCGATGCCCGAGTACGACATCCCGATCGTGCAGAGCCTCCCCAAGCGGGGCGAGAGTTCGGCGCGACGAATCGTGGTCGTCACGAATCCCAGCGCAGGATCCCTCGAATACATGGGGCCCCTTCAGGTATTCGACGAGGCGAATCTCTTCCTCGACTACTCGGGCCGTTCGGACCTCGCCTACGAGGTCGAGATCGTGTCGACTCGCGAAGGCAACGTCTACGATCGCAAGGGGTTTTCGATCTCGGCTCCCACTCCATACCACCGCGTTCGCGGCCACGTCGACACGTTGCTCTTCCAGGCGGTCGACGAGGGCGACGAATGCCTGCGCGATGACCGCTTCATCGCCTGGGTCGCGAGGATCTCCACGCGCGTTCGACGGATCGTCAGCATCTGCACCGGCTCGTTCATCCTCGCCGAAGCCGGCGTGCTCGACGGCCGTCGCGCGGCGACTCATTGGTGCGCGTGCGAGGATTTCCGCAGGCGTTACCCGAAGGTGAACCTCGAGAGCGATCCCATCTACGTCCGGGACGGCCACGTCTACACGTCGGCTGGGGCGACGTCTGGCATGGACCTCGCAATCGCCCTCGTCGAAGAAGACTTCGGCGCGGAGTTCGCCCGACGCGTCGCGCAAGGTCTGGTCATGTTCCTTCGCCGCCCCGGCAACCAGGCCCAGTTCAGCGTCCAGGTGGGGTCGGAGATTCCCGACGAAGGCATCGCGCGCCAACTCCAGGACTACATCGGGGACCATCTCGACGAAGACCTGCGCGTCGAGACCCTCGCCGAGCACTTCGCCATGAGCCCGAGGAACTTCACGCGCGTCTTCACCCGAAAGATGGGCGCGACGCCGGGCCGATACATCGAGCAATGCCGCCTGGAGCGCGCCCGCCAGTACGTCGAGGAATCGGACGACACCCTTTCGGAGATCGCCGAGCGCTGCGGCTACACGACGCCGGACGGCCTGCGCATCGCCTTCGAACGCAACCTGGGCGTGACGCCGAGCGCGTATCGCCGACGCTTCGCTTCGAGTGGGTTGAGACCGCTCAGCGACGCTTCGTGAACACCCCTTGGGTCCAAGGTTCGCGACCGACTCTACTGCCTTCGGAGCGGCGTGAACCCCGTTGCGATTCGGCTTGCGCCGGATCGGCTCGTCGTGTCGATGCACGCTTCGAGACGACACAACCAGTCCATGGCCAGATTGATCGGCCACGGTGGGATGCGAAAGCTGTCGATGAAGATCTTCTGGACGTCTTCCGGGGACAGCCGCTCGACTTCGATCCCCGAAAGCGCACGGCGTGAAAACCGTTGCAATGACGCGGTGGCGCGGAAGATCCCGGTCTCTTCGATTCGCTCGATCCCACACTGCTGGTAGAGGTCGCTCAGCTCGTCGGGCTCGAAGCGACGTTTGTGACCGGATAGATCATCGATCACGGTCGTGAGAGCACGACGCGCCGGGACGGTCGCGACGACGAGGGCGCCGGGAGCGGCGAGCCGAAGGCTTGCCGTGATCAGGTCGGCCGGGTCATCCAGATGCTCGAGAACGTCGAAGAAGCCGATGGCCTGGAAGGGGCCGTACCGGGTGGCGTCCAGCGCGGCCACATCCGATACGACGAAGTGTGCTTCGGGGCATCGCTCGTGAGCCTTGCGAGCCAGGACTTCTTCCGTCTCGACTCCAACGACCCCGAATCCCGCCCGCTGCAACGCCCCCGCCACGGCCCCCCCGCCGCATCCCACTTCGAGAAAGGACGCACCGGGCCCGAGCCCACGGCGACCCAGGGCTTGCAGAATCCAGCGATTGCGAGCCCGATGCCAGAAGTGCCCTTCTTCCATGCGCCACAGCGCCCGCAAGCTGACTTCATCGAGCGGAAAGTCGTCCTTCTGGTGGACCGTACCCGGAACGATCTGAAGCGACATCGCGATCAGCTTAGCGGCGCCGAATGAACGAGCGTCTGAAAACGAAGAGCGGGAGACCGGCTACCGCCGATCTCCCGCTCTCGTCGTTCTCGATCCCTGGAGCGCGGATTACGCCGCGTTGCTCTCCAGGATGTGGATGCCGCAGGCCGAAGCCAGGCCGATCACGTGGGCGAGACCCACCTTGGCGCCTTCGATCTGGCGGGGACCCGCTTCACCGCGCAGGTGGTGGCAGATCTCCCAGATGTTCGCGATGCCCGTCGCGGCGATCGGGTGGCCCTTCGACTGCAGACCGCCCGAGACGTTCACCGGCAGGCGACCGTCGCGGTGCGGTGCACCCGACTTGAAGAAGTCGACCGCGCCGCCTTCTTCGCAGAGCATCAGGTTGTCGTAGTGCACGAGCTCGGCCGTGGCGAAGCAGTCGTGCAGCTCGACGAGGTTGAGATCCTCCGGGCCGATGCCCGCCTGCTCGTAGGCCTGCTTCGCCGCGTTGCGCGTGAGGGTGTTCACGTTCGGGAGCACCTGGCACGCCTCTTCGTACGGATCGCTCGTGAGCACCGAAGCCGAGATCTTGATCGCGCGGCGCTGCTGCTCCTGCGAGAGCGTCTTCAGCTTGCTGCCGCTGACCACCACTGCGGCGGCGGCGCCGTCGCAGTTCGCCGAACACATCGGGCGCGTGTTCGGGTAGGCGATCATGATGTCGCCCATGATCTCCTCGAGGGTCATCGCCTTGGTGTAGGCGGCGAGGGGGTTCAGCGTGGAGTGCATGTGGTTCTTCTCGCTGATCTGCGCGAAGAGCTCGAAGTTCGCGCCGCCGTACTTGTGCGCGTACTCCATGCCCACCTGGGCGAAGGTGCCCGGCATGTTCTCCGTGCCGATGCGGCCATCGACGGAAGCCACCGCCCCGTAGCGGCCCTTGGGCTCCCATTCGTTGCCACCGCCCTTCGCGCCGCTGGCACCGAGCAGGCCCGCACCGGCGAGCTTCTCGACGCCGACCGCGAGACCGAAGTCGCTCTCACCGGCCTTCACGCTCATGCACGCCACGCGGAGCGCCGTGGCGCCCGTCGCACACGCGTTCGACACGTTGTAGGCGGGGATGCCCGTTTGACCGCACTGCTTCTGGATCAGTTGTGCGATCGGGGCCGAGCCACCCATCAGGTTGCCGGCCGCGATGATGCCCATGTCCTTCATCGAGACGCCGCCGTCTTCGAGGGCAGCCAGCGTGGCTTCCGTGGCGAGGTCGAGGGTGTCCAGCTCCTTGTGCTTGCCGAACTTGGTCATCCGAATGCCGAGGATATATACGTCTTCCGAGCCCATAACGTTCTCCCTGGTCGTAGGTGTTCTTGGATTGAATCAGTGAATGAATGAAACGAGACGCGCCGACTAGGCCGCGGGCTCGAATCCGAAATTGATGGCTTCCGTACCCGCCTCGTCCGTGCCGAACGGGAAGGTGGTGAGCTTCACCGGCATGCCGAGCTTCACGTGGTCGGGGGAGGCTTCGACGTTCACGATGTTGGTGCGGACGCTGGTGCCGTCGCAGTCGACGATGGCCGACACGAAGGGCACGTCCACGCCGGGAGGCGCGAACTGCACGATGGTGAAGGTCTTGACGGTGCCCTGGGTCGAGACGGCGACCTTCTTGAACTCGGTGTTCGAGCAGTTGCCGCAGGCGTTGCGGCGGTCGAAGAAGCGGGCACCGCATGCGGTGCATTCGTTGGCCTCGAGGTGGGGGTCGTCCCCGAGCACCAGGTAGTCGACGAAGGGGATCTGCTTGGCCACGGATTCTCCTTGGCGGTTCTGGGGTTTTGGATGAGGGTTCTTCCGCCACGGAGGTGGCGGAGAAGGTGCGAGGGCAGTGGCTTCGAGCTCGTCCCATGGGGCCCGACGCGCCGAACTGCAGGCGGCCGAATGGATAGCATATTCAGCCGCTTGGAAGGGTGTCGCCCGCCGCGTCGAGTTGCGCACGAATCGCCACCCGGCGTGAACGAGTGATCGGAAAGCGGCGCAGGAAGAGCACGCCCGCCGCCATCATCAACGCGGGCAACGCCTCGCATACGAACATGAGTCGCGACGAGGTCTCGGGGCGCAATGCCTCGGCCCCGGATTCGCCGGGTAAGCCGCCGATCGCCAGGCCGTCGCGCTCAAGCCCTTGCGGGTGGGCGCGGCACCAGGATCGGCGTGCGTTCGCAGTAGGCCTGGTAGGCAGGGTCGTCGCCCCAGTTCTTCTTGCCGCGCCGTTCGAGCAGGGGCACACCGCTGATTCGCGTGAGCAGGATGTAGACGAACACGGGTGAGATCAACGTCGCGTACTGCGCACCCGAGAGCACCGGAAAGGCGATCACGGCCACGCCCACCCACAGCGCGATCTCACCGAAGTAGTTGGGATGTCGCGACCAGGCCCAGATGCCACTCGTGATGAAGCGACCATCGTTCGCGGGATCGGCGCGGAAGCGCCGCTTTTCCGCATCCGCCCGCACCTCGATCGCGAAGCCAGCCAACCAGATCAACGCCCCTGCGATCGCGAAGCCATCGATCCGTTTCGGGGTCGTCGTCGTGATCGCGGCGAGACCACAGGCCAGCGTCAGCAACACCCACAGCCCCTGGAGCGTCCAGGTCTGGAGCAGGCGGGGGAAGCTCGGCTTGAGATTGTCGAAGCGACCATCGGATCCGTCCTTGCGGATCCGTGTGAATAGAAAGCTGCCGAGACGCCCCGCCCAGATGACGACGAGCAGGCCGATCAGCAGCGCGCGGGCATCAGGGGCCGGCGCGAGCAGGAGCGAAATCACGACGAGGCTGGTGAAGGTGATGCTGCCCGTCAGATCGAAGAAATGCTCGGTCTGCGCGAGATAGGAATGGACGAAGACGAGCCAGTTGATGCCGAAGGAAAGCGCCGCGCAGATGGCGAAGATGGGCATCCCATCGACCGTCGCCCCGCCCTGGCTCCCCGCCCACGCGACGGCGGCGCCGATCGCGACGACCAGCGGCGTGCCCACCAGACTAATGCGCTCCATTCGATCCATCCGGCTAGCATAGTCGGGCTGCGCACGAGCGGGGACCGTGTCCCGGACATCGGGGGCAGCGGAGTGGAATCGAGCGGAAGGAGGAGAGTGTCGTGGCGGAAGACATCGCGGACGTCTTGATCATCGGTGCCGGAGCCGCGGGCGCCGCCTTTGCGTGGAGCCTCGCCGAAACGCGCATGCGGATCGTCTGCCTCGAACAGGGTGGCTGGATGGACCCGGCGCAGTACCCGACCACGCGCGGCGACTGGGAGATGCAGGGCTACGGGCCCTTCGGCTTCAGCCCGAATACCCGCGGTCGCGCCGAAGACTATCCGGTGAACGACGACGACTCGCCGATCAAGATCTCGAACTTCAACGCGGTCGGGGGCAGCACGGTCCTCTATGCCGCCCACTTCCCGCGTCTTCATCCCTCCGACTTTCGCGTGAAGAGCCTCGATGGCGTGGCCGACGACTGGCCCTTCGACTACGCGACCCTCGAACCCTTCTACGACCTCAATGCCGAGATGATGGGCGTGGCCGGGGTCGAAGGGGACCCCGCCTATCCGCCGAAGAAACCGACCCTCCCGCACGTGCCCCTCGGGCGCCTCGGCGAGACCCTCGCGAAGGGCTTCGACTCCCTCGGTTGGCATTGGTGGCCTTCGGACAGCGCGATCGCCACGGCGGAGCACTCGGGTCGCGCGCCGTGCATCAACCTCGGCCCCTGCATCACGGGCTGCGCGCAGGGCGCGAAGGGCAGCACCGACGTCACCTACTGGCCGATCGCCGAACGAAACGGCGTCGAGCTGCGCACCCACTGTCGCGTGCGCGAGATCACGGTGGATGACGAGGGGCGCGCCACGGGCGCGGTCTACTACGACGAAGAGGGACGCGAGTGTCGCCAACGCGCGGAGATCGTCGTGTTGGCGTGCAATGGCGTCGGCACACCGCGCCTGTTGCTCAACTCGGTGTCGAAGGCCTTCCCCGACGGTCTCGCCAACTCGAGTGGCCTCGTCGGTCGCAACCTCATGTTCCATCCCTATGCCCTGGTGACGGGTTGGTTCCCCGAAGCCCTCGACGGCTACAAGGGCCCCACCGGTTGCAGCTTGATCTGCCAGGAGTTCTACGAGACCGACCCTTCGCGCGGCTTCGTGCGCGGCTATTCGTTCGAGATGCTGCGCGGCCAGGGTCCGTTGCAGACGGCCATGCAATCGCTGGATGGCAAGCTGCCCTGGGGAGCGCGCCACCACGAAGCCTACGCCGAGCGCTGGGACAAGAGCGCGGGCATGGTGATCATCTGTGAAGACCTTCCCGAAGAACACAACCGGGTCACCCTCGACCCGGATCTTCGCGACGGTCACGGCATCCCCGCGCCGAAGATCGACTACACGCTCTCGGAGAACAGTCGCAAGATGCTCGACCACGGGGTCGCACGCGGGCGCGAAGCCCTCGAGGCGGCGGGTGCGAAGGAAACCGACGCCCTGGCCCCGCTGCCGCCGGCGGGCTGGCACCTGATGGGAACGACGCGCATGGGGACGGATCCCGCGCGCTCGGTCGTCGACGAACACTGCCGCAGCCACGACGTCAGGAACCTCTTCGTGATCGATGGAAGCGTCTTCGTGACTTCGGGGGGCGTGAATCCGACGAACACGATCCAGGCGATCGCCCTCTACGTCGCCGACTACATGAAACAGAACCTGACGAGCCTGCTCGATTGAGCTGCCGCAGGAGATAGGAGGACAGCATGGACGATCTGCTGAGCGACATCCTCGACACCTTGATCCCGCCGAGCGCCGACGGTGCGATGCCGGGCGCGGGCAGCCTCGGTCTCGCGAGTGCGGTGGAAGCGAGCCTCGACCCGAACGACCCCGCCCTGCGCGCGGGCTTCGATGCCCTGCGGGAGGCCGACTTCGCAAACCTCGACCCCGCCGGCCGCAGTGCGGCCCTCGAAGCGGTCGACCGCGAACAACCCTCTTTCATTCCGGCTCTCTACGTGCCCACTTGCACGGTGTACTACCAACATCCTGCCACTCATCGCGGGCTCGGCCTCTCGGGCGAACCACCGCATCCTCGCGGCTTCGAGCTCGAAACCGGCGATCTCGCCGGGCTCGAACGCGTCAAAGCACGGGGACGGATGTACCGCGAAGCCTGAGATTGCACCGCAATCGACTTGGCTTGCGTTACGCAACCCCGCTCCGCTTCGTACCATTGACCGCAACCATCGCGGCAGACAGTACAAACGGCGTCGACGACGCCAGCGGATGCGGGGGTGCAAGATGCGAACGCACACACCAAGCAAATCTGGAGATCGACGCGCAACGTACCGGTGCCCGGTGCTCTTCCTGGTCGTCCCGCTCCTTGCGCTGACCTGGGCCGGGATGGTCCACGCAGCTTCGGGCGTCACGCCACAGGGGCTTCCCCTCGCATTCGAGCCGGTGCAAGACGCCGCTCCGGGACAACCCGACTTCATTTCGCGCACCGCAGGTCAACGGGTGTGGCTGAAGCGGGGTGAGGCGGCCTTCCCGATCGGCGATCGGACGCCGCAGCTCGTGCGAATGCGACTCGTCGGCACCCGAAACGGAAGCGGTGGCGAGGGCCTCGAACGACGAGCGGGCTTCGTCAACGTGTTCCGCGGCAGCGATCCTTCGGCGTGGCGCACCCACATCCCCACCTACGGCCGCGTCCGCTACGCCGAGGTGCTGGAACACATCGATTGGGAGTTCTACGGCACCCCCGATCAGCTCGAGCACGACTTCGTGGTTCGGCCCGGCGGCGATCCGAAGAACATCGCGCTTCGCTTCGAGGGCGCTGAGAGCGTGACGATCGACGCTCGCGGCGGCGTGCAGGTCGCGACGGCTACGGGCGTGATGCGACTGCGACCGCCCGTCGTCTACCAGGGGGAGCGTGCCGCGCCGAAGTCGATCGACTCGCGCTACGCGATCGATGCCGCGGGGAACGTCGGCTTCGAACTCGGCGAATACGACGCTTCGCGCACCCTCGTCATCGACCCGGTGATCGAATACTCGACCTACTACGGCGGGACGTCCGAAGAAGTCGGTTGGGACATCGCGGTGGACGGGGATGGCAACGCTTACGTGGCGGGGACCACGAACTCCTCGAACATGCCCACGACCACCGGCGCCTATGACGAGATGGGGCGCGTCGGCGGCTTCTCCGACCCGGGCGATGGCTTCGTGATGAAGCTGGCCCCCGACGGCAGCTCGCTCGTCTGGGCGACCTATCTCTCGGGCCGCGGACTCGATCGCCTCTTCGGCATCGCGATCGACGCAAACAACGACGTCTATGTGGTCGGGGACACCGATTCGACGGACGACCTCGGCACCGGTGGTGTCGACGAGAGCTATCCCCAGGTATCGGCTGCGCAGGCGGGCTTCGGCGGGGTGGCGGACCTCGTCGTCACCAAGATCGACGCGAGCGGGGGCTCCCTCGACTTCTCGACCTATCTCGGGGGTAACGACGCGGATCGCGCCAACTCGGAGCAGGGCGTGCCGGGCATCGCCGTCAGCAGTACGGGAACCGTCTATCTATCCGTGGTCACCCAATCGACGGACTTCCACACGCTGTACTCCTGTACCGAGACCTCCCCCGGCCCCTACATGGTGCGACTCAACGCAGCGGGCAGCAGTTTCGACGCTTGCGTGGGCCTCGGCGGCGATGACTTCGTCTTTGCGCGTGACATCGCCCTGGATAGCTCGGGACGCGCGGTGATCGTCGGCTTCACCGCCGATCCGAATCTCAACACGACCTCGGGCACCTTCAGCACCGCTCCGCTGATGGGCGAAGACGCGTTCATCATACGCATCAACAGCGCGGCGACTGCGGTCGATGCCGGAACCTACTTCGGCGGGACCAGCGACGACTTCGCGAACGCCGTGGCGATCGGCGGCGATGGAGGCATCTACATCACCGGGCGTTCTTCCGGGGGCGGCTATCCCATCACCTCGGGCTCCCCGCCTTCGGGCGATGCGGTGGCGACGAAGATCGATAGCGCCCTGTCGACCGTCACCTGGTCTCTCGTCGTCGGATACAACGAGGGGCTCGGGATCGCGGTCGACTCCCTGCATCGTGCGACGGTGGTGGGCACCGACAACCAGGACGCGGGCTTCACGTTGCTGACCGCCACAGGCACGATCGATCACGAGACCTTCTGGGGCGGCCTGCTCTTCGACACGGCCAACAGCGTGGCCCTCGACATCTACGGCCACGCCTACGTCACCGGCGAAACGCGCTCGACTGGTTTCCCGGGCGACACCGTGTTGAATCCGAGCCCCTTCCAGGCGACGCGTTCGGGCAACATCGACGCCTGGGTCGTGAAGCACCGGCGCAACTTCCCGGTCTTCCTCCCCGGCCTCACCTGGGGCCTCGTGCCGCTGGTGCTCGCGATGGCCTGGTTCGGAACCCGCTCTATGCGAAGAGGAACTTCGCTCGTTACACGCTGAACTTCATCGGCATGTGCTTCACGCCGTCGATCAGGTTCGAGCGCAGATAGGAAACCTCGCCCACGAGTTCGATGTCGTGAAGGCGTTCGAGGATGCCCTCGAACATCACCCGCGTTTCGAGGCGCGCGAGGTGGGTGCCGAGGCAGAAGTGCTCCCCCACCTCGAAGGCGAGGTGGTGGTTGTTCTTGCGCTCGATGTCGAATACGTCGGGGTTCTCGAAGACGCCTTCGTCGCGATTCGCGCTCGGGTAGTACATCACGAGCGCATCACCCTTCCGGATCTTCTGGCCCTCGAGCTCGGTGTCCTCGGTTGCGGTGCGGCGCATGTAGATGACGGGAGAGCGGAAGCGCAGCATCTCCTCGATCGCGCCGGGCAGGAGCTCCGGCCGGGCGCGCAGCTTCGCGAGCGCCTCCGGGTGATCGAGCAGCAGCAACATCCCCTGGGAGATCAGGTTGCGCGTGGTCTCGTTGCCCGCGATCGCCAGCAGCAGGAAGAAGAAGTCGAACTCCATCGTGTTGAGCCTTCGCCCGCCGACTTCACCGTGGAGGATGGCGCTCGTGAGGTCATTCTGCGGGTTGGCGAGGCGGTCTTCGGCGAGTCGGTTCGCAAACAGGAACATCTCCTCGGCGGCCTCGCGCGCCTGATCGAACTCGACGACGTACTCGTCGTCCTGGTTGCCGATCATCCTGTTGCTCCAGTCGAAGATGTCGTGGCAGGCCGACTGGGGCACGCCGAGCAACTCGGCAATCACGCGCAAGGGAAGCTCCGCGGCGACATCCACGACGAAGTCGCACTCGCCGCGCGCCACCACCTTGTCGAGGATCTCCTTTACGATCTCGCGGTGGTGCGGTTCCTGCGCGGCGATCTCGCGCGGGGTGAAGCCGCTCGATACCAGGGCGCGGTTCTGCCGGTGCTCGGGCGGATCCATCGTGATCATCGAAACGAAGTCGCCCTCGCGATCCTCGATGCTCGTCCCGCCCACGGCAGAGCTGAAGAGCATCGGCTGGCGCGAGATCGTGCGAATGGTCTCGTAGCGGCTGATGATCCAGAAGCCGCGGCCGCCGTCGTAGGTTCCCTCGTTCCAGTAGACGGGGGCTTCGCGTCGCAGCTCGCGAAAGGCGTCGTGGGGAAAGCCGTGTTCGAAGGTGTCGGGATGGCTGATGTCGGGAATCTCGATCAAGTCCTGGCTCCAGTGTCAGACGGCGCGGTGTTCGACGAGCGCGAAAGTAGCTCCGTGTTCTTGCGCTAGCCTCGCCGACCGCTTCGCCCGGAACGAACGCGAGCTTCCCGAAACCACCTGGAGGTACCGATGGCGCCGTCCCCCGCCCTTCGATCGACCGTGGCCCTACTCGCGACGACCTTCGCCGTCGCCGGCACGAGCGCCGCCGACTCGGCCTCGCCCTTCGTGCAGCGACTCGCGGATTCGGTGCGAATCCAGACGATCAGCCACCAGGATCCCGCGCAATTCGACCGCGAGCCCTTCGAGGAGTTCCTTTCGTTCCTGCGAAAGAACTACCCCGCGACATTCCGAACGCTCTCGATCGAGCACGTCAACGAATTCAGCCTGCTGATGATCTGGCGGGGCCGCGACGAAGCACTCGAACCCGTGCTCTTCGAAGGCCACTACGACGTCGTGCCGATCGAACCGGGCACCGAGCAGGATTGGACCTTCCCGCCCTTCAGCGGCGCATTGGCGAACGGTTACCTCTGGGGCCGCGGCTCGGTCGACGACAAGGGCGCAGTGATCGGCCTGTTCGAAACCATCGAGACCCTCATCGGCGAGGGCTTCGCACCGGCCCGTACCCTCTACTTCTCGATCGGCCACGACGAAGAGATCGGCGGACACGAGGGCTCGGGCCGCATCGCGCAGCTGCTCGAAGAACGCGGCGTGCGCCTCGCGTACATGATCGGCGAGGGCGGCGGCATGATGGTGGGACATCCCCTGCTCCCCGACCGCTTGCTCGCCATGATCGCCCTCGCGGAGAAGACGTTCGTGACCCTCACCCTCACCGCACGCGGCGAGGGCGGTCACTCCTCGATTCCACCGGACGACAACTCCCTGGTGAAGCTCGCGAAGGCGGTGGCCGAGGTGCACGACCATCCCTTCTCTCCGCAGATCGTCCATCCCGTCGACGCGATGTTCAGCACCATCGGCCAGGAGGTCGACGGATTCACGGGCTGGCTGCTGCGGAATCAGGGGTTGAGCGCGGGCATGCTCGCGCGGCAGATGGCACAGGATCGCATGGGTGCCCCCTTCGTTCGCACGACGACCGCCGTCACGATCTTCGAAGCCGGCATCAAGGAGAACGTCGTGCCGCAGACGGCGGAAGCCAAGATCAACTTCCGGCTGCTCCCCGGAACGACGATGGAGGAAGTCGTCGAGCGGGTGCGCGAGATCGTGGACAACCCCGAAATCGACATCCACGCCGAGCAGTGGGGCGACAATCCGCCGGTCGCACGCATGGACGGCGAGGGCTACCGCCGAATCTCCGAAGCCGTCGAAGCCGCGATTCCCGATGCCCTCGTCGTACCCGGGATCATCGTCGGCACCACCGACACCCGGCACTTCGCGGGCCTGACCCGCGACCTCTACCGCTTCCATCCCACGTTCTGGTTGCAGATGGACGACGGGGTCGGCGTGCACGGCACCGACGAGAAGATCCTGATCGAGGGCCTCGAACGCGTCCCCGCGCTCTACCGCGAACTCATGACGCGAGTCGCCGCGCGCTGACTGCGCTCGAAGGGCGCCGACCTACTTCCGGAACTGCTTGAAGTCGGGCTTGCGCTTCTGCATGAAGGCGGTGACGGCCTCGATGTTCTCGGGTGAACCCGCGAGCTTCATCATGAGTTCGTCTTCGATCTGGCGCGCCGCTTCGATCGCCCCCTTGTGGGTGGCCTGAAGCGTCTGCTTGATGGCGCGCAAGGACGAGACGGGCCACTGGGCGATCTCGCGCGCCTTCTCCATCGTGGCCGCCAGCACCTCGTCGTCGGGCAGCGCGCGTGCGCACAGGCCGAGATCGAGGGCACGCGCGGCGTCGATCCACTCGGCGGTGAACATCAACTCGTTGGCGCGCTGTCGACCCACCACGGTCTGCAGCGTATAGCTGCTCGCGATCTCGGGAACGAGCCCGAGGTTCGCGAACGGAAGCCGCATGCGAAGACTCTCGCCGACGTAGACGATGTCCGACGCCACCGCGATCGTGCAGCCGCCCCCGACGGCCACACCCTGCACACTCGCGAGCAGCGGCTTGTCGAACTCGAAGATCGCATCGACCGCCGCGAAGAAGCCGCTCTTCTTGCCGTCCTTGCGCGGGGGTGGCGGGTCGCCGCCAAAGGATCCGAGATCGACACCCGAAGAGAAGTTGCCGCCGGCCCCGGTGAGCACGACGACCGCTACACGCGGATCCTCGCGTGCTTCGTTCAGGCAATCCGCGAATGCATCCCACTGGGGTTCGTGGAAGGCGTTCTTCTTGTCGGGCCGGTTCAGGGTGGCGAGCAGCACTCCCTCTTCGTCGAGTTCACGCAGGACGAATTCGGATTCGGGCATCGGGGACTCCTGTTTCAGGGCGCGCGAGCGTAGCAGCCCGCACGTTGTCTCTGGGCTAGCTTCGCGGCTTCGAGATGCGCCCGGGGAGGTTCGAGATGCCCAGCTTCGACTACGCCGAGAGCCCCGATCCGATTCGCGAGGATCTCGCCTTCGCCCATCGCCGCGCCTGGCATCGCATCGCGGGTGCAGGCACCTGGCTCACCGGAGCACAGCGCGTCGCCGTCGCGGAGGAAACCCGACTCGCACGCGAATGCGAGCTTTGCCGCGAGCGCAAGCAGGCGCTCTCGCCCTTCGCCGTGGAAGGCGAGCACGATCACGCGGGCGTGCTCTCCGCACCCATGGTCGATCAGATCCACCGCATCACGACCGACGCGGCTCGCCTGTCGCAGAAGTGGTTCGAATCCCTCCTCGCAGACGGCCTCTCCGTCGAAGAGTACGTCGAGGCCCTGGGCGTCGCGGTCTGCACGATCAGCGTCGACGGCTTCCATCGCGCCATGGGGCTCCCCCTGGAACCCCTGCCCCAACCCATCGCCGGCGAGCCGACGCGCGATCGCCCGGACGACCTCGTCGAAGGTGAAGCCTGGGTTCCCCTTCGCGCGCCGAAGGCCATCGCCAGCGAACTGGGTCTTCCGGGCGGTCAAGCGCCCTACGTCGTGCGGGCGCTCTCACTCGTCCCCGCCGAGGTGCACGCGTGGAGCGATCTCAGCGAGTTCCAATACCTCAGCCGCAAGGACATGATGCGCTTCGAAAAGGTGCGCGCGATCGATCGCTCGCAGATCGAGTTGGTGGCCGGCCGGGTGAGCGCCCTCAACCAGTGCTTCTACTGAACGACCTCCCACGCGGTGATGCTCCGTGCGAGCATCGAGTACTCGGGCAGTGACGCGGAACTCGGCGGCATAGCGGAAGGCGCAAAGGCGGGCGACATGGGCATTCCCCACGGCGAGCGACTCACGGCCTTCGCCGACGCCGCAGTGGCAGGCGACCCCGCCGCCCTCGCGACGGCGCGCGACGCCTTGCGCGAAGCCGCAGGCTCCAAAGCCGTGGTCGATACCGCCGGCGTGATCGGAAACTTCCAGCGCATGGTGCGCATCGCAGACGGCACGGGCATCCCCCTCGACGGCGTGGTGGACACGATGTCCTCCGACTTCCGCGAGGATCTCGGCCTCGATTCCTTCGAGAGCCGAAGACTCGGCGAGAAGGGAGCCCTCGCCCGGGCCCTCGCCCCCGTCGCACGAGGTGCTGTGAAGCTCGGCCTGCGCCTCGCGGGCAAACGCTCACGCCGCTGATCGCGGCCATCGTCCAGGAGACCCATCCCGTTGGATCGTTTCAGCGTCGAAGGCAAGCACATCGTCATCACCGGTGCGTCGTCGGGCTTCGGTCATCACTTCGCGGGCGTGCTTGCGCGCGCAGGCGCGAAGGTGACCCTCGGCGCACGACGCATGGAGAAGATCAAGGCGCGCGTCGAAGAACTCACCGCCGAGGGTCACGCGGCGGCGGGCGCGCAACTCGACGTCACGGATCGCGCGAGCATGGAAGCCTTCTTCGCCAGCGCCGAAGAGGGCTTCGGCCCGATCGACGTGCTGATCAACAACGCCGGCATCGAAGCCGGCCCCAAGACCTACACGATGATCGACGAGGACGATTGGGACGCCGTCATCGACACCAACCTCAAGAGCGCCTGGCTCATGAGCAAGCTCTACACCGAGCGCGTCATCGCGAACAAGCAGAGCCAGGGCAACATCATCATGATCTCTTCGATCACCGACAAGCGAACCATCAAGGGACAGTTCCCGTACGCGGTTTCGAAGGGCGGCGTCACCCGGATGACCGAGGTGCTGGCCCTCGAAGCGCCGCGCTACGGCATTCGCGTCAATGCATTGGCACCGGGCTACATCCTCACCGACGTGAGCCGGGTGCTGCTCGAGAGCGATGGCGCTGGCAACTTCGAGAAGGGCATCCCCCTGCGCCGCTTCGGCCAGTTCGACGACCTCGACGGGCCGCTACTGCTCCTCGCCTCCGACGCCTCGCGTTGGATGAACGGTTCGGTGCTCGTCGTCGATGGTGGGCACGCCTGCGCTTCTCTCTAGGACTCGACGCCGAGGAATCGCTCTGGTGCCTTGGCGGAATCGCCTCGCTCGATATCGGTGTTGGCGGCGCCGCCGAACTCGTTGAGCCCGAGTTGCTCTCGGAAGTCCGCCGAGCCGTGGAGGGTTCCCTCGTCGAGGGGGATGCCGCTGAAGTCGGCGTTGCGCACGAGGCCGTTGAAGATGCCCGCGATGCCGCAGGCCTCGACGAAGCCCGCCCCGCCCACGGCCGCGCGAAGCGCTTCGCGCGCGGCTGCGAGGTCGTCACTACCGCGGGTGACGGCTTCACCGAAACGCACGAGCTCCTCACCGTGTTCGATCGTGGAAGCGCCCTCGCCCCCCACCGTGGCTTCGAGGCTGTACTCCTGCCCGATCGCGTCGCTGCTCGCACGGAGCAGCCCCACATGGGAGGTCGTTCAGTAGAAGCACTCGTTCACGGCGCTCACCCGCGCCGCCAGCAGCTCGGCCTGCGGGCGGTTGAGCGGGCCGTTCCACTCCATGTCGTAGAAGCCACCACCGGGGCTGCTGTACATCGACATCACGTTCGCAACGAAGAGCTGGTTGGCGGAAGGCACGAGCGATAGCGCACGGGCCACATTGGGGCCGGCGAAGGGGTCCATCATCCGCACGTAGGCACCCGCCTGTGCGGCCTCTTCGAGCACCTCCCCCGTCGGCTCCCCTTCCACGGGAGTCGGCAGCGGTTCGTGTTCGCGCCCGAGAGCTTCGTTGAACGCGTCGATCGCGGTGACGGTCACGACGATCGAGCCGAGTTCCACGTAGGCGGCTTCACCGAGGGCTTCGATCTTCTTCGCGGCCCACTCGGCATTGATCTTGTGGGCATCCGCAGCGATGGTGCGGGCGGCGTCGACCGCTTCGTCCGAGATTCGACCCTCGGCGTCGGGAAGCCCGTCGCGCAGCCAGGCGGGGTCGCCGCGCTTCGCGCGAGTGGCGCGCGCCTGGCGTGCTATCTCCACGCGCTCAGCAGCTGTCAGTTGCGAACCCGCGGCCCCGATCGCCTGCCAGGCCATGCGGTGGGTCTGCACGATCTCGTCGCGTACCGCGAAGCCGTCGCCCTGGTAGTCGAAGGTCGCGTTGCTCGATGCCATCTGTTTCCTCCCGGCGCGTGCTTGCGAACGTAGCAACCCCCGCCCTTCGACCTCGACGGATCAGATGGGCCCGCGCCCCTGTCGCCCGCGGAGGATCCAGCGGATCATCTCGAGGTGCTGGCCACCCCAGAAGAGCTCACCGTCGACCCAATAGGCGGGAGAACCCGGGTTGACCCCGCGCTCGACGATCTCCTCCTCGAGCGCTTCGAGTGCGGCCGGACCGCTTTCGCGCTGCCACGCCTCGAAGCCCTCGGTCTCGATGCCGAGGGTGGCGACAAGCTTGCCCACGGCTTCGGGGTCGCTCGGGTCGAGTTCCACGGCCCAGTAGGCGCGGAACATCTCGCGCAGGTAGTCGGCGAGGCGTTCGGGCGCCCGTTCGCGCACCCAGAGCCAGCCCACGTTGGCAGCACTCGGATCGGGATCGCGGTAGTAGTCGCGCAACACGAGCCCCTGAGCGGCCCCGTAGGTTTCGATCTCGCGCGCGATCTCGTTCGCGCGAATGCGACGATGGCGAATGCTGCGATCGTCATCGCGGCCCGGTTTGGAAGGCGCCTTGAGCGGCGACACGTCCACCGGAAGCCAGTTGATCTCGATGCCTTCCTCGCGCCCCAGTTCCAGGGTCGGCCCGAGCGCGAGGTAGGCGAGCGGTTGCCGCACGTCGAACAGAGCGGTGAGACGGGCATCGTCGAGTCGGGAAGGAACACTCACGCCGCAAAGCTCCGATTCATCATGAGCGGCGCATCCCCCTTGCGACCACCGAGCAGCCACGAAACGCGCGGCAGATGCTCGCGACCGAACCACGCTTCGTCCTCGATCAGGTACGTGGGCACGCCGAAGACGCCCGCATCGAATGCGCGCTCGTTGATCTCGTCGTGGAGCGCCCGGCCCTCCCCTTCCGCATACGCTTCGAAGCCACGCGTCTCGAGCCCCGCCCTGGCGAGCACGCTCTCGAGCACCGCGACGTCCTCGATGTCGAGTTCGCGATTCCAGAAGGGCGGATAGACCGTGTCGACGAAGCGATCGAAGGCTTCGGCGCCCTGGGCCTTGGCCCAGAGCATCGCGATCCCCGCGAGGCTCGAATCCCAGATCTTGACGGTGCCGCGCGTGGTCTTGCCCGTGAGATTCGCGTAGCGACGCACGTCCATGTACGCGTACTTCACACCCTTCCACTGCGTCGCGGTTCGCTTGCTCTTCGTGACCTTCCCCTTCTTGTCGACCTTCGCGCTGCCCAGATAACTCGGGATATCGAGGGTGAAGGGGCGCCAGTCGATCGCGACGCCGTGCTTGCGCGCCATGTCGCGCGTGGGCTCGATCGCGATGTAGGCGTAGGGGCTCTTCAGATCGATGTAGACGGCGAGCGGATGATCACCGCGCAGCTCGCTGAATGCGTTGCTCATGCGAAGTTCGGCCTCTTGGGTGGTTTCTTCGAGGGCGCTTCAGAGTAACAATCCCGAGCGGCGCCACGGAAGGGAGGGATCGTGATTCGCATCATTCTTCTGGTACTCGGCGCGCTCGGCCTCGCGGGCGTAGCCTTCGCGTTCTACACCAACTCGATCTCCAACCCCCGGGTCCTGCGCGAGATCCGCAACAACCCGGATGGCGAGCGGGCCCAGAAGGTGATGGGCATCAGCCTGCCGGACGGCCGCACCCTCCCCGTCAACTACCTCGAAGAGAACGGCATGGTGTTCGCCGGTGCCGACGGCCCGTGGTGGCGACCGCTCCAGGGCAAGGGGCACGCCGTCACGGTGCTGATCCGCGGCGAGGAACGTCACGGCATGGCGCGCGCCATCACCGACGACCCCGAGTACACGAAAGACATCTTCTCGCGTCTGCGGCCAACCGCGGTGCCCGGTTTCGGCACGCTGGTCGAGATCCGCTTCGACGATACGCCGCGGGTGCGAACGCCCTAGTCGGGAATCCCGCCGAGCTTCACCGCGGACGCGGGATCGAGGTACTCCTCGATGCGCGCGATGCGCCCGTCGCGTACCTGCACCACGACGCATGCGGGCATGGCGATCTGTTCGCCCGACCTGGTTTCGATACGCAGGACGTGCTGCTGGAGATAGCCACCCTCGATCTCTTCGAGACGTTGGATGTCGTAGCGACGTGAACGGCTGTTCTTGACCATCCAACCGAGGGTTTGCAGGTTCTCGTCGACGTCTTGCTCGTAGTCGTCGAAGTTGTGCCAGATGCGCGCGTCCTCGGCGTAACAGGCCCGCGCCTTCTCCTGGTCGCCCTCTTCCAACAGTCGTAAGAAGTGACGCGCGAGTTCGAGTGTTTCCACGGTTCGCAGGCTCCTCGAGTTGTGCGTGAGGTCTCCAAGACCAAGCATGGCGCCCGGCCCGCGAGATGTCGAACGGCGACCGCGATATCGGGCCGCTACAGTTTCGCGATCAGCACGCGCCGCGCCCCGCCCTGGCCTGCAAGGAGACTCCCGTGAGCGCAAGCCACGACCTGGTAGGCGAACTCGCCTCGATCGAACTCGAAGACACCCACGGCGGGTGGCATCGCTTGGACAGCTACTGGCGGGATCACACCGCCGTCCTCGCCTTCGTCCGCCACTTCGGCTGACTGTTCTGCCGTGAGCAGGTCGCGCAGTTGCGTGACAACCTCGATGAGATCCGCGATCTCGGCGCCGACCTCGTGATCGTGGGCAACGGCAACCTCGACTTCGCCCGCGCGTTTCGCGAAGACATGAAGCTCGATTGCCCGGTGGTGATCGATCCGGATCTCGTGGCCTACAAGACTGCCGAGCTGCGCCGCGGTCGACTCGAGATGCTCTCACCCCGTGTCGGGCTGAACGCGATGCGTTCGCTTCGAGCGGGCTTTCGTCAGACCAGCGTGCAGGGCGATGCCTTCCAGCTCGGCGGTGTCTTCGTGATCCGCGAGGGCGGAGAGCTCGTCTACGAGTACGCGAGTCGCGAAGCGGGAGACCATCCGCCGATCGAAGACGTACTCGACGCAGTGGCTGGCGGCTAGAACTCCCGCGTCTCGCCGATGTCGAGGATCCACACCTGATCGTCGGCGAGCCCCTGCTCGCGGCCCGCGGCGCGCATGCGCTTCGGCGGTTCGTCGAGGGGTTCGTCCGCCAGGTCGAAAGTGCCGAAGTGGATGCCGAGCAGGCGTTTTCCTCCGACGTCGATCCCCAGCGTCACCGCCTCTTCGGGGTTGGTGTGTGAGCTGCGCATCATGGCGCGCGGCTCGTAGGCGCCGATCGGGACCGCTGCGAGGTCGAACGGACCGAGCTGCTCACCGATCTGCTTGAAGCCATCGAAGTAGCCCGTGTCGCCGGCAAAGTAGAAACGACGCTCGGGGCCTGTCACCGCCCAAGAAGACCATAGGGCCTTCTGCTCGTCGAACAGGCCACGGCGACTCCAATGCTGCGAAGGAAGGCAGTGGATCGTCGCGTCGGCCACCCCTGCCGTGTCGCCCCAATCGAGTTCCTGCACGTTCTCGATCCCGTTCTCGCGCAACAACTCCCCGTTGGCGAGGGGAACGAAGAAGCGCGTGCGCGGATCGCGTTCGGCGAGGGTGCGCAGGGTCGGCAGATCGAGATGGTCGTAGTGGTTGTGCGAGATCAACACGAAGTCGATCGGCGGGAGATCTTCGACCGCGACCCCGGGCGGTACGAGGCGCGGCGGCCCCATGAAGGAGACCGGGCTCGTGATGTCGTTCCAGTTCGGATCGGTGAGGAAGGTGAGGTGCTCCATCTGCACGAGCAGCGTCGCATGACCGATCCAGGTCACCGTCGGCGTGCTGTGCTTCGCGTTCTCGCGCAGGAAGGCACCGTCGTTGGGCACAACCGGCGGCATCCCTGCGCGCGGTGAGAGCGAAGCCGCGATGCGGCGGAAGAAGAAGGGAAAGCGCACGCCGACCGTGCCGTGTCCGATCGGGCCCACGACGTTCACGAAGCGCCCGTCGTCGTCGCGCAGCGCGGGTGCGAATTCGGCGTCGGCCGGGACGGGAGCAGCGAGTGCGAGTGCGACCGCCGCGAGCGTGAAGTAGCCGGTCCAGCGAGGGGGGTTGTTCTTCGACATCTCGTCAATCTTCCTGCGGGCGCAACATCCCCTGCAGTTGGGTCCACATCTGCGCGGGGCTTTCACATTGGATGAGGGCGCGCGATTCGGGGCGGCTGGCACCCCGCGCAAGCGTACCGAGGATTTCGAGCTGGGTGTCGGCGTCGTCGCGGGGCGTCAGGATGAGGAAGACGAGGTGGGCCGGCTGGTCGTCGATCGCGTCCCATTCGATGCCCTCCTTCGAAACGCCGAGCAGCACCAGGGGCCGCTCCAGCAGGTCGAGACGCGCGTGGGGCACCGCGATGCCTCCCCCGATGCCCGTCGCCATCGTCTCCTCGCGCGCCCGCGCGGCGCGCTGCAGAGCCGACTCGGGCAGCCCGGGATCGATCTCGCAGGCGCGGTGCACGAGCTCTTCGATCGCTGAGTAGCGATCGCGTCCCTCGAGGGCGGGGATCAGCCCCTGCTTCGAGAAGAGCCCAAGGATGTTGAGCGCTTCGCGACGCCGCAGCGACCAGGTGAAGAGGGGTCCGACCACGAGCGACGAAGCGATCGAAGCGAAGACGATCGCCACGAAGAGCTGCTCGTCGATCACCCCGGCCTGTCGACCGACGACCGCGAGCAGGACGCCCATCGAGCCGCCCGGCATGTGGGCGATCGCAGTCGGGAGCCGATCGAAGGCGGGCATCGGAACACCCAGCGTGCCCACCCAGGCGCCGAAGAACTTCCCGAAGACCGAGAGCGCAGTGATGACCAGCACCTGCAGGAGATCGAAGCGCGCCGCGAAGTCGACGTGCAGGCAGATGCCGGCGAAGAAGAGCGGCACGAAGATCGACTCGACCATCTGCGAGATGACCGAGCGCGAATGCTCCGAAAGCGCGCGGTGATCGCCCGCCATCACCCCCGCGATCAGGAAGCCGAAGATCGGATGCACGCCGATCACTTCCATCGCGACGCCGCAGAAGAGCCCGAGGCAGACGACGAAGGAGAGCGGAGTCGAGGGGTTGGGCAGCCCGCGCGCGTCGAACCACTGCAGGATCCGCGTCGTGAGGGTGCGCCCGAAAGTCGTGGCGAGCCCGGCGGCCACCGCCGTGCCACCCACGATCATCAAGAGGGCCGCCGGGCTGGCGCCACCGTGATCGGCCGCGCCCACCATGCCGAGCACGATCGCGAGTACGAGCCAGCCGAGCAGCTCGTTGATCGCCATGGCGGAGAGCAGGAGCAGCCCGAGGTCGCTCTTCACGATCTTCAGGTCGAACATCAGGCGCGCAACCACGGTGATGGCCGTGATCGAGATCGCCGCACCGACGAACAGCGAGAAGGCGAGCTTCGGCACTTCGCCGTCGCTCCACGCGTCGTAGGCGATCCACGCGACCCCGGTTCCCAGGGCGAGGGGGATCAGCACGCCCGCCACGGCGACGGAAAACGATTGCCTGCGCAGGCGCCAGGCCGAAGCCACGTCGACCTCGAGGCCGATCACCAGCAACAGGAAGAGGATGCCGATCTGCGCCGTGACGTCGAAGAGGGCGAGTTGCGTCGGGTCGTTGGGAAAGAGCGTGTCGAAGGCGCCGGGGGCGATCTGCCCGAAGACCGTCTTGCCCAGCAGCAGGCCCGCCAGGATCTCCCCCGCGAGCGGAGGCTGATCGAAGCTGCGAAAGACCTCCCCCAGGATGCGTGCCGCAGCGAGCACGACCGCGACCTGGGTGAGGAACAGCAGAAGCTGGCCCTTGTCCATCTCTCGTGGGTAGCGGATTCGCGCCGCGGGTGCGCGGGTGGATCAGGCTTCGGTCGCGCCCTTGCCGCAGTGGGGACAGATCCCCTCTTCACCGTCGAGCGCTTGGAAACTGCGCGTCGCAGCCTCGACGATCTGCTGCGCCTCGGTGGGGTCGATGCCGAGCTGTTCGGCGAGCTCGTTGTATTGGGTCGTTTCATCGTCGGTCAGCACCCCGTCGGCGGCCGCGCGATCCGCTTCCATCTCGAGGGTGCGCAGGTGACGTTGATGCAACTCGGTGAAGCCCGAGGCCAGGATACTGGTGGGCAGGGCCACCATGCCGATGCCGACCACCATGATCGACGACGCCATGAACTTGCCGAGTGGCGTGATGGGGGTGACGTCGCCATATCCCACGGTCGTGAGCGTCGCGACGGCCCACCACATCGATGCGGGAATCGAAGAGAAAGCCTCGGGTTGCGCTTCGTGCTCCACGACGAACATCGCGCTCGCAGCGAAGATCATCATCAACACGAGGACCGTGAAGGCCGACGCAAACGCCGCGCGCTGTGAACGCATGACCTCGGCAAACACGGCGAGCCCCGGCGAGTAGCGGGTCAGTTTGAGTACGCGGAGCAGGCGAAGGAAACGCAGGAAGCGCAGATCCATCGCGAAGAAGCCCGAGAGGTAGAAGGGGGCGATCGCCGCGATGTCGGCGAGGGCCATGGGGCTGAGCAGGTAACGCACGCGCTCGCGCCACTCCGACACGCCGCGATGCCCATCCTCCGCCGCCACCCAGACGCGAAGCACGAGTTCCACCGTGAAGACGGCCACCGACAGCAGTTCGAAGACTGCGAAGAAGGGGCCATAGCGGTTGGCGAGTGCTTCGACGGATTCGAGAATGACGGCGAGAATGTTCCCCGCGACCAGGACCATCACCGTGACGTCGAAGACCCGGCTCAGATGATCGTCAGCGGACGACGCGACGTTCACGACCTCGCGGGTTCGCTTCTTCAGGCGCAGCCAGGGCGACATGGCGCGTGTATCGGCCTGCACGTCGACCCGCAGTAGCGCGAACGATCACGAGGCGGGTTTGCGAACGATTGCGAGAAGACTGACCCCAAGCGGCAGGTCGAACCGACGAAGCCAGGCGGCTTCGCTCGAGAAGATGGCATTGAGAAGGCCGTTCACTCCGGGTGCGCTCAGATTGTTCTCGCTCTCGGGGCGCATACCGGTCGTACGCATCAAGAAGCGCCCCAGCGCGATCGGCGGAAGCAACCAGGTATTGAAGTAGGTGAGTCGTTCGATCTCGAGACCGGCGCCGCGCAGCAGGGAAGCGAACTGCCGCTTCGTGTAGCGGCGGAAGTGATGCGTCACGTCGTCCTGCACGCCCCACAACCAACCGAAGGCCGGAACGGTGAGAACGCCGAGTGAGCGGGGTCCGGGTTTCAGCACGCGCGCGAACTCGCGGGCCCCGGCGGCGTCATCGCGCAGGTGCTCGAGCACGTCGGTCGCGACCAACCACTGCGCCGAGTCGGCGGCGAGGGGGAGACGCTCGAGGCTCCCCTGCATCACCCCGTCGTAACGCGACCTGCAGAATCGAATCGCCTCGGGGCTCGCGTCGACCGCCACGACTTCACCGTACGCACGCCAGACGGAGAGGTTCTGCCCCGAGCCCGGCCCGATGTCGTAGATGCGTGGCGCATCCGGGCGCTCCACGCCCTCGAGCACCGCGCGAAGGATGCGGCGGCGCCCCTCGAACCACCAATGGGTGGCGCCGAGCTCCGCTTCGATCGCATATGCGGATGCGTCCATCTTCGATCGGGCCCCCCAACCCGGATCGCGATGATCACGGGGGTTTCAGGGAAACGCCACCTCGGTGCTCGGCCGCTTCGAGAAGGCCTCGTACCAACGCGTGATTTCGTCGTAGCCCTTCTCGAGTTCGAGCTCGCGAAAGCGCGCGAAGCCGATGGTCGCGAACAGCGTGCAATCGCCGACGGTCACCCGATCGCCCGCCAGGAACTCGCGACCGCGCAGCTCGTTGTCGAGCACCTCGAGGAAAGTCGGCATCTCTTCGCGCATCGCCTTCGCCATGGCGGGGTCGGGGGCCACGTTCGGCAGGGGCGACTGCTCTGCATGCACCCAGCGAGCCACGCGCACGAAGAGACCGACATCGGCGATGCGTTCGATGCGACGTGCGCGGGCTCGTTCGATCGGCGTGGTCCCCCACATCGGCGGATCGGGGTGGAGCTCTTCGAAGTACTCGATGATGGGAAGGCTCTCGGTGAGATACGTCCCATCGTCGAGCTCGAGCACCGGGGTCTTGCCCAACGGATTCTTCGCCAGGAAGGCCTCACTCGACTGCTCGCCCTCGATGATGTTGACGAGCACGAAGGGAACTTCGATCCCCTTCTCCTTCAGGTAGATGCGAAGCTTGCGCGGATTCGGGGCGAGGGGGAAGTCGTGGATCTTCACTGCGGGTCTCCCGGCGGCTGAACGAGGCGCGCTCAGGCGAGAGATAGCAGAGTGGTCGCCAGGGTGTGGGCGTCGATCAGCGACCAGCCGTTGTCCTGGACGAGTTCGGTGTCGAGGACGCCGATACCCAGCTCCTTGAGACGCGCGAGATCGAGGGGTGTCTCGTAGCGACCGCCGTGGGAATCGATCGCCACGATGTCGAGGATGCGATCGATCGGCGTGTCCTCCCCCGCGTCTCGGCGCACCGCGGCGATCAACTCTTCGACGCTGTCTCCGAGAGACATCCCGACCTGCTCGGGGTCGTGGCCCATGTTGGGCACGAAGACCTTCGGGCAGGGGGCTTCGACGATCGCGCGCCCTACCCCGCGTACGAGGAGGTTGGCGAGTACGCTCGAGTAGAAGCTTCCCGTCGGGAAGCAGATGAGATCGGCTTCGCGAATCAGACGCCGCAGCTTCTCGTCCGCGCGAACGCTGGCCGACGTGTCGTCGTCGAGCGCGCGCACGAGTTCGAGATCCACGACGCGACTCGAAATCGGCGGAGCCTCCTTCCCCGTGAGCCGGTGCTGCCCGATCACGCGCTCGCCATCGGCCAGCGTGGCCGCCAACTCGACGGATTGGGCGGTGATCGGAACGACCTGCCCACGCACCTCGACCAGCTTTGAAAAGAGGAAGAGCACCGCGTCGATGTCGCCTTCGTTCGCGAGCAGGCCCCCGGTGATCACGAGGTTGCCCACGCTCGCGCGACGCAGATCGAAATCCGACGGCATGCGGTTCTGGAACTCGCGTAGGTGGGTCCGCACCAGGCGCCGCAGCGGGCCGGGGACGACGCGCACCAGTTCGTGCTCGCCCGAAACGAGGGAATCGAGTTCGGCCCAGAGTTCGTCGGCGCCGCCATCCGCGGGCAGGCGATAGGAGAACAGGCGAAAGATCTCGGGGTTGCCGCGCGCCGTCTCGTCGGCCAGCGACATCATGCGCTGGCGCAGGTCGCCCACCGAGAGCACCCCGAAGGCGCGCCGGATCTCGGCGGAACTCCCGCCCGAGTCGAAGGCCGTGACAAGGTGAATGGAGTTGTGGGTGTAGCGCTTGAGTTCGCGACAGGTCTTCGCGAGGGCCGTGCCGCCCGAGAAGAAGAGGATCTTCGGGCCCAGCTCGGGAGCGCGCAGATAACGATCGAGGCGCGCCGGATCGGGCACGCGCGCGGCTCTTCGGATGTGGACTTCGATCGGCAATGGAGGATCCCGTCGATTCCCGCGTGTGGGGTCGCCGCTCGAACCCGGGCGGCGCGAGCGAACGATACGCCGGGCGCCATGCCGGCGCTGCGCTGACGCTGAGTCCGCGCGGACGCGGAATCGCGATTTTGCGATCGCAAGGATTTGACAGACCTCGCGAGCTTGGGACCCTCTCGCGGATGCCGAATCGAAACCTTCTTCTTTCTATCTATTTGCGCCACGTGCTGCGCACCGGAAGCCAGCTGCTGGTCGCGAGTGCAATCATCCTGCTGGTGGTACAAAGCACCGCTTTCGCCAGTGCGGCGCAGTGTCTCGATGACGCAGGGATCGCGCGAGTCGCGCGGGTCGTCGGCCCCGACGGCCAACCGGTCTACGCGCGGGTGATCGAGGCCAGGGACGGTGTACCCATCGCGGTTGCGCCGATCGCTTCGACCGACACGCCCCTCGCCGACGTGTTTGAGGCGGTCGCGACTCCGATCGGTCTCGACGCGACCGTCTGGCGCATCGGCGAAGACGAAGTGCGGGAGCGCGTCTGTGCACCGGTCTCCGTTCCGCAGGAGGCGCTCTACGACGAAACGAGCGTGATCATCTCAGTGGGCCTGAACTATGCCGCCCACGCCGACGAAGCCGGTGGCGGAGATGTCTTCCTGTTTCCGAAACCGGTCGAGCCGAGCGCACCCTACGGCCATGTCGCCCCACCCGATGGCGTGGTGTTGCTCGATTACGAAGTCGAGTTGGCATACGTGCTGCTCGAAGGCGTCGATCTCTCGAACCGTCCCGACCTCGACAGCTTTCTCGACAACACGGCCTTCTTCGTCTCCAACGACATCACCGATCGCGAAGCGCTGATCAAGCGCGTCGGTTTCTCACCTCCGGGCATCGGCTTCGTCGAGGGCAAGGGACAGCCGAACTTCCTGCCGGCCGGGCCGTGGATGGTGCGGGGGCGCGAGCTCTTCGCCGCCGCCGAACGCTGCGGCCAGAAGGGGTTGCGGATCGGGCTCTCGGTCGATGAGGGGGACGGTTTCGTCGAGCGACAGAACGCGACGACCGAGGCGATGATCGTGAAGCCCCACGATCTGCTGGCGCAGATCGCGAACCAGATCGAGAGCGAGGGCCTGCGCACGACGATGCCCTTCGAGAGTCGGGGTGGAGACCAACGCTTCCCCTTCGCGATCCAGCGCAGCGACGACGCGCCCGCGATGCTTCCGGCCGGCACGATCATCCAGACCGGCACACCCGAAGGCGTGGCGATGCAGGCACCGTCGATTCCGGGCGTCACCTTCCGCGGCCTGCTCCGCTTGCGCGGCCCCCTCGAACAATTCCGCATCGAGCAGATCGCGCGCGCCAAGACCGGCGAGCCCGGTGGCTACCTCGCGCCCGGCGATCGGGTTCGCGCCTGGATCGACGGGCTGGGCGCCCAGGAGTTCGATATCCATCCTGCCGGAAGCAAGATCCAACACGACCCATGCGACTGACCCCCAACACGAAGTGAGACCCTACATGGCCAACTTTTCCGAGATTCCCTGGATCGCCGAACACATCGCCCTCTACAAATCCGACCCCGAGAAGGCCCATCAGTGGGATTCGACGCCGCTGGGCGGCCCCGGCATCCTGCCGACCCTCCTGCTCACCACGAAGGGGCGCAAGAGCGGCGAACCGCGATCGCTTCCGCTGATCTACGGCGAGCACGGCGACAGCTACGTGATCATCGCGTCGAAGGGCGGCATGCCCGACCACCCGCTGTGGTTCCGCAACCTCGAAGCCGATCCCGAATGCGACCTGATGGTCGGCCCGAAGGCTGTGCACGCCCGTGCACGGGTGGCCGAAGGGGCCGAGCGCGAGGAGATCTGGGCGAAGATGGTCGAGCTCTACCCGCCCTACACCGACTACCAGGACAACACCGAGCGAACGATCCCGGTGGTGGTGCTGGATCCCGCCTGACCGAGGCCCCCTCCAAGTCATCGTAGAAGCAGGGTTTTTCTGGCACGCCCTCGCGCTTGAGATTTCTGTAAACGCCTTTTACTTTTTGGCGCGTGAGCCACGACGTCATCGATCTCGAGCAGGCACGGCATTCGCCGCGGGTCGCCCGCAAGCGACAGGCGCGCATGCGCGAGATCCTGGGCCAGGCGCTGGCCATGCTGCGCGAGGAAGGCAGTGAGGCCGTCAGTCTTTCGCGTGTGGCCTCGCGTCTCGGTGTCACGACGGCGGCACTCTACCGCTACTTCCCCTCGAAGGATGCGCTCGACGCCGAACTACAGCGCGCGGTGATCGCGGCGCTGGTGGCCGCGGTGCGTGAACGCACCGATGACGCCGACGCCTTCGCGCTGGACAACAAGCTGCCCGAACTCGACCGCGCCCTGCTCTCGATCGTGGTCACGACCCTGGTCTTCGAACGCTTCGCCGACACGTCGCCGGCCGAGTTCGGCTACCTGACGCGCAACCTAAGCACGCCGGACCTCGTGCTGCCCGATCGCGAAGCCGCGCATGTCTTCGAAGCAGCCTGGTCGGCGCTAGTCGATCTCGCCGTGCGAATCGAAGTCGCCCAGGAGTGCGAAGTGCTGACCGAGGGCGACCCCAACGAACGCGCGGTGGCGCTGTGGGCGGCACTCCAGGGCGTCGTACAGACCCGCAAGCTCGTGCGCAGCGCACGCGGGCGCATCGAACCCGAACGCCTCGTGCACACCCTCGTCCAGGGCCTGCTCGTCGGCTGGGGTGTTGCGCGCGAAGACGCCGAGCGCGTACTCGATCTCGCCGAACGCGAAGGCTTCGCGGACGGTCTCGTTTCGACTCTCGACTTTCTGCAGACGAACTAGGAGCCCAGCATGAGCAAGCACGACCTCGTGATCCGCGGAGGAACCCTCGTCGACGGAACGGGTGAAGCCCCCCGAACCGGCGATGTCGCGATCGATGGCGATCGCATCGCCGCGGTGGGCGAAGGCGTGGGCGAAGGCGCACGCGAGATCGACGCCGACGGGCTCCTCGTCACTCCCGGCTGGGTCGACATCCACGCCCACTACGATGCCCAGGCCACCTGGGATCCGATGCTCTCGCCCTCTTCCGAGCACGGTGTCACCACCGTGGTCGTCGGCAACTGCGGCGTCGGCTTCGCTCCGGTGAAAGAACACATGCACGACGAGCTCATCGACCTGATGGAAGCGGTCGAAGACATCCCGGGTTCGGCCATGCACGAAGGCATCCAGTGGGAGTGGGAGACCTTCCCGGAATTCATGGACGCCCTCGAACGCCGCGAACACGCGATCGACTACGGCGTGCAGGTGCCCCACTGCGCCCTGCGCGCCTACGTGATGGCCGAGCGGGGCATCGACAACGAAGCCGCGACGGCGGACGACATCGCACAGATGCAGGAAATCGTTCGCGAGGCCCTGCGCGCCGGCGCACTCGGCTTCTCGACGTCTCGCACCGAGATGCACAACACGAAGGAGGGTGTTCCCGTGCCCGGCACCTTCGCCGAGCGCGACGAACTCTTCGGTATCGGTGAGGCGCTCAACGCCGAGAACGCCGGTGTCTTCCAGATGAGCCTCACCCATCGCGACGTGCCGAAGGAGATGGGTTGGATGACCGACCTCGCCCGCGAAACCGGGCGCATGGTGACCTTCAACCTGCAGCAGATCGACGAGAACCCCGAACTCTACAAGGAAGGGCTCAAGGGCCTCGACGAAGCGCGGGCCCAGGGCATCACGAACCTGCGCGGCCAGTTCTCCGGTCGGCCCGTCGGCGTGCTGATGGGCTGGGAGACGAGCATCCACCCGTTCTGGGGCCATCCCGAGTACGTGAAGTGGATGAAGCTCCCGATCGACGAGCGCCTGAAGAAGCTGCGCGAACCCGAAGTGAAGGCGCGCCTGCTCGAAAGCGACGAGCTGCGCACCGACTCGCTTCCCGCCAACGCCCCGATCCCCGAGCCGATGCTGAAGTTTCTCGCCGCCTCGACCTACAAGATGTATCCGATGGGCGGTGGCCACGACTACGAGCCCGCCCCCGAGCAATCGGTGAAGGGCTTGATGGAAGCGACGGGCAAGAGCGCGTCGGAGATCGTCTACGACGCGTTGATGGACCAGGAGGGCAAGGGGCTCATCTACTTCCCGCTCTTCGGTTACGCGACCGAGCGCTTCGACGCGATCGAAGAGACGATGCTGCATCCCCAGACGGGGCTGTCGCTGGCCGACGGCGGCGCGCACTGTGGCGCGATCTGCGACGCCGGCACGCCGACCTTCATGCTGATGCACTGGGCACGCGATCGCAGTCGCGGCGCGAAGATGCCTCTCGAGTTCGTCGTGCGACGTCAGACGATGGACACCGCCCACCAGTACGGCCTGATGGATCGCGGCGTGCTCGCACCGGGCCTGCGCGCCGACGTCAACGTGATCGACTACGACCGCCTCGGCCTCACCGCACCGGAAATGCGTCACGACTTCCCGGCTTCGGGTCGCCGTCTATATCAGGGTGCCACCGGGTACCGAGCCACGATCTGCGCGGGCCAGCCGATCTTCGAGAACGGCGAAGCTACGGGCGCCCTGCCCGGACATCTGATTCGGGGTGCGCAGAAGGGCTAGTCCTGCGGCTTCGGGTTTCGACGCCACCAGGACCTCATGCGTCGCGCGGCTTCGGGGCCGGCGAGCGCAGCGCCCGACCAGAAGGCCACTTCCGCGGACACGACGAGCACACCTGCATAGGTGATCTGCGACTCGGTCTCGATGGGGACGAAGGGCAGGATCGGCAGCGGCACCCAGCACAGAACCGATGCAACGAGCAGCGCCCAACCCAGGCGGGCGAAGCCGCTGGTTCTTTCGATCTCGGCCAAAGGGGTCTTCGACTGCTCCACTACGGCTTCTCCACGCGGTCTTCCCAGACCCCCGTTTCCCATTCGCCCGGTACGGCCATGTCGAAGCAACAACCGGGGCTCATCATGAAGAAGACCTCGACGTCCTCCTCGTTGTGATACTCCACGTAGGTTCCCTTCGGAAGCCAGAGGACATCGCCGGGGCCGCAGTCGAGGGTCTGGATCTCGCTCGGGTTGGGATCGAATCGCTGATCGCTGAGGGATGCGTGGAGGGTGCCCTTCATGCCGACGATGATCTCATCGTAGGGAATCTCCATCCAGCCGTGCATCGAATCGACGGGGAAGTTCGCGTAGGCGGCCGCCGGCAGCCCCATCGACCCGGTGTGTTCGACGTCGACGCCGCGCGAACCATTGAAGTTGCAGCGCTGCACGCGACTCGTACCGTCGGAAAACTTCCGCAGTTGCGCGGGCACGTTGGTCCACTCCCGATCGGCATACCGAACCACGCGCGCGGGCATGCTGGCGTTGGCGGAAGCGGGCACGACGAGATCGCCCACGCGCGGCGCGCTTCCCGCGATCGCATAGAAGATCTCGGCATCCACGTCAGCGTCGTGGGAGACCGTGGAGCCCTTCGGGATCCAGAGCATGTCGCGGCTCGGGACCTCGTGAACTTCGTCCCCAATGCGCACGCGGTACGTTCCTCGGAGGGTGCAGATGAACTCGTCGTAAGCAGTCGTCCACGCGTCGATGCGACTCTCGGCGTCGACCCGGCGAACACCAATCTCGAGCGCCGGCGTTTCGCCGATGGCAGGAGAGACGACGAAGCGGTGTTCGTCGAGTCCGAACCGCCAGCGTTCACCTCCGGCGACACCGAAGGAGTAGGTCTTGCGGTCGAAGGCGCGATCGGCATTGCGAAAGACACGAGTGATGTCGGGGCGCCCGGGAGCAGCACTGGCGCTCAGTGCACCCCAGGCCTGCCTGGCCATTCCGGGGAAGAGTGCGGCGGTGCCGAGCGCGCCGAGCCCCTGGAGAAGTCTTCTGCGATCGATGTTCATTCGATGGCTCCTTCAGTCTCGCGATGGATCGAGTCGAGCGGCGAGGTAGTGGTGGAAGTCGACCAGGATTCGCTCCAGCTCGACGAGTTGCCCGGGACCACTGGCGCGTGACTTCATCCCGCGCTGCAGTCGTTCGCAGATCTCCCGATCCTCGGAACCGACCGTCCCGGCAGACTCGATTCCGAAGGGCGACGTGAAGAAGTCTTCTTCGCGTCCGGATGGAACGAGGACCGCCATCGAAACCCGCGTTTGCTCCGGACCGATGGGGTGGACGAAGACGAGGATCCAGACCTCTGCGAGCAATCCGCCGTACAAGCACGGAGGCACGGCGGTCACCACGTAGTGCCTCCTCGCGAAGTCGGTCAGGCCGCCGTATCCAGCCGCAGGGGCTTCGTTCGTGCGCTCTCCCGGCGTGAGACACCAGCCGTCTCCGCCAGCCAGATAGCTGTGGTTGCGTGTCGCGAGTTCGGGTTCGAGAGACTGCGGATGGACCTTGAAGACGTGATAGCTCTCCATGCCGTTCTCGAGCACGGCCTTCCAGTTCGCATCCCAGACTTCTTCGGCCCCCGCCGTCAGGATCGAGTCGAAGCGGTCGAGGTCGTAGTCGGCGAGGGAAGCATCCAGGCCCGCGAGGCGTTCCGATAGCGGCTTGGGATCGGGGCCGAGATGGATGAAGACGATGCCACCCCAGACGTCCACGGCGAAGCTCGGCAGTGCGTGTCGATCGCGATCGACATCGACCGAGCCCGCATGCGGCACGCCGCGCAGGCGACCGCACTCGTCGTACTTCCACGCGTGGTAGGGACAGACGAGCTTCAGGTTTTCGCCGAAGCCGCGCTCTGCGATCGGTGTTCCGCGATGACGACAGACGTTCGACAGGGCGCGCAGCTCGCCGTCACTCGCGCGCAGCACGACCACGGGATCGTTCGCGAGGTCGAGCGCGAGGTAGTCGCCCGGGTTTCGCAGCGAGGCCTCGGCGCAGACGGGAATCCAATCCCGGCGAAAGATGCGCTCGCACTCGAGGGCAAAGAGATCTGGATCGGAGTACGCCGCGAAGGGCAACGATGTCGCTTCGCCCAGCGGCTGCCTGCCGCACTCGATCACCGCTTCGATGAGGTCCGTCATGGCGATTCCGGCCGCTCGAGGGAGTCGAGCACGCGCTGGGAGAATGCGTGGTGCATCACATCCCAGAACGGCGAGTAGTAGGCCTGGTCGAACGCGGGACTCCGGCGCGCTCGCTGCACGGCCTCACTGATGCGCGCGTCTTCCACGCCGGCCTCCGACATCCCTACCTGCACGAGAACGCGCTCTTCAGCCTCGGCCTCACTGCGCGCCGCGTTGGGCTCGTAGAACTGGGCGCGGACAGTCCGCGTCCGACCGGGTCCGGCGGGAAGAGCGATGATCAGATGGATCATCTGGGGCATCACACCGAAGTGCAGGTTCGGATAGAGCGAACCGAAGAAACCCAACTCGGGCTCCGAACTCAGGCCGAGATGCTCGAAGCTCATCGGCGGATAGGTCTCGCGAAAGTCCTTCCACGGGTACTGCAAGGCCATGAAGCCCCGGTCGATGCGATCGACGTAGGTCTTCCGCCCCTGGGAATCGACGCGCGGGATCTGGCCCGTGGTATCGCGCGAGACGGCATAGCCCTCGTGGACGAAGCTCTCGTGGAGGACGTTGATGCCCCAGTTTTCGTAGTGCGTCTTCCAGTTCGTGGCGAGGTCTTCGCCGTCCATCAGCGGGGCGCCGTCGGGGCCCCGACCGATCTCCATCTCATCGAGTCGATACTCCGAGAGCGCGGTTCGCAGCGGCGCGATGAAGTCTTCGAAGCTCCCCGCGCGGCCGCCGAGATCGATGAAAACGACACCGCACTCGACCTCGCAGCGGACGGACTTCAGATCTCTCGCGTTGTCGCCGAGCGCTTCGAGGTGGCCGGCGGCGGTTCCGTCCCAGTACGGCACGGCGCGAAGCCGGCCGCGCAGGTCGTACCGCCAGCCGTGATAGGGCGAGACGATCTCGTCTGCGCCCTCGATCGGGTCGATCACGGCGAGGCAGGCGTCGTAGGGAACGACGTTGTGGAAGACACGGACGACGGCGTCGTCCCCCCGCACCATCAGTAGCGGCACACCACAGAAATCGATCGGAAGCAGGTCCCCCTCGCCCTCGACCTGATCCGCCATGGCGAGAGCACACCATTCGCTCGAAAAGATGCGTTCGACTTCGAGTTCGAAGAAGTCGGCGCTCGTGAACGCCGCGCGCGGAAGCGTCCGGGCGTTCTCGATGGGCGCGCGTACGTCGGCGCGCTGCGCTTCGGGAATCAGGGCATCGAGTCGTCGATCGGTCATCGGGCTTCGCCTCCGTTCGGGGTCGGCACCCGTGCGAGGTGCTCGTAGATTTCGCGCGCGCGATCGCGGCCGGTCGCGATGACTCTCATCACGGCACCTCGCGGAGCGTGCTCGCAGGGGTGTCGGATACGGACTGGATGTACGCGTGTACGGCGATGCGCGCCTCGCGCATCATCGCGTTTCGCTCGCGCGCCGTGGAGCAGGTCGACGCATCCTGCAGCAGCTCCCACAACATCACGTTCGTGGTCCGCGCAGCGCGTCGGCGGCGGGAGGGCATAGTGCCGGGGCAGTAGCGGGCCAGACCCTCGGACAGGATCGCGATGTTGATTTCGTCCTGCTCTTCGATCATGGCGAGCATCTCGGGCCTCGCGCGAAGCACCTGGAGCAGCTGGCAGGCCAGGATCTCCCGCTGCCAGAACGACACGACGACATCGATGAAGCCATTGGTCCATGCATCGAGATCCGCGTATCCCGTCGAAGCGAACTCGTCGAGGCGTTCCGAGAGCTCGTGGCCGGCTCGCTCGAGGATCGACTGGAAGATCTGGAACTTGTCGTTGAAGAAGTAGTAGACGCTCCCGATGTCGACGCCGGCCCGATCCGCGATGTGATTGGTGGTGATCGCATCCACACCGAGCTCACCGAAGAGATCCTGGGTGGCGTCGAGAATCAGTTCCACGCGCTCCTGTCCGCGTCGCTGCTTCGGCTCGCGCCTCAATTGGGTGTACGTGGTCATGCCCGGCCCTTCTCAGAAATTGAGCATTTACTGGACTTCAGTATTTACTGGGATTTTCTGCCTCCGTCAATACTCGAGACTGATCGCTTGATCTTTTTCTGATCAAATGATAAACCCAGCGACATGACACCGCCCAGACGACGAGATCTTTCAGCCGAGCGACGAGAGGAGATCCT
Organism: Myxococcota bacterium; assembly: GCA_028278345.1. GTDB lineage: Bacteria > Myxococcota_A > UBA9160 > UBA9160 > UBA4427 > DUBZ01. The sequence continues at coordinate 68,897 of JANQEL010000147.1, forward strand.
GCGGGCCTTCATGCGCTGTATCGCGCGCGAGGGCTTCGAGGGCAGCTCGATGCGGCGTGTGGCCGCCGAAGCCGGCGTCAGCCAGCCCCTGCTCCTTCACCACTTCGGGTCCCGCTCCGGACTCATCGAGGCCGTCGTTCGCTACGCGATGTCACAGTTCGACGAAATCCTGAGCCTGCAGGTCGAACACGCGGACTACGACATCGGCGAGCTGCTCGAGAATCTCTTTGGCGATCGATTGGCCGAAGTCGCCGCGCGCCACGACACGCTCTTTCTCGACCTGCAGGCCGCTGCGGCGCGAGACGAATCCATCCGGGAGATCGTCGCCGGCGTGTACGCACGCTTTCAACGCGACCTCGCGGGGACGCTTCGCAAGGTCTATCCCGACGCGACGGCGGCGGAAGCTCGACGGGTCTCCTACGGCCTCCTCGCACTCTGCGAGTCCCATCAGATGTTTCGAGAGATCCAGCTACCGGGTCGTCGCGACCGCGACGCAATCGAAATGGCACGCGCTCTCGTGGCCACACTCGGAGATCCACGCTGATGAATGCAAGCCTCCCCGTCTCGCCCCGCTGGTTCACGCGGGAATCTCTCGCCGACGACGTCACCTGGCTCACCGAACCGCACGCGCACCCGCTGTTGCGTTGCAACATCTGGCACGTGCGGGGGCGAGAGCAGGACCTGCTGGTCGACACGGGATTGGGCATCGCATCCCTGCGTGAGGAGATCGCGAACCTCGTCGACAAACCGTTGGCCACCGTGGCGACGCATCTCCACTACGACCACGTGGGGGGGCTGCACGAATTCGACGATGCGCGGATCCACCGCCTCGAAGTCGACGGCATGGCGAACTACCGGGAGCTCCAGCTGATGTGTCGCGACGACATCCCCGAACCCATCCTCGACGAACTCGCGCAGGTCGGGTTTCCGATCGAAGACCCCTACCTGATCGACGCCCGCCCCGACGCGAACTTCGATCCCCACGCGTACGCCGTGCACTCGACGAAAGCGGCGCCCCTCGACGAAGGGGACGTGATCGACCTCGGGGATCGCCACTTCGAAGTGCTGCATCTACCGGGACACACTCCGGGGAGCCTGGGACTCTGGGACGCCGGGTCGGGCATTCTCTTTTCGGGCGATGCCATCTACGACGGCCCCCTGCTGGACACCCTGCCCGAGAGCGATCGCAGCGCCTACGTGGCCACGATGAAGCGATTGCGCGAGCTGCCGGTTCGGGTGGTGCACGGCGGACACGAAGCGAGCTTCGGCCGCGATCGCATGATCGAGCTCTGCGACGCGTACCTGGCCCAACACGATTGACGCGAACGGGCCGCCCCTCGGCTCAGGAGAACAGCGATGACACTCCCCCGCGAAGCCTGGTATTTCGCCGCCTGGTCGAGCGAACTGAGCGAGCGCCCGCTGGGACGCCGCATCTTCGGGGAGGACATCGTCTTCTACCGCACGCGTCGTGCCGGAGGTGAAGTGCGTGCCCTCGGTGCGGTGTGCCCGCATCGCGGTGCCGATCTCTCGAAGGGACGCGTGCGCGATGGCGCGATCGAGTGCCCGTTCCACGGATGGCGCTTCGGTGCCGAAGGGAAGTGCGAACGCATTCCCTCCCAGCCCTCCGACCACAAGATCCCGGCAAGCGCGAACGTTCCCGACTACCCGGTCTGCGAACAACAGGGTGTGGTCTGGATCTGGCCCTCGGCGGGGAGCGTTCCGTTCGAATCGCCGCCCCGCTTCGACGTGCTCGACCAGGGCGCGGCGCTTTCGACCAACGGTCCCGAGTTGTTGGAGGCCGAGTTCGTGAACGTCATCGAGAACGCCTTCGACGAATCCCACCTCCACTTCCTGCATAAGAGGACCCTGGGTGTCGCGACGCCGATCGTCCCACGCCAGATCGTCACACGAGAAGACGATGGGCGCGCGGTGACTTGTGGCTGGGATCCCGAATCTCCGTGGGGAGCCGAGCTTTTCGAAGCACTGGATCACCCGAAGAGCTGGCTCGGGCGGTGGCTGCGGAAGAAGTACGGCCGCACGCTCCACGATCAACGGCGCTGGCGCTTCACACTCGGGGGCGCCGTGACCTACACCGAACCCCTCGAGCGGGGAACGATCTATGTCATTGGTGCCGCAACGCCGATGGATGAGAAACGCACCTGGTTTGCGACCGGCTTCGGTCATCCGATCGTCGCGAGTCGCACCCCTCGATTCCTCGTGAATTGGTGGGGTCGGAGCCTGAATGCCGAGGACGCTCTCGGAACGGAGGGACTCCTACGGTCGGCGAGCCAACTCGAACGGCCCATCTCCGTGATCGCTGACCGGGGACCGAACGAATTCCGACGTCTGCTTGCCGAGTGGGCGCGGCGCGAAGCCGACCCGCAAGCACAGTCGGAGACCGCCACGGCTCCGAAACCGCTCACCGCGGTTCAGCCATGAGGTAGCAGTCGACTCCGCCCGCCCCCTCTATTTGCTGCCCGCCTTGCGGAAGCGGAAGTCGCAGTACTCGGCGCCCTGCATGCAGGTCTGGGTGCGGGTCAGTTCGACGCCTCCGCGGTCGGCCGCAACGTAGTCGAGGTTGCAGATCAACAGGGGGCCGATGTCGCGCGCGCCGAGGCGTTCCATCATCTTGGCGTAGCCGCAGCCGCGCACGTTCACGTCATAGCGCTCACCATCGTTCTCGAGGACTTCGTAGCCGTCGTAGCCGCCGCCCTCGCCGTACATGTCGAACGCCGCAGACAGGTTCGAGAGATCGGGGGTTTGACCTTCTGCCTCTCGCTTCGCGGCTTCGCGCTGGCGTTCGATACGCTCCGCCAGTGCCGCATTGACCTGCTCTTCGCCGAGGATCTGCTGCAGATCGCGGATCAGCGGTACCGCGTACTCCATCTGGATCGAGATGCGATCGATGAACGGGAGATCGTCTTTGGACATGGTCTTCTCTCCTTCTCGGGTGAGGGTTACAGCCCCATCTGTCGAACGGCCAGGTCCCGCATGATCTCCTGCGAACCGCCGCCGATCGACATCACCTTGGTTTCGCGATAGATGCGTTCGACCATGTTGCCGCGCAGGTAGGCTGCGCCCCCGAAGATCTGCATCGCCTCGTTCGCGATCCACTCGTGCTCCTTGGAACAGAAGAGCTTGAGCTTCGCGATGTCGCCCGCGACGCGTTGGCCGTCTTCGCTGAGCCAGCACGCCTGGTTCAGGTAGCTCTCCATCGCGTCGACTTTCGAGGACATGTCGGCGATCTTGTGGCGGATGGCCTGGTGTTGGATCAGCGGGCGGCCGAAGGTCTCGCGCTCCTGGGCGTAGCGGATGCTGTCCTCGAGGCAGCGCTTCGCCATCCCGACCATCGAGGCCGCGAGCCCGAGTCGCTCGAAGTTGAAGTTGTGCATGATGGCGAGGAAGCCCTGCCCTTCTTCGCCCAGCATGTTCTTCGCCGGCACTCGGCAGCTGTCGAAATGCAGGGTCGCGGTATCCGAGGCCCACCACCCCATCTTCTTGCCGACGCTCGTACGCGAGAAGCCGGGGAAGTCTTCTTCGACGAAGAAGAGGGAGATGCCCTCGAGTCCCTGTCCACCGGTGCGCGCCCCCACCACGTAGTAGCTGGCCTTCATGCCCCCGGTGATGAAGGTCTTGGCGCCGTCGATGATCCAATCGTCGCCGTCGCGCTTCGCGCGCGTCGTCATGTTCGCGACGTCGCTCCCGCCACCCGGCTCGGTGATCGCGAGGGCCCCGCCCTTCCTTCCCGAAACGATCTCACTGAGCGGCCCGCGCTTGATCTCCTCGGAGCCGAGTTGCTGAACGGGCGCCGTCATGATGTTGCGCGACGCGAGGCTCGCCCACACGCCACCCGGAGCGAGGCGACCGAACTCCTCCCCCATCGCCGCTCGCATGTAGGCGTTTTCGAAGCCGAGGCCGCCGTACTCCTCGTCGATGCCGATCCCGAAGACGCCAAGCGCCCCGGCCTTCTCGTGAAGCTCCCAGGGAAAGTCGCCCGCTTCGTCCCATTCGTCGGCGTGAGGCACGATCTCGTCTTCGATGAACTTCACGAGCGATTGACGAAAGGCCAGGATTTCGTCGCTCTCGAACGGGCTCTTCATGCGGGGGGACCTCTCGATGGAAGCGACTTCCTAGCAAACGGGAGTGGTATTCTGCATCGCCCTGCCCCGGCGCCCGGCGATGCGAAGGAAACGAGCACGATATGGCGGAAGAATTCGAAGCGATCGAACTCACGAGCGGTGCTCTGCGCTTCCGCGCGCTGACGAGCGGCTTCTCGGCGAACCCCGACGGGCCGCTGGTGCTGTGCCTGCACGGCTTCCCCGACAACGCGCGCAGCTTCCGCTTTCAATTGCCCGCGTTCGAGAAGGCGGGTTATCGCGTCGTGGCCCCGACCCTGCGCGGCTACGAACCGGGTTCGCAGCCCGAAGACGGCGACTACTCCCTCGAAGCGATGGGTCACGATGTCGTCCGCTGGATCGAGGATCAGGGTTGGGATCGCGTGCACCTGGTCGGTCACGACTGGGGTGCGGCGATCACCTATGTCGCGGGTTCGATCGCCCCCGAACGCTTCCACTCGCTGGCCACGATCGCGGTCCCCCACGCGGCGCGTCTTTCGGATGGAATTCGCAAGGTCCCTGCCCAGCTCCGCTTGTCCTGGTACATGCAGTTCTTCCAACTGCGGGGCATCGCGGAGTGGGCGGTCGAGCGAAACGATTGGGCCCTCGTGAAGCGACTGTGGCGCGACTGGTCTCCCGATTTCACGCTGCCCGAAGCCGAGTGGGCATCGCTCCGCGAGACCTTCGAAGCCCCAGGCGTGAAGAAGGCCATGCTTGCCTACTACCGCATCAACGCCTCACCGGGTGCCATCATGGGATGGAAGAAGACGGCGGCCATGGAGCGCACCACCATCCCGGTGCGCACCCTCGCGATCACCGGCGAAGACGACGGCTGCATGGACACGCGCCTCTACGATCACGTCTTCCTCGACGAGGACTTTCCCGCCGGCGTCGAAGTAGAGCGCATCGAGGGGGCGGGCCACTTCGCCCACCAGGAGAAGCCAGAGGAAATCAACGCCCTGCTGCTCGATTGGTTCGAACGCGCGGGCGTCTGAGCGAGCGATGAGTCGGGAACTCCAGCGCTACGTCGCCATTGGCGACAGCCAGACCGAAGGTCTGCACGACTATCACCCGGATGGCGTGCCGCGAGGCTGGGCCGACCGCTTCGCCGAACACCTCGCCGCCCGGAATCCGAGCCTCCAGTACGCGAACCTCGCCGTGCGCGGAAAACTCGTCGGCGAGATCCGGGAGGTACAACTCGAACCGGCGCTGCGCCTCGAACCCGACCTCGCCACCGTGGTGGGAGGCATCAACGACGTGCTGCGCCCGGGTTCGGTCATCGAAGCCGTCGCGGACGATCTCGAAGCCATGTTCGCACCGCTCGCAGCGAGCGGATGCACCGTGATGACCTGCACCTTTCCCCTGCCGGAGACGGGCCTCACCCGACGCGTGGTCCCACGCCTTGGCGTGTTGAATGCGGCGATTCGCGTGCGCGCCAGAGCGCACGATGTCCTGGTCGTCGATTGCGAACCCGTCTCCGCCGCCGCCGACCTTCGCCTGTGGGACGCCGATCGCATCCACCTGAACCCGACGGGACATGCCCGTCTGGCGGAAGCCTTCGCGGGAACCCTCGCGGGCGAGCACGAGGAGTGGAAAGCTGCACTTCCCGTGGCGCGCGAGGTGAGCCCGCTGCGCCAGGGCCTCGGCGAAGCCGCCTGGGTCGCGCGCTACCTCGTCCCCAAGTTGTTCCGCCTCGTTCGCGGGGTTTCGTCCGGCGACGGTCGCGTGGCGAAGCGGCCGAACCTCGCTCCAGTGGAGAAACAGTAGATGTCAGACGCGAAACGACCCAAGCGCATCATCTCGTATTGCGACCCGCTCTCGGTCGAACCGGGCGACACCATTCGCTTCATGGTCTCTTCCCTCGACGGCGAGGACTTCGACGCCCAGCTCGTCCGAGTGATCTGCGGCGACATCACGCCGGGCGGTCATGGCTACGAGGAGATCGAGTGCGAGAGCACGGTCAACGGTCGCTACCCCGGCCGCGCGCAACCGATCGTGCAGGGTTCCCACGCGATCGTCGAACCGAACGACTACCTCGCGAGCCTCGAGAGTGTTCGCGTCGAGCTCTGCGTCTTTCCGACGTTGGTCGACGGTGCGCGAACACTGATCTCGAGCTGGGGCTCGAAGGGTGGCTTCGCGATCGAGTTGGACGACGGCTTTCCGACGTTTGCTGCAGGGGACGGAGCGGGAGGCGAAGCGCGATTGCGATCCGATCGCCCGATCCCGTTGCGACGCTGGAGTCGTATCGTCGCGAGCTTCGACGCGAGCCGTGAGGAGCTACGGCTCTCCGTCGAACCCCTCGTCACCGCACCCGGCGATCTCGTGACGGCGCGGGGCGCAAGCGTGTCGCGCACTGCGAGTGCACGCGTGGCCTCCGATGGTCCCCTGCTCTTCGCCGCGCAGCTGCGCGGCGACACCCGCGATCGACACTTCGACGGCCGCCTCGACGCCTGCAGTCTGGGAAGCGACCCCGAAGTGCCGGGCGAAGTGCAGTGGGATTTCTCTCTCGACATTGGCAGTGAACACATCACGGATACCGGCGCGCACGGCCTCCACGGCAAGACCGTCCAACTGCCGGCCCGTGCGGTCCCGGGCGTCGCGTGGACCGGCGAGGTGCACGACTGGACCGTCGACCGGAGTCACTACGGCGCGATCCACTTCCACTCCGACGATCTCGCCGACGCGGGGTGGGAGACCAGCTGCGAACTCACGATCCCCGAAGACCTGCCGAGCGGGGTCTACGCCCTGCGTTCGCGCACCGGGGCGAGCGAAGACCACGCCGTCTTCTTCGCAATGCCCTCGCGTTCGGCCGAACCCGCCGCGGTCGCGTGGTTGGCGCCGACGGTCACCTATCGCGCCTACGCGAACATCCGACTCACCCTCAGCCCCGATCACGTCTTCGGGAGCTGGGTGGCCGCCGACGTCACCAACGACCGCTTCCTCGGCGAACACCCCGAGATCGGCCTCGGCCTCTACAGCGAACACGGCGATGGTCACGGTGTCGCCTACAGCACGCATCTGCGCCCGGTCACGAACCTGAAGCCCGGCGGTGGGCTCTGGTCGTTCAATGCCGACACCAACGTGATCGCGTGGCTCTCGCAGACGGACGTCGAACACGATGTGATCACCGACGACGCGCTGCACGAACGAGGCGTCGAGCTGCTCGATCGCTACCGCGTGATCGTCACCGGTACGCACCCCGAGTATTGGACGACCGCCATGCTCGATGCCCTCGACGACTGGCTCTCGCGCGGCGGGCGCATGATCGTGATGGGCGCGAACGGTTTCTATTGGCGCACCGGCGTGCACGAGACCGTGCCCGGCGCCATCGAAGTGCGCCGCGCCGAAGACGGTACCCGCGCGTGGATCGCCGAGCCCGGCGAGTACATCATGGAAACGACGGGAGAACTCGGTGGCCTGTGGCGACGCATCGGGCGTCCACCGAACCTCGTTTCGGGCGCGGGCTTTGCGGCCCAGGGCTTCACGATCTCCGGCTACTACCGCAAGTCCGACGCGTGGGACGATCCGCGCGTGGCCTTCGCGGTGGAGGGTCTTTCGGATCGCGAGATCTTCGGCGATCACGGAACGATCGGCGGCGGGGCCGCGGGGCAGGAGATCGATCGCTTCGACGAACGCCTCGGCTCGCCCTCCCACTCCATCGTGTTGGCGTCTTCGGAAGGCCACCCGGATGACATGCTCCAGACGAAGGAGGAGTTCCTGGCGACCGGAGGCCGCATCCCCGGCACGGCCGTGCGCGCCGATGTCGTGTTCTTCGAAACCCCCGGCGGCGGCGCGGTCTTCAACACCGGGAGCATCGCCTGGGCGGGAAGCCTCGCGACGAACGACTACGACAACGACGTCGCGAAGCTCACCACCAACGTGCTGCGCCGCTTCGCGGACAAGGAACCGTTCCCCGTGCCCGACGGTGTCAGCGGACCGCGCGGCGTTCCGGAAGCGCAACGAGACGAGAGCGCACTCTCCCTCGACTCACTGCTGGTCCAGGTTCAGGACCGGGACGACGACTGAGCCGAGCACACGGGCGGCTTCTCAGGCGATGCGGCGCGAGGGCAACTCCGCCGGCCGTTCGCAGCAGAGTTGGTCGAGCACCTGCTGGAACTGCTGGGTGAGGATCTCGATCGCGTGGTGACCGCCCTTGTTGCCGAGGGCCGCGACCGCGTACATGAAGGCGCGGCCGAGGAATGCGAACTCCGCGCCCGCGGCCAGCGTGCGCGCGATGTCGGGACCGGAACGAATCCCGCTGTCCATCATGATGGTGGTGCGGTCGCTGAAGCTCTCCGCGATCTCGCAGAGCGAACGGATCGAAGAAGGCCCGGCGTCGAGTTGACGACCGCCGTGGTTCGAGACGATCACCCCGTCGATGCCGAGCGCGATCGCCTTCTCGGTGTCCTCGGCGCTGGCGACTCCCTTCAGCACGAGCTTCCCTTTCCACTGGTCGCGAATCGGCGCGATGCGCTCGAAGTCGAGGCGGCCGTCGAAGGTGTCATCCATGAAGGCGCCGAGTTGTTTCAGGTCGAGCCCCCCCGGCATGTAGGGCACGAGGTTCTCGAAGGTGGGCACCCCCGCGGCGAGACTATTCATCGCCCACGCGGGCCGTCCGAACATCTGCATCACGTTGCGCGCGGTCATGCGGGGCGGAAGGCCGAGGCCGTTGCGGATGTCTCGCGGCCGATAGCCGAAGGTCGGCACGTCGCACAGGATCACCAGCACCGGACACCCCGCTTCAGCGGCGCGGCGAATCAGATCGTCACGCAGGCGATCCTCCTTGGGTCGGTAGAGCTGGAACCACGCGCGGCCTTCGGTGAGCTCGCCGATGGTTTCGATGCTGCTGGTCGACACCGTGCTCAGGATGAAGGGCAGATTGTGGTCGCGTGCGGCGCGAGCCAGGATCTCGGGAGATCGCGGCCACACGAGCCCCTGCAAGCCGATCGGCGCGATTCCGAAGGGTGCGTCATAAGTGTGACCGAAGAGCTCGGTGCGAAGGTCGACGCCCTTGTAGGCGTCGAGGTAGCGCGGCTGCAACTGGATCTCGCGCAACTCGGCCGTGTTGCGCGCGAGGTTCACGTCTTCGTTGCAACCGCCGTCGAGGTACTCGAAGGCGAAGCGCGGGATGCGCTCACGCGCACGCGCTCGCAGATCGTCGACGCTCGGGTATCGCGGATCGCTCGTCATGAAACGCGATCGACCATCACCTGCCCGCGACCGATCACGAGATCGAGGGCGCTCCCCGGATCGTCGTAGTCGCCGAGCTTCGCGAGGGGATCGACGGAGCTGAGCAAGAGGTCGGCGGCCATTCCCGGTTCGACCCGGCCGATCTCCCCTTCGAGGCGGCAGAGTTTCACGTTGGTGTGATAGATGGATTGCAGCACGTCCTTCGCGGGTTCGACGTCGGTGCGGATGCGGAATTCCTGGTTCTGCCAGGTCTGCGCCTCACCGAGCAGATCGGTGCCGAAGCCGAGTTCGACCCCGGCGCGCTTCGCGATCTCGATCGAAGCCTTGCCCTGCTCGAACACCCCGGCGTTCTTGTCGACGTTCACCTTCGGCAGACCCACCTTGGCCCCGATCTCCGCCATCGCCTTGTAGGTCACCAGCGTCGGCACCAGGGTGACGCGAAGCTCCGCCATCTCGCGCGCCACTTCGGCGTCGATCAGGTTGCCGTGCTCGATGCAGCGCACGCCGTTCTCGATCGCGAGGCGTATCGCCTCCGGCTGATAGGCGTGGGAGGTCGTGTAGGTGTGGCGATGATCCGTCTCGATCGTCGCCGCCCTCACCTCTTCCGGGGTGTACTGGATCGAATCGAAGGGATCGGTGGGCGACGCCACGCCCCCCGAAGTCATGATCTTGATGAAGGCCGAACCCGAGCGGAGCTCGGTTCGCGCCGCCACGCGCACCGCGTCCGCGCCGTCGGCCACGTGAGAGAAGTCGTTCGAGTGCAGCTGGCAGGCGCAGATGATGCCGTCGCGCGGGAGGATGTCGCCGTGGCCCGCCGTCTGCGAGAGTGCGCGCCCGGAGGGCACGATGCGCGCGCCGCGACACAGCCCACGCTCGATCGCCGAGATCAGCCCGCGCGTATCGCCCCCGGTATCGCGCACGGTGGTGAAGCCGCGCTGCATCATGCCTTCGGAGAGCTTCGCCATTCCGATCGCGCGCTCGGTCGTGTGCATCGTCGCGAGCCGCCGGAAGTCCATCGTGGTGATCACGTGGTGAACGTGGGCGTCGATGAAGCCGGGCAGCAGGAAGCGCCCGCGTGCGTCGATCACCCGGCCGCCGTCCGCACGGGGCGGCGTCTCGTCGACGGCGACGATGCGATCGCCCTCGATGCTCACCGCGCGCTCGCCCACGATCTCGAGCGCGTCGGCGTCGAAGAGCGTCGCGTTGTCGATCACGGTCAACATGTTCGTCTCCTTGGAACCTGCAGTTCGTTTCGACCCGTCACGGTGCGTCTTCGAGTTGCCCCTCGAGACACGGCTCGACGCGCAGGGGCTCTGGGATGCGATCGATCCCGATCACACGATCGATCTCTTCGTGCAGGTGATAGATCCGTCGCTCCTGATAAGAAAGCGGAATCGACTCGAGGGCCCCCGACGCCACCGAGCGATGCATGGGAGCGAGGTTCATGAAGTCCTCTTCCATCACGGCGTCGAAGACCGTGATGGCGCGCTGCCACGCCGCTTCCTGTTCTTCGTTGACGGCCGGGGGACCGTAGAAGGTCCACTCGACTTCGGTGGTCTCGGCGTCGATCGGCCAGAAGAGGATGAACGGGAAGCCCGTCGTATCGAGGGGCGTGATGAGGTTCGGGAAGACGTTGTAGGCGGGGTTCGTCTCGGCGTAGAGCGGGTCGAGGCCGGGGATCGGCTCGAGCACCGACGGCGCCCCGCGCGCGGCCTCCACCGCCTTCTCCCACTTCGGCGTCACCATGCGCGAATGACCGTTTGCGAAGAGACCCATGGCAGCGCCGCGGTGATCGAGCAGCTTCGCCACGGTCTGCGGGTGGATCGTCTTGAGGTGATAGGTCTCGAGGAAGGCATCGGCGACGATCTTCCAGTTCGCCGCCACGCGCTCTCTTCTCGTTCCATGGGCGCGAAGCGTGGCGCCCTGGAGTGGCGACCACTCTTCGGCCACCGCCCCGAGCCATTCGCGCAGCGGCTTGGCCGAGAGGTCTTCGTTCACGAACACCCAGCCGTCGTACACCTCACAACGCACGGGTCGCAGCCGGCGCTTCGAGACATCGAGATCCCTGAAGTCGCGTCGATCGGGTACCTGGAGCAACTCGCCATCGAGCCCGTAGGTCCAACTGTGGTACTGGCAGCGCAGTCGCTTCGCGGCTCCGCACGCGTCGCGCACCACCGGCGCACCGCGATGCTGACAGGTATTGAAGAAGCCGCGCAGCGCCCGATCCTCGCCGCGCATGACGAGCAACGGCGAACCCGTGCGGTCGAAGGTCCGGAAGCTCCCGGGCTCCGGGAAGTCCTCGTCGCGTCCCACCAGCAGCCACGTGCGCGAAAAGAGATGCTCCCGCTCGAGGGCGTAGAAGTCGGGATCGATGTAGCGGCCGGTGGGAATCGGGGGGAGCGAGGGGAAGCCTTCGGGATGGCCTTCACGGGCGGCCTCGTACGCCATCTGATCGCGAATGCGCGCTGCCCACTTCGCCTGGTCCATCGCGAATCCCTTTCCCCGCTCGCGCGTCACGTCCCTTCACCCAGCGCGCCCAGCGGCACCGCCGTCGTGCTCTTGATGCGCTCCATCGCGAAGCTCGAGCTTACATCGTTGAGTTCGGCCACTTCGATCAGCTTCTTGTAGATGCGATCGTACTCGGCGATGTCGGCCACGAGCACCTTCATCAGATAGTCGATCTCGCCGCTCATGCGATAGAGCTCGACCACCTCGGGGATCTGCATCACCCCGCTGGCGAAGCGCTGCAGCCATGCCTCGTTGTGCTGGTTGGTGCGGATGCTGACGAAGACGGTGATCCCCTTGCCGAGTTTCTCCGGATCGAGGATCGCGACGCGGCGCTCGATCACCCCCGCCGCTTCGAGTCGCTTGATGCGCCGCCAGCACGGGTTCTGGGAGAGGCCAACCGCCCCGGCGATCTCCTGGATCGAGCGGGAGGCGTCCTGTTGGAGCTCGCTGAGGATGGCGCGATCGATGGAGTCAAATTCATCCACGATTGATTCTCCACATGGGACAATTTCACTTCAAAATGCGGTTATCGTACCTCAAATTGGGAGGATTCCCTCCTAAAGATGCGTCAATTTCCCACCGATTCTCACGGCAACGAACCCGCAAGAACGAGGAAGCCGATGACCGAGACCGTGAAGCGGATCTTTGCCGACCACCCCGCCTCGGTGGGGGAGAGTTATTTCGAGCACCTCACCCGGGCCACCTTCATCGGCGTGCGAATGGTGGCTTCGGGCTTTGCATGTCTCGTCCATGCCCTCGTTCCGAGCGCATTCACGCATACTGGGAGCCAGACGATCGAGCGACTGCATCGCGAGGTGATTGCACTGCGCAATCGCCAGGCGAACCGCTCATGACCCAGGCCAACCCGCCGATGCCGAACGACGCCAGCTGGGCGCGACACCTCGACTTCCTCGAAGCCGGCGGTGAATCCGTCGTCCACAACACGAAGGCGAAGGAGTACGGACGCACGCGCGGCCTGATCCTGTGCGCGGTGCTCGCGTTGGGTGCGGCCCTGCTCGAGAACGGCGCCGCTTCGATCTTCGGCGGACGCACCCTCGACGCCGCGATGTTCGCGATGGTGCTCGGCATCGTGGTCGGCAACGCGGGCGTCGACGCCAACGCCGTGCGACCCGGTGCGCGTTGGATCGTGGGTGCCGTGCTTCCCGTCGGCATCATGTTGCTGGGTGCGCGGCTTCATGTCGCAGACCTCCTGGGAGTCGGCCTGCGCGGGCTCGCGCTCTCCGCCTTCGTCATCACGCTTTCGTTCGCGGTCGTGCTCGCGTGGGCGCGCGTGCGCGGGCTGCCGCCGAAACTCGCGACCCTGCTGGCCGCGGGCAATGGCATCTGCGGCGGTTCGGCGATCGTCGCCGTCGCACCCGCAATCGACGCGAATGAAGAGGACGTCGCGATCAGCGTCGCCACCGCGGCACTCCTCGGCATGATCGCGATGTTCACGCTGCCCGCGATCGCAGCCGCGATTGCGATGGATCCCGCCGCATTCGGAACGCTGGCGGGCCTCACCATCCAGCAGACACCCCAGGTCATCGCGGCCGGCTTCGCCCCCGGCCCCGAAGCCGGCGAGGTCGCCACCGTGACCAAGCTCGTGCG
>JANQEL010000152.1 GCA_028278345.1 Myxococcota bacterium
TCCGCGCTGTAGGGGTTCACCGCGACGGCGCCCTTCAGCTCCCGCGAAGCGCCGGTCATCTGGCTGAGAAGCAGGACGCCCGCTTCGTCGTCGCGCGCCGCGACGAATTCTTTGGCGACGAGGTTCATGCCGTCGTGAAGCGGCGTGATGAGGCAAACGTTCGCGAGACGGTAGAGATTGCCGAGCTCGGCATGGGTGAAGTGGCGCTTCTCAAGAACGATCGGCTGCCATGAGCCGGTCGCGAAGCGCGCGTTGATCCGCGCCGCTTCGGCGCTCACCTCCTCGCCGTACTTGCGGTACTTCTCAAGCCCCTGGCGCGAGAACGGCGCGATCTGAAGGAAGGTGAAGCGTTCGAGATATTCGGGATGCAGATCGAAGAGAAACTCGATCGCCCTGAAGCGCTCGAGGATGCCCTTCGTGTAGTCGAGCCGATCTACGCCGAGGCCCACAAGCTCGGTGCGCACGCCAAGCTCCGCGAGCGCGTTCGGGTCCGGCTCCTTGCCCTTGCCGCTCATGCCGTTCGTGAAGGCGATGGAGATAGGAAAAGGTTTGATGTAGGAAACATGACCCCCGCGCGTGATCGAAAAGTGCTCGAAATCCACGCGCGCCTCGATGGTTTTTGAAACGGTGTCCATGAAGTTGTTGCAGTACTGCTGGGTGTGAAAACCGAGCACGTCGGCGCCGAGCATGCCCTCGAGGATCTCGCGCCGCCACGGGCAGATGCTGAAGAGCTCGGCCGAGGGCCACGGGATGTGCCAAAAGACGGCGACCTGCGCGTCGGGCCGCGCCTGTTTGATCATCGCCGGCAGTACGGTGAAGTGGAAATCCTGCACGAGGATGAGCGGACGCGGGACGTCTTTTATCTCTCTGAGGAGCTCGCGCGCGAACTTGCCGTTCACGCGCCGGTACGCGAGCCAATCTTCCTTGCGGAAAACGGGGCGCGTGTGCGCCATGTGCGAGAGCGGCCAGAGCGCTTCGTTCGAAAAGTTGCTGTGCCCCGCTTCTTCGCGCGAGAGCCACACGCGC
>JANQEL010000154.1 GCA_028278345.1 Myxococcota bacterium
CGCCGCCACTGCCGCCGATTTCGTCGGTCTCCATCAGCTTCTTGCGAAGTTCCACGAGCTCCGCCGAGATCAAGGCGTGGTCGAGATGGATCGAGGCCGAGCCGGCGAGCTGGGCGATCTGCTGGAAGGCCGCCTGTTCGGGTTCGGCGGGATAGCCGACCACCAGCGCTCCGTTTACCCGACCGTCACACGCCAGCGGGTGGATCGTGATGCCGCCGGCCGCTCTCGCGCCGACGCCTTCGGGCGTCGTGATGCGGACCGCCTTGGCTTCCGCGAGCACTCCGCGCGCCTGTGCGAACAAGGCATCGGCTGCGCTCTGGGCGGCTTCTTGATCGTCGAAGCCCGCGGTCGCGCGCAGCTGTTCGCGCGCATCGGGCGTGTTGTTCCCGGGCATCGACGAGAAGAGCAGGGCGCATCCGCCGCCCGCAAGGTCCGCCGCCCGCGCGGTCGCGCCGCGCAGGGTCGTGCTCAATTTCTCGCACTGTTCTTCAATCGACATCAGGTGCGACCCTTCTGCTCCGCGTGGCTAGAAACGATCGTCCGGTTCGACTTCGAACGGTTCTTCGGGCTTCACCTCGGTGTCGTCGTTGTCGACGAGGCTGCCCTCGAGATCGAGCTTGGTCTGGAAGTCGGCGGGGTTCGAAGCCGCGTTGAGGGCGGTTTCGACCGAGATCTTGTTGGCGCGCAGCAGGTCGACCAGGTGCTGGTCGAAGTTCTGCATGCCCTCGCCGCGACTGCGACCCAGGTACTCGGTGATCTCGTGGGTCTTCTCGGGATCCTTGATGCACTCCTGGATCGTGCGCGTCGAGCGCATCACCTCGACGGCCGGCACGCGACCGTTCTTCTTCTTGTTGACCAGCAGGCGCAGCGAGATGATCGCGTTGAGGTTCTCCGCGAGGCGGGCGCGCACCTGGAGTTGTTCTTCCGCGGGGAAGAATGAAACCAGGCGGCTGATCGTCGAAGCGACGTCCCCGGTGTGGATCGTGGAGAAGACGAGGTGACCGGTTTCAGCCGCCTTGAGCGAGGTATCGACGGTTTCGAGGTCGCGCATCTCGCCGACCATGATCACGTCGGGATCCTGTCGCAGGGCCGCGCGCAGGGCGTCGGGGAAGGAACTCGTATCGGTGCCGATCTCGCGCTGGGTGATGATGCTCTTGGCGTGACTGAAGACGAACTCGATCGGGTCTTCGACCGTGACGATCTTCGCCTTCCGCACCTGGTTGATCTCGTTGATCATGGTCGCGAGGGTGGTCGACTTGCCCATGCCGGTGGCCCCGGTGACGAGCACGTATCCGCGGCGGAGCTGGGCGATCTCCTTCAGGACCGAAGGCAGGTTGAGATCCTGGAAGGTCTTGATCTGCAGCGGGATGACGCGGAGCACGATGTTGAAGTTGCGCCGCTGCCGGGAGATGTTGACGCGGAAGCGCCCTTCGTCGGGCAGCTCGAAGGCGACGTCGAGCTCGTTGAAGTTCAGGTCCTGAACCTCGGGCTCGTCCTCGAGGAGGATCTTGACGATCTCCTCGGTGTCGGTCGGCGTCAGCACCTTGTACCGCAGTTCCACCAGGTCTCCGTGAAACCGATAGAGCGGTAGGCAGCCCACCTGGAAGTGGATGTCCGATGCACCCTTCTCGATTCCCAGGCGCAGCAGGCGGTGTAGTTTCTCGCGTTCCATCGCCTTCATCCTCGCGACGTTCGGGCGCGCACACGCGCGTCCCGGGTTGCGCTCTTCGTATCGGCCCACAGCAGGGCCGCTTGACCGGGTTTCGCCCCGCTTGCACTCGGGTTGCGCGTCCCATGTCCATCGGGGCATTCGGCTATGCTCCGCGCGCGATTCGCATGGGACGCGAATCCGCGAGATGCAGCTGAACCGGTCGAGGGCCAGGGCAACCAATGAAGGAAAGAAGAGGGGGCCTCGTGCTTCGCAACAGCCGGATCGTCTTCGTGCTCGGTCTTGTACTGGCCTGGCTCGCCACCTCGCCGGTGGCCGCGGACGACCCCGCGTCGCCCCCGAGCGACGGGGCCGCCAAACCCAAAGTCGACCTCGGACGCCTGCTCAAGCTGCCCGACTCCTACCAGCGGCCCGTCGAAAGCCGCCGGGGCAAGGGGCAGGCGGAGTGGCAGAGCCGCTTCGAAACCGTGCGCCTCGATCTGGTCTCCGCCGAGACCGCCCTCGCCAAAGCCAAGGCCGATCTCGACGCGGCCGCGACGGATTCGAGTCAGTGGGCGGTCGCCGCACCGGGCACCGCGCCCAATCCCGAGAACACGCCGCTCAGCTACAAGCTGCGCCAGGAGATCCGCCGCCAACGCGAGAACCTGAAGCGCGCCGAGCGCCAACTGCGGGCCCTCGAAATCGAGGCCGATCTGGCGGAAGTCCCCCAGAGCTGGCGGGCGACGCACATCGGGTCTTCCACGGACTCGCGCGGCGAGATTTCCATCCAGGGAAGTGGCGAGGGCGAAGCGCAGTAGCCGCCCGCCTGCAACGCTGGGTTGCGTGCTGCGAGGCTGGCGGCGGTCGAACCGGGGGCTACTCTGCGCCGCGCCTCGGCTCCGCTCCCCCCACGCCTGGATGACGAGAGCCTCACAGGAAGAGGAAGCACCATGTCCGATTCGCACGACTCCGAACCGAAGCCGATCGAGTACGAACCCAAGGGCAAGATCGACACCGTGGGTGTGCTCTACGTGGTGGGCGGCATTCCGCTGATGATCCTCTTCTTCCTCGTCCTGTTCGGTCTGGTGGGCGCCTGCGACCAGATGAACACCTATATCCCCGCCTGATCACCCGACGACTCCAGTCGGAGCACGAGTTTCGCGCCCGTCCCCCGTCCCCCAAGGGAAGGGGGGCGGGCGTTTTTCATTTCGAGAGCCCGTTCGCGTTGCCGGTTTCGGAATGAGATGGTCGCGGCTGAGAATCGTTGGGAATCTCCCTCAATTTTGCAGTGACACGCTCAATCGCCTGTAGCGGGTTGCCGATAGGCGGGGCGTCATGCAGATGCCCACGCGCGTGCAGTTTGAAATGGCCCCGAGCCTCGCGGCGGGATTCGTCCTCGGCCTGATCCTCACCCTCGGCTTCGGCTGCGCGAGCATCGGCCACGCTCCGGTTCAGTACGACTACTTCCAGGCCCCCGATCCGAGCGACGCCTGGAGTCCGAAGATCGCGGGGTGGCAGCGGCGCGAACGCGCCGACGACGGTTCGTTCTTTTCCAAGAGCTTCCTCGAAGCGGCGGCGCAAGACGCGAAGCACGTGGCGAGTGACGGCGTGGGCAGCGGCGCGAGTCAGGAGAACTTCCTTCCCGACGACGGGCTGCGCGGCAAGTACTTCGGCTTTCGTTCGGCGCGACGCCGGGCCATGGCGCGCGAACTCGCTTCCTGGATCCAGAGCGAATCGCGGGCGCACTACGTCGAGGACGGCCCGATCGACCATTGGGCCACGTTGGAAGAGACCCTGCGCGGCAATGGCGACGACTGCGATGGACTCGAGCTGCTCGTCTATCACGCGCTCCGCGACCTCGGCTTCGCCAACAACGAGGTGTACCGCGCGATCGTCTATCGCCCCTCGGATGGCCAACACCACATGGTGACGCTGTGGTTCGAGGATCGCATGGACCCCTGGGTGATCGACCCGACCGGCGCGATGACCCTGGGCATGCCGCGCATGTCGGACATGCCCGACTGGGTGCCGCTCAAGGTCTTCAGCGAGGATCTCGAGTACAGCGTGAAGCGCAGTGCGACTCCCGCCGTGCCCACCGAGGTCGCCCAGAGCGAAGGGCGCTGATTCTCGCAGCCGATCCCCGCACTGGCGGGGATTTTCTCGCTTTCTCCGGGCTGCTGGGCGGAACACTCGATCGAGTGAAAAACCCCGTCCGCCGATAACTCTGCCGCACGAGCGCGAAATTCTCGCGCCCGTGGAATGAGGATCGGCAGGAATGGATCTCGGTACGATTATCGGGCTGGTACTCGCCTTCGGTCTGATCATCGGCGCGATGATGCTCGGCGGTGGCGTCGGCCCCTTCATCGACGCCCAGAGTGCGATGATCGTGATCGGCGGCACCTTCGCCGCGACGATGGTTTGTCAGAAGATGAACCACGTGATCGCCGCTGTGCAGCTCTTCATGCAGGCGGTCTTCGACAAGTCGAGCCCGATCGACGACTTGATCCCCGTGATCATCCACCTCGCGGGCAAGGCGCGCAAAGAAGGGCTGGTCTCTCTCGAAGGGGAGACGATCGAGGATCCCTTCATGGCGCGCGGCGTGCGTCTCGGTGTCGACGGTCTTTCTCCCGACATCATCAAGACGACCCTCGACAGCGAGCTCGCCGCCATGAAGACGCGGCACGAGCGCGGACAGGACATCTGGAAGTTCATGTGCGCGACGTCGCCCTCGATGGGGCTGATCGGTACGATCGTCGGCCTGGTGCAGATGCTCCAGAACCTCGACGACCCCGACTCGATCGGTCCCGCGATGGCGGTCGCGCTCCTCACGACCCTCTACGGCGCGATCTTCGCCTTCGTGATCTTCGGGCCCATCGCGACCAAGCTCGCGGCCCGAACGGCAGAAGAGGTGAGCGCCAAGAAACTCACGATCGTCGGTGTGGAGTCGATCCTCAAGGGCGACAACACGATGGTGATCCAGTCGAAGCTCGAAGCCTTCCTCTCGCCGCAGCAGCGTGAGGCGCTCGCTTCGGATGGTTAGGCGCGCGGCACGAACGACGGAGAGGTAGGGCGTGGGTCTCGATCCGAGCGAAGCCGAAGACCATGTCTGCGAAGAAGGCGCGCCGGCCTGGCTCGCCACGATGGGCGACTTGATGAGTCTGCTCCTCACCTTCTTCGTGCTGATGCTCTCGTTCGCGAACATGGACCGGCAGCTCTTCCTCGAAGCGATGGGGTCGATCCAGCACGCGCTGGGCTTCAAGATGGAAAGCCCTGGCCAATTCCATGCCAAGAGCGACAACATGGTGGAGATGGCGGACCGCAAGTCGACCCCCTTCCTCGACATCATGAACATGCCGACCAACCACCAGGCGGCCTCGACCGAGCAGGCCATGATGCAGCAGGTGGAGCAATCGATCGCCGAGAACAACCTCGCGCGCATCATCGAGGCCGAATCGTCCGAGCGCGGCATCATCGTTCGCGTGAAGGGCCACGCGCTCTTCAAGCCGGGCCTCGACGTGCTGCTCCCCGAATCCTTCGTCTTTCTCGACGAGATCGTGCGCCTGACGGAAGAGTTCCCCTACGAGCTCTCGATCGAAGGCCACACCGACGCGAGCCCGATCAACACCCCGCGCTTCCCGAGCAATTGGCACCTCTCGGCGGCGCGCGCGATCGCGGTGCTCGAGTACATGAGCGAGTCGGGGGGGCTCCCGATCGAGCGCCTTTCGGCCGCGGGCTTCGCGCATACGCGACCGCTGATCGAGGGTGATAGCGAAGACGCGCGGGAGAAGAATCGCCGCGTCGAGTTCGTCTATCTGCGCGATCCGCAGAAGCTGCGAGAATCGCGTTCGCGCAAGAAGGCGCGGGAAGCCGCCGAAGCCCGCGCGGAGGACGGTGCGAGCGAAGCGTCGGCGCAGGGCGGGCTGCTCGGTCCCCTGGGCGGCTGATCGCGTTCGCCCTCATCAGCGCTGCACTTGACGCTGACTTCAACGCGCAAGCACCCTCGTTCGCGCCTTCCCGATCGAATGGTCCCCCGCTCGCGGTCGTGTTTCTCGATCGTGATCGCTCGAGGCGATCGTGCGACTCGAAAGGCCTCGCGTGCGAGCGACCGATGAATCACTCGCGTCGTTCGGCGGGGCGGAAGAATCTTCCGGGCCGTCGGCTGCGAAAT
The DNA here is from genome assembly GCA_028278345.1 of Myxococcota bacterium. Classification (GTDB taxonomy): domain Bacteria; phylum Myxococcota_A; class UBA9160; order UBA9160; family UBA4427; genus DUBZ01. The sequence goes on from JANQEL010000154.1 coordinate 5,817, forward strand.
GAACGCGGCGAAGCGCCCGAGACTGCGATTCGAAAGCAGCACTCGGAGCCCGCACATGCCGGGCCTTCACATTGGCTATCCAGCCGAACTGGCTCGCGATTTCAAAACCCCTTCAATTTTCGACCAATAGCGCTAAAGCCCGCGTAGCGGGTTCCGATCCCTGGTGGGCGCTTGCCTTTGCAATGCGCACGCGTTTCAAAGCGAGGGGTCGGGTGCGGGTTCGCGAGTCATATTCGAGGTTCGACGCAGACCGAAATGCAGGTCGGCATTTCGTTCCGCCCTTCGTTTCCGATTGCGCTCCCTCTCCCTTCGAACGCGCGATTCGCGATGTCTGGGGCGAGCCGCGCTGGGTCGCCGGTGAAGCGATCCGCCAGGTGCTGATCGTCGGGGACTCCCCCGGCGTCTGCAGTGCACTGTGCGAAGCCCTCGACCACCCGCGCCTTCGCGTGCGCACCACCGACTCTCCCGCACGCGCTTTCGCTTCCCTCGCCCGGGAGCGAACGGATTTCGTGATCGCCGAATCGCGACTGCGCCTGGCGAGTGGGATCGATTTTCTCGAAGTCGTCCGCGACGAGTTCCCCCACGTCTCGCGCGTGCTGCTCACGGGCGATCGCGACGTGGCGGCGATTCGTGAGGCGGTGCGCCGGTGTGGCATCGCCTTCTTCCTTCCCAAGCCCTGGGATGCCGGGACCATCAGCGAGTTGGTCGAGCGCCTGTTGCTCGCCGACGGCTGGGACGGTGCGCCCTGGGATGCACTGGAAGCGAACGCTCGTACCGGGTCGCGGTGCGCAGAGGTTGGGGGCAGCAACGATCAGCGGGGCCGCAGTGCAGCACTGCCGCCCGAAGTTCAAGTCGAAGAGGAGTAACGAGCGTGGCGAGAGTTCTTGTCGTAGACGAACAGCCGAGTGTGTGCATGCACGTGTGCGAGATCCTGAGGGATCTCGGACACGAAGTGACCTCGGAACACACCGGCGAAGATGCGCTGCGCCTGTGTCGCGCGATCGAATTCGACGTCGTCCTCGTCGATCTCGAGCGCGAATCGATGAAGAGCGCGGATCTGCTCAAAGTGATCCGGCACGAGAGCCCCGAGACCCGGGTCGTGATCATGAGCGCCGGGGGCAGCATCGAGGCCGCGGTCGACGCCATGCGCCTCGGGGCCCAGGACTACCTGCGCAAGCCGATCACCCGCGAACGCCTGGTCGAGGCGATGGCCTCCTGCGAACGGGTCGGCAACACGACGAGCGCGGGCTTCGGGGATAGCAGTGATCCGCTTCGCACCGCGAGCGAGTCGGGCATCGTCGGTCGTTCCCGCGCCATTCGCGACCTCATGGAGATGGTCGAGAAGATCGCGCGCACCGACAGCAGCGTGTTGATCACCGGCGAGACGGGCACCGGTAAGGAACTCGTCGGGCGGGCGATCCACCGCCTCTCTCCCCGGGTCGACAAGGTCTTCAGCGCGATCAACTCGGCGGCCTTTCCCGAGACCCTGCTCGAGAGCGAGCTCTTCGGTCACCGCCGCGGCGCCTTCACCGGGGCCTCGAACAACAAGAAGGGCATCTTCGAACACGCCCACGGCGGCACGGTCTTCCTCGACGAAGTCGCGGACATGCCCGCCTCGATGCAGGTCAAGCTCCTGCGCTTCTTGCAGACCGGCGAGATCCGACCCGTCGGCTCCGAATCGACCCGCTACGTCGACGTCCGCCTGGTGGCGGCGTCGAACAAGCCCCTCGAAGAGGAGGTGGCCGCGGGGCGCTTCCGGGAAGATCTCTACTACCGCCTGGCAGTGATCCCGATCCACGTGCCGCCCCTGCGCGAGCGCGTGGAAGACATCGCGGTGCTCGCCGACCACTTCATCAAGATGTTCGCGAAGAAGCTCGGCAAGCGGATCGACGGCCTCGACCCGAAGGCCCTCGACGTGCTGATGGCGCACGACTGGCCGGGCAACATCCGACAGCTCGAGAACTCGATCGAGCGCGGCGCCGCGCTGTGCCGCGATCACGTGATCCGGGTCGAGGACATGCCGATCCGTCTCCGCGAAGCGTCCCTGGTACGCGAGGGCGAGACGATCCAGAGCCTGCAGGTGATGGAGCGGGCGCACATCCTCGCGACCCTCGAACGCGTGGGCTGGAACCGCAAGCAGGCGGCGGAGCTCCTGCAGATCTCGACCACCACGCTTTGGCGCAGGCTCAAGGAGTTCGGCATCGAGGGCCAACCCGGTCGCGATGCCGCACCGCGCGGTTTCACTCAGGGCGCACCCGGTACCTCGGCCCCCGCCGCGAATCCGGTGGGCGCACCCGGCGCGAGTGGCTACGCGGGCGAGCGCTAGAAGCGGAGTCGTTCGCACGGCCGGTAGAAAAAGGAACGTGTGAGGAGAGTAGAGAGAGATGGCGAAGGACGAAAAGGAAGAACAGGGCGACGAGGGTGGAGGCGGCGGAGGCATTCCGTGGATGCTGATCATCGGTGCCGTCGTGCTCTCGCTGGCGGCCGGTGCCGGTGGTGCAGCCTTTCTTCTGGGCAACCAACCGCCCCCGGCTCCGCCGCCGGACCTCGAGGCGCAAGCCGCGGCCGCGGCCGAACTGCGTGAAGCGGAAGGGGAGGGCTTCAAGGAGCGCCTCTATTCCCTCGAGCCCTTCGTGGTGAACGTCACCGGGGACGGCTACAGCCGCTACCTGAAGGTAAAGGTCGAACTCGAGGCCGATAGCCCCGAGCTGAAGACCGAACTCGACGCGCGGCTCTCACAGATTCGCGACGCGGTGATCGTGCTGCTCTCGAGCAAGAAGCTCTCGGACATCACCGACTTCGAGGGCAAGGCCCTGCTCAAGCAGGACATCTACGAACGAGTGAACGACATCCTCGAAACGGGCGAACTGAACAGCGTGCTGTTCACCGAGTTCGTCGTTCAGTGAGGACCCTGCAATGATGCCTCTCGAGGCCGACGAACCCGTCCTCTCCCGAGAAGAGCTCGACGCCCTTCTCGAGCGCCTGACCGACAAGACGTCGGGTGTGGGGTGGTCGGCGAGTTCGCGGAAGGAAACCGCCAACGAGTCGCGGCTGGTTTCGCTTTCCCTCGAGCGGGCCTCGGAGCAGTTCGGCGATCGAATCTCGCGAAGCATGTCGAACATCTTCCAGACGTCGATCCAGTTCTCGCTGATCGACTGGCGGGAATCGGAGCCGGAAGAATTCGAAGAGCTGATGGTGCCCCACGACCGCGCCGCCGCCTTCGACCTGGTGCCCGGCGCGGGTCGCGGTTTGCTGATGGTGGGACGCACGCTCTTGTTCCAGTTGCTGTGTCTCAACTTCGGCGCGAGCCCGGGGCTGAAGAAGTCCCCCGTTCCGAATCGACCCTACACCTCGATCGAGTGCCGCTTCTATCGGCGCTTCGCCGACGACCTGCTGGGGCGTCTTGCGGAGGTCTGGAGTGAAGGGACGCCGCTTCGCCCGAAGATCACGGGGCTGATCGCTCGCGGGCACGTGCGCGAGGAAGCGGCCGAGAGCCTCTACCTCGCGACCTTCGACGTCGCGGGCTTCGGCGAGGTCTGCCGCTTGCGCGTCGCCGTGCCGACCTCGGCATTCGAGGATCGGGTGGCGGCCGCGCGCGAAGTGGCCACTCAGGGCGCGGGCCAGGTGGAAGAGACCGTCCTCGACATGTCCCTCAACTTTCGAGCCGAGATCGGGACGATCGAGATGAGCTTGCGCGACTTCTCGGATCTTTCTGTTGGGGATGTTCTTCCCCTGGAGGAAATCGAGGGCGGAGAGTTGCTCGCCAGTGTGGCGGGCATTCCCAAGTTTCATGCGATCCGCGGTGCGGTGGGCAATCGCCTTGCCGTGCAGCTGCAGGATCGTGTCTGAGCGCGATCACATTCGTGATCGCGCGTGTGGTCAAGAGATGAAGGAGCTGCGAGACCATCATGTCTGCAGGTGAACAGCCGGACGAACTTCCCGACGTGAACGAAGCCGTGGGCCAGGGGGCCGAAGATTCGAGCGGCGCCGGTCTCGACGTGGTGATGGATGTCCCGCTGCGACTTTCGGTCGAGATCGGGAGCACCCAGCTTCTGGTTCGCGAGATCCTCCAGCTCGCCAAGGGCTCGGTGGTCGAACTCGATCGCATGAACGGCGAACCGGCCGACGTCTTCGTCAACGAGCGCCTGGTTGCGCGCGGTGAGGTCACCGTGGTCGACGAGAAGCTCGCGGTCAAGATCGTGGAGGTGGTTGCGGGAGAAGTGGCGGGCGCGCGCGCACGCTAGCGCCTACGGCCCGGGTCGAGCGCCTGTGGTCGTTTGCGAGTGCCGAACGGCGCTCGAGGAGAAACAGAGTGTGGGAGACGGTGTCAGCCCTATGCGTCGTGCTCGGCGGCATCGTCGTGGTGTGCGCCGGCTTGCGCGCCCTCGGGATCGGCACCGGCTCGCTTCCACGTTCGCGCATGCGGGTGGTCGAATCGCTCTCTCTCGGCAATCGCCAGCGCCTCCACGTCGTGGAGGTCGCGGGTGAGCGGCTGCTCGTCGGCGCGACCGAACAGCAGGTGAATCTGCTGAAGGCACTCCCAGCCGATCCGGAAGGCGAACCCCTCGAACTCGATGTGCTCGGCGATGCGGTAGAGTCGGAGGAGGGCGCTGCCCGGTCTTCGGCGCCGGTGTGGCTCGAGCGATTGCGCGCCGCCGCGCGCGCGAGCTTGCCGATCCTGATCGGCTGCCTCTTCGTCGCGGGGCATCCCGAGGTCGCCCATGCACAGGAGGCCGTCGACATCGGCCCCGCAACGCTCTCGCTCGCCCTCGACGAAGCGACCACGCCGGCGCGTATCTCTTCGACCCTGCAGATCGTCGCGCTGCTCACCCTCATCTCGGTCGCGCCTTCGCTGATCCTGATGATGACCTGCTACGCGCGCATCCTTATCGTGCTGATGCTGCTGCGTCAGGCGATGGGCACCCACCAGCTTCCCCCGCGCCAGGTGCTCGTCTCGCTCTCGCTCTTCACCACGCTGTTCGTGATGGCGCCGGTGGGAGAGCAGATCTACCAGGAGGCCCTGGTCCCCTACACGGCCGAAGAGATCGACATCGCCGAAGCGGGGACCCTCGCCGCATTGCCCGTGCGCGAATACCTGCTCTCCCACACGCGCGCGAACGACCTCCTGCTCTTCTACGACCTGGCCGGCGAGGCACCCCCCGAGATTCGCGAGGAAGCGAAGTTCCGCATGCTGCTTCCGGCCTATCTCATCAGTGAGATCCGGACGGCCTTCGAGATTGGCTTCATGATCTACCTGCCGTTCCTGATCATCGACATCCTGGTGGCCTCGATGTTGATCTCCATGGGCATGATGGTGTTGCCGCCCATGATGATCTCGCTTCCGTTCAAGTTGATGCTCTTCGTGTTGCTCGACGGTTGGAACCTGCTGCTCTCGGCCCTGGTCACGGGCTTGCAGACGGGATAGGCGGGGGACGTGCCGTGAATCTCGAAGAAGCCAGCCACCTGCTGCGAATGACGATCTTCACGAGCTTCATCGTGGCTTCGCCCGTCCTCGGGCTCGCGCTGGTCGTGGGTCTCGCCGTGTCGATCGTCCAATCCGCGACGCAGATCAACGAGCAGACCCTGACCCTCGTGCCGAAGATCGCCATCGTGTTCGGCGTCTTCGCGCTGCTGTTCCCGTGGATCATGGGGACGATCCTCGACTTCGGTCACGAGATCCTGAACATGGTGGCCCAGGACGTCGGGCGATGACCTACGACTTCGCCCTCGAACCCGTCGTCGCGACCGCACTCTCCAGCGTGCGGGTGCTCGCCATGCTGGTGACCGCTCCGATGTTTCGCGAGCAGGGCCTGCCGGGTCGCATTCGCACCTCGCTGGCCCTGATGATCGCGCTCTTCATGATCCCGGGCGCCGGGGTGGAAGAGGTGGCCGACTGGCGCGAGTGGAGCCGGCTCGAGATCGCGGGGGTCATCCTGATCGAAACCGCCATCGGCATGATGATCGGCCTCGTCACCCACCTCGTGTTCATCGGCTTCTCGATGCTCGGCGACTTCATCGCGGTCCAGGGGGGGCTCTCGGCGGCTCGCGTCGTCGATCCCTCTTCCGGGGTGAGTTCGACGGCGCTCGCGCGCATGTTCAACGGCTTCGGTCTGCTGGTCTTCCTCGCGGTCGATGGCCACCACGAGCTCTTCCGGCTGCTCGCCATCACCTTCGAGGAGCTGCCGATCGGCCTACGCGACCCCGACCTCACCGCCTATCTCGCCCTCGGGCATGCGGGCAGCATCATCTTCGAGATCGCCGCGCGCCTCGCGGCGCCGATCACGGTCGCGATCTTCGTACAGAACGTCGCCACCGGCGTGCTCTCGAAGAGCCTGCAGCAGCTCAACCTGATGGTGGTCCAGCTGCCGGCGCACATCGGCATCGTGCTCCTGATCATCGGCTTCGGCGCGCCGGAGTTCATCGATGGCCTGAAGGACATGCTCGAGCTCTCTCCCGACCGCGTGTTGTCGGTCGTGCTGGGGAAGACGTAGGTGGCCGAAGAGGAAAAGACAGAGAAGGCCACCCCGAAGAAGCTCCAGGACGCGCGCAAGAAGGGGGATGTGCCGCAGAGCCAGGACGTCCCCATCCTCATGATGTTGATCGTGGCCTTCCTCGCCATGCTCTCGCCGCTGGGCGAAGGGCTGGTTACGGCCGTGACGCGAATCGCGAAGGAGGCCTGGGGCGGGCAGCTCGTGATGCCCGAGACCGTCACCGATCTGAACGCCCTGGTTCGCTACGCCGGCGGCATGGCCGCGCTCGCCTATCTGCCCTTCGGCCTGCTCTTCATGTTGATCGCCTGCGTTTCGCTCTGGGCGCAAGTCGGCTTCCTCTTCACCACCGACAAGTTCAAGCTCAAACTCGATCAGCTCAACATCGTGAAGGGCCTCAAGAAGATGTTCGGCCTGGATCGGCTCTACAAGCTGATCAAGAGCATCATCAAGCTCTCGGTCTACGGCGTGATCGTCTACCTGGTGGTGAAGCCCCAGCTCGAACGCATCGTCGCCCTGATGGACGCCCAGGTGATCTACACCGCCATGGAGGCGGTGCTCATCTTGAAGGAGGTAATGATCTACATCCTCCTGGTGAGCGTGATCTTCGCGATCATCGACATCGTCTGGGTGCGGTATCGCTACCAGAAGAAGATGCGCATGACCAAGCAGGAAGTGCGCGACGAGGTCAAGCAGCGACAGGGCGATCCGAAGGTGCGCGCCCAGATTCGCAAGAAGCAGCTCACGATGGCGGGCACTCGCATGGTGGGGGCCGTGGCGGATGCCGACGTCCTCGTCACCAACCCCACCCACTACGCCGTCGCGATCCAGTACCGCCCGCCGGAGATCACCACCCCGAAGGTGATCGCGAAGGGGCGCAACAAGCTGGCGCTCAAGATGCGCGCCGAAGCGCGTCGCCTCGGTGTACCGATCGTCGAGAATCCGCCGACCGCCCAGCTCCTCTACAAGCTCGTCCCCGTAGACCAGGAGATTCCCGAGAGCCTCTACAAGGCCGTCGCGGAAGTCCTCGCATACATCTTTCGCCTCGATCCCCGTAATCGGCAGGCGTGGAAGAAGGCCTCCTAGCCATGCAGCGCGATCAGGTCCTACTCGCCGTCGGCGCTCTCAGCATCTTGTGTCTGCTCGTCGTGCCCCTACCGGGCGCGGTGATGGACTTCCTGCTCTCGCTTTCGATCTCCGTGAGCCTGGTGGTGCTGTTGCTCGCGCTCTTCGCCGAGCGGCCCCTCGAGTTCTCGATCTTTCCCTCGATCCTGTTGATCCTCACCTTGATGCGCCTCGGGCTCAACGTGGGCACGACGCGTCTCATCCTGATGAACGGCAACGAGGGGACCGCGGCGGCGGGGCAGTTGATCGAAGCCTTCGGTGCGTTCACCGTCGGGGGTTCGTACATCGTCGGCATCGTGATCTTCCTGCTCTTCGTGATCATCAACATGATGGTGATCACCAAGGGTTCCGGTCGTATCGCGGAAGTCGCGGCGCGCTTCACGTTGGACGCCATGCCCGGCAAGCAGATGGCGATCGACGCCGATCTCTCCCAGGGCGTGATCGACGACGCCGAGGCCCTCGAGCGCCGGGAGACGATCCAACGCGAGGCGGACTTCTACGGCGCGATGGACGGTGCCAGTAAATTCGTGAAGGGCGACGCGACGGCGGGCATCGTGATCATGTTGATCAACGTGATCGGCGGCCTCGCGATTGGCGTGTTCCAGTACGACATGGGCGTCGCCCAGGCGGCGGAGACCTACACCATTCTCACGGTGGGGGATGGGCTGGTGAGCCAGATCCCCGCGCTGATCGTGTCGACGGCGGCTGGCATGATCGTGACCCGCGCCGGCGAGTCAGCGCCGCTGGCCCAGGAGATGAAGGGGCAGATCTTCGGCAAGGTGAATACGATGGGCATCGCCTCCGGCATGCTCGGCGCGATCGCCCTGGCCCCGGGGCTGCCCTTCGTTCCCTTCGCCCTGCTTTCGGCGGGCGCGTTCGCGCTTTCGCGCAGCATGGCCGAGGACGAGAAGCTCGAAGCGGAGAAGGAGAGTGAAGAGCCGGCGGGCCCGAGTGAAGAGGAACAGATCGCCGGTGCGCTGGCCCTCGACGATCTCGAACTCGAGATCGGCTACGGCCTGATCCCCCTGGTCGATCCCGACAAGCAGGGCGAACTGCTGGGCCGCATCCGCGCCACCCGGCGACAGCTCGCCACCGAACTCGGCTTCGTCGTGCCGCTCATCCACATCCGCGACAACCTCCAACTCGAGCCCGGCGGTTACGAGATCCTCATCAAGGGCAACTCGATCGCGAAGGGGGAGATCCCGCCGAGCCACGCGTTGGCGATCTCGCCCGGGGAGGGCGCCGAGGAGATCCCCGGTCAGCCCACCAGCGACCCGGCCTTCGGTCTGCCCGCGCGTTGGATTCGCGAACGCGACATGGATCGCGCTTCGGCAGCGGGCTACGCGGTCGTCGATGCCTCGACGGCGTTGGCCACGCACCTCGCCGAAGTCATCCGAGGCCACGCGGTCGAGTTGCTGTCGCGCCGACGGGTACGCGAGCTGCTCGATCAATTCGCCGAGAGTGCCCCGACGGTGGTCGACGAGATCGTGCCCTCGATCGTTTCGCTCTCCCTGCTGCACCGCACGATGCGCAGCCTGCTCGCCGAACGCGTCTCGATCCGCGACATCGGCACCATCCTCGACACCCTGGCCGAGTACGCGCCGAAGATCCAGGATCCCGATCTGCTCACCGACCTGGTGCGCGAGCGCCTCGGGCGTTCGATCACGAAGCCCTATCTCGACGACGAGGGTTCGCTCCACGTCATCACGCTCTCACCCGAGCTCGAAGAGAAGCTGCGCAACGGTGTCCAGCGAACCGAGAGCGGCTCGTTCCTGGCCGTCGATCCGCAGACCATCGATCACGTCGTGGCGGGCGTCGACGCCGCGGTGAAGAACGGCGACTACCAGGCGGGAGGACGCGCCCCGGTGCTGCTCGCCGCCCAGGCCGTGCGCTCGAGCCTCTACCCACTGCTCTCGCGAGTGGTTCCGCGGCTCGCCGTCCTCTCCCACAGCGAACTCCCCCCCGGCATCCAGATCATCGCAGACGATGTCGTGAGGGAAGGCGATGCACATTAGACGATTCGAGGCGGCGACCACCGCCGAAGCCGTACGTCAGATTCGCGAAGAGTTGGGTGACGACGCCCTCGTGCTCTCGGTGCAGAAGACGCGCCGCAAGCACGGGCCCTTCGGCTTGCTGAGCAAGCCGGGGGTCGAAGTGACGGCTTCGATCGATCGCGAAGTCAGGGAAGGGCGACCCGCCCTGGCGTCCGAACGGACGGAACCCACGGCGCTTCCCGGTGCCGAGGCTTTGGCGGGTGCCGCGATCGCCTTGCCCCTCGAAGGTGAACTCAAGAGTCTGCGCGCGGAACTCCGGGCATTGCGCGCGCTTCGTGAAGAAGACGGCAACGAGATCCGGGAAGAACTCGAGGCCCTGCGCCGTGTCTTGTTGCGACGCGGGAGTGAGTCCGCGCCGACCGCGAGTGGCCGCCCCGCCGACCTGCTCACGCGGGCCGGCTTCGCGGCGCGCCACGTGGAGCGCATCGCGGCGCGTGCCCGCGAACTCGCGCGCGAAGCCGAGGGGCCGATCGAGGGCCAGATCGAAAGGGGGCTCGCCCGGGAACTCGAAGGCCACATCCGAATTCCGCGAAGCGACGAGGAGAAGCCGATCTCGCTCTTCGTCGGCGCTCCCGGGGTCGGCAAGACGACGACCCTCGCGAAAATCGCGGCCCAGACCGACGGGCACGACGATCGCATCTCGCTCCTCACCACCGACACCTTCCGCATCGGCGCCGAGGATCAGCTTCGCACCTACGCCGAACTGCTCCAGGTCCCGTTTGCCACCGCGGCTTCGGCCGATGCGCTGGCCCAGCGTGTCGAGGCGGCGGGCCAGCGCCGCATCCTGATCGATTCGGCGGGGCGCGGGCGTCACGACCTCGAGGCAATGGGGGATCTCGTCGAGCTGCGCGAGCGGCTGGGCGAACGCGCGGCCGTTCACCTCGTGCTCTCCGCCGACACCAAGGAGGCCGATCTGCGCGATCAGGTGCGCCGCTACTCGGCGCTGCGCCCCGACGACACGATCGTCACGAAGGTCGACGAGAGCGACGACTTCGCTTCGGTGGCCAACGTGCTGCTCGACGATGCGACGCCGCCGCTGCTCTGGCTCGGCACCGGCCAACGCGTGCCGGAAGATCTCGTGCTTCCCGAAGCCGATGAACTCGCGAGCCGACTGCTCGAGGTGGCCGCGTGAGTCTGCCGGACCTGGACGCCGTCGATCGGACCGGCCCGCGACCGCATCAGGCGGCGGGTCTTGCGCAACGCGAGGTGGGCACGGCTGTGACCATCTCGAATCTCACCGCGGTGGTCTCGGGCAAGGGCGGTGTCGGCAAGAGCAATCTGATCGCGAACCTCGCGGTCGCGTGCGCGGGGCAGGGCGCGCGGGTACTCGTCGTCGACGGCGACGCCGGGCTCGCGAATCTCGACGTCTTGATGGGAGTCGCACCTCGAAACACGGTGATCGACTTGATGCGCGACCGTTGCTCGTTCGAGAAAGCGCTGGTGAAGTGCCCGAAGGGCGTTTCACTGCTTCCGGCGGGATCGGGTCGACGTGATCTCGCGCTGTTCGAGAACGGTGGAACGGCGCGCCTGCGTTCGGTCCTCGCGAAGCACGCGCCCGACTTCGACGTCGTGCTTCTCGATGCCGGTGCGGGGATCGGCAAGGTCGTAATCGACCTCGCGGCGATGGCGGCGCGCACCTGGCTCGTCGCTACCCCCGAACCGACGAGCTTTGCCGACGCCTACGCGACTTTCAAGACGCTCTGCGCGCGGGGCGTGGCTGCGCCAATCGAACTGGTCGTCAACTGCGCGAAGGACGAAGCCGAGGGGCGTGACGTCCACCGCCACCTCGAGCGCATGTGCGCGCGCTTTCTCGCGCGTGATCTCCCCCTTCGCGAGGTCCTGCCGCGCGATCCCCGCTTGCCCGACGCCGTCACGCGTCAACACCTCCTCGTCGAAGCCTTTCCCAACACACCCCTTTCCCGACGAATCGCAAGATGGGCCCACGGATGGCTGCGCGAGTGCAGCGTGAACCCGGGGGCCTGCATGTAAGAAGGAGGTCGTCATGGCCGAAATCGAACGAATCGACCCGATCGTTCCCAAACCCCATCCCACCCACGACCGGCGCGTACGTCGCAAAGACGATGATCTTTCCGAAGAAGAGCGCCAGCGACTGCTCCGCAAGAAGCGGATGGAGCAGAAGCGGAAACAGGACGAGCACGACCGCGAAGAGCACGACGAGAGTCACGAGCTCGATATCCGCGTCTGATCTCCCAGTCGAAACATCGCCGCCATCCGCATTGAGAAGCCCCACCTTCGCTCCACGTTGCGTTCTGCACGCCCGACCTCTCGAAACGAGAGCTTTGTTCCGGGTCGCTCCCATCCCGCTCTGTTCGACGTAGCCATCCACTCTGATTCAACGCCTTGAATTCGTTCGTCTTTGTATTTCCGATCCGCGTTCTCACATCCACCACGAGAGGCCCTCGAAGGCTGGCACGCCCCTTGCGTAGTCGCACTCCAGAAGTTCCGCACCCGGAAGAACGTTCCGCGTGTCGCAGTTCGAGCTGAATGATCGAGCGATCGAGAGGAAGCAGAACCAACCATGCCGAGCAATCTCTACGTATCCGCCGCGGGGGCGATGGCGCGGCTCACTCAACTCGACCTGGTGTCGAATAACATCGCGAACGCCGCGACGACGGGTTACAAGCGCGACGGCGCCTTTTTCGAATCGATCCTCCAGGCCTCGCTTCGCGACGAAGAGGGTGAGCCCGTCGAGGGCCTGCCCGGCATGGAGTTCGTCCGCAGCCACGGCGTCGCGAGCGACTTCGAATCCGGATCGATCCAGACCACGGGTGCGCCCCTCGACGTGGCGATCCTGGGTCGCGGCTTTCTCGAAGTCCAGACCGAGCAGGGCCTTCGATACACCCGAGCCGGTTCACTCATGGTGAACGCCGAGGGCACGCTCACCACCCGTGATGGCCAGGCCGTGATGGGGGAGGGGGGGCCGATCTCGATCACCGGGACGGGCGGACACATCGTGCCCAGCGGTGAAGTGCGGGACGACCAGGGCAACGTGCTCGGCCGCTTGAAGGTCGTCGAGTTCCAGAACCTGCTGGCGTTGCGCAAGGAAGGCAACCAGCGCTTCGCCGCCGGCGAAGAAGCGGGCCCAACGACGGTCCAGAACCCCACCTTCGTCACGCAATCCCTCGAAGGCTCGAACGTGAACCCGGTGAACGAGCTCAGCACCCTAGTGGTCCTGCAGCGCGCCTTCGACGCGAACATCCGCACCATGCAAGCAGACGATGAAGCCACCAGCCGACTGATCAGGGAGATCCAGGGATGAGAGCGCTCTTCAGTGCCGCTTCCGGAATGGAAGCACAGCAACTTCGCATCGATTCGATCGCGAACAACCTCGCCAACGTCTCGACGACGGGCTTCAAGAAGTCGCGTACGGAGTTCGAGGATCTCTTCTACGAGACGATCCAAATGCCCGGCGCTACTTCGGAAAGTGGCATCGAGCTTCCGACGGGGGTGCAGGTGGGCCACGGCGTGCGCCTGGCCTCGATCGGCCGGGTCTTCAGCACTGGCGATCGCGTCGCCACCAACAACCCGATGGATCTCTCGATCGAGGGCGAAGGCTTCTTCCAGGTCCAGAAGGAGGGCGGCGAGACCCTCTATACCCGCGATGGCGAGTTCAAGAAGGATGGGGATGGCAACCTCGTCACCAAGAGTGGCGATCTCATCCTGCCCAGCATCACGATTCCCACCGATGCCACGAACATCACGGTGCTTCCCGACGGCACCATCAACGTGACGCAGGCCGGCGACTCGACGCCGGTGCAGGTCGGCCAGCTCGAGCTTGCGCGCTTTCCCAATGCGGCGGGCCTGATGGCCCTCGGCGGCAACATGTTCGGTGTGACCGAAGCCTCGGGTGATCCCGAGACCGGCACCCCCGACGAGAACGGCTTCGGCGCCCTGAGTTCGGGTTACCTCGAGGGTTCGAACGTGAACGTCGCCGAGGAACTCGTGCAGATGATCCTCGCCCAGCGCGCCTTCGAAGTGAACTCGCGGGTGATCCGCGCCGGTGATGAGATGCTGCGAACGGCATCCCAGCTGATGACTTGATGGGAAGGATCGAATGACCTCCTTTCGACGACCCCGCCTCGCCGCTGCGTGCTTCGCCGTGCTGGCGTCGTGCCTGATGGCGACGAGCGCTGCCGCGAGCACCGCACTCTCGGATCATCTCGCCGACGCCCTCGAGCGCTACGTGCGCGCGCGGGCCGACGCCTCGGTCAGCCGGGTGGAGATCCCCGAACTCGGAGCCTTCGACGAGGTCGGGCTGCCCGTCGATGATCTCGTGGTGTCGTTTCGCACGCGGCAGTCGGGGGCGCTCTCGGGCCGCACGCCCGTGACGGTGATCCTGAATCACGGGGGTCGCGAGGTGAAGCGCGGTGTGGTGACGGTCGGACTCATCGCGTACAAGACCCTCTACATCGCGACGCGCGCCCTGGGTCGCGGCGAAGTCGTGGGGGAAGGAGACATCCGGCGGGAGAAGCGCGATGTCACCACCTTGCGCGGGCCGGTCATCACACGCTCGAGCGAACTCGTCGGCATGCGGGTCAAGCGTTCGATCCAGGCCGGTCGCGTCTGGCAGCCGCGCCATCTCGAAACCGTGCCCACGGTTCGGCGCGGTGAACTCGTGCGCCTGCGTCTCGAGAGTGGGGGGCTTCGCATAGACGGAACGGGCAAGGCCGGCGAAGACGGTCGCACCGGCGACTTCATCCGTGTGCTCAACGCGGCTTCCAAGCGCTACGTGACCGGCCGCGTCGACGAGGAGGGAACCGTCCATGTTCGCTTCTGATTCGAACGCCCCGCGACTGCGCCGCGTGACCCTGGGCCTGCTGTTCTGCGTTCTCGCGATCGGCAACACGGCCTGCGTCGAGAAGGCCCTGCGCGAGCGCAATGAACTCATGAACTACGAACCGATCTCGCCGCCCCAGCCCACGGTGCCGACCGACGGTTCGATCTTCCAGGGTCGCGCCTCTTCGGGGTCGTACCTCTTCTTCGACAGCAAGGCCCGCAAGCCCGGCGATCTCGTCACCGTGATGATCGTCGAGCAGACCCAGGCCGAGGGCGACGCTTCGACCGAGCTCGAAAGCGAGCGCACGATGGCGGGCAGCCTGTCGTCGGACATCGGCCTCACCGCTCTCGTCACCAAGCCGGCCAAGAAGATCCTCGGTTTCTTCGGGCTCGGCGGCGAAGACAACCCCCAGGCGGCCGGCGGCGAAGTGAACGTCGTGTCCTCGTCGATGACCAACGATTTCAGCGGCGAAGGCAAGACGAGCCGCAGCGGTCGCTTCACCGGGGTCGTGACCTGTCGCGTCCTCGACGTCCTGCCGAGCGGCATCCTCCACATCCGTGGACGCCGCTGGGTCGTGATCAACCACGACGCCCAGTACCTGACGATCGAGGGCCTGGTGCGGCCGGAAGATCTCTCGATCAACAATACCGTCACTTCGAACTTCGTCGCCGAGATGAGCCTCAGTTACGACGGCCTCGGCGTCATGGACGACAAGCAGCGCCCCGGTTGGGTCGCGCGCATCTTCGATTGGATCTATCCGCTTTGATCGCCTTCTCGAACATCTTCACCGCGCATCGCGTGTGTCGTATCGCCTCGAGTGCCGTTCTGGCGTTCGTGGTGGTCGCCGTCGCCGTGCCGCAGGCCGACGCCGCGCGCCTGAAGGAGATCGCGAGTGTGAAGGGCGTTCGCGAGAACCCCTTGATCGGATACGGCCTCGTGGTGGGTCTCGCCGGGACCGGCGACAAGTCGGGCACCGAGTTCACGATCCAGTCGCTGACGAGCATGCTCTCGAAGATGGGGATCGCCCTCGATCCCAATCAGATCAACGTGAAGAACGTCGCCGCAGTGATGGTGACCGCGCGCCTTCCCGCCTTCGCTCGCACGGGCAACCAGATCGACGTCACCGTCGCCTCGATGGGTGATTCGACGAGCCTCGAGGGCGGCACGCTCCTGATGACGCCGCTGCTCGGCAGCGACGGGCAGATCTACGCGATCGCCCAGGGCCCCGTTTCGGTCGGGGGCTTTTCCTCGGGCGGTGGCGGCGGCGCCGTGCAGAAGAATCATCCCACCGTTGGCCGCGTCGCGGCCGGAGCCACGGTGGAGAAGGAGCTCGACTACGCGATCGAGGGCCTCGGTCACTTCGAGGTGAACCTGCGCCGCCCCGACTTCACGACCTCGCTTCGTGCGGCCAATGCGATCAACGATCACTTCGGTTATCAGGTCGCCTCGGCCGTGAGTTCCGGTTCGGTCGAAGTGCAGATCCCCGACAACTACCGCCATCGCGTCGTTCACTTCCTCTCGGAAGTCGAGATGCTCGAGATCGAGCCGGATCGCGTCGCCAAGGTGGTGCTCAACGAACGCACGGGCACGGTGGTGATGGGAGCGGGGGTGCGGCTCGCCACCGTGGCGATCGCCCACGGCAGCCTCACCGTCACGATCTCCTCCGAGAAGGAGGCTTCGCAACCCGGTGCGCTTTCCACCGGCGAGACCCGGGTCGTCGAGAACACCGACGTCGAGGTCTTCGAGGAAGAGGCGCAGCTCAACGTCGTCGCTTCGGCGGTGACCATCGGAGAACTCGTGCGGGGCCTCAACGCGATGGGGGTCAGTCCTCGCGACCTGATCGCGATCATGCAGGCCATCAAGGCGGCCGGTGCACTCACCGCCGAACTGGAGCTGATGTAATGATCTCTGCACCTGCGGTCGACGGCATGCTCTTGTTGAAGAACGCGCTTCTCGCGAAGACGCCCGACTCGCAGAAGGCCGAGAAGGCGATGCGCGAATTCGACGCCTACTTCCTCTCGCAGTTCCTGAAGTCGGCAGGCGGCGCCACGGAAGAGCACCTGCTCGACGGCGGGAGCGCCGGGCGCATGTACCGCGACCAGTTCATGGACGAGATTGCCCGCGTGCTCGCCGAGCACGGCGGCATTGGCATCTCGCAGCAGCTCGCCGACCAACTGGGAGGGGAGGGCGAACCCGAGGCGAGCGAAGCCAACGACGTTGCCGAGGAGGAAGCCTCGTGACCCAGAATGCAGCCATCGCCAGGCGCCTGCTCTCCGTGCTCAGCGAGGAGGAGCGGCTGTACGTGGAATTGAAGTCGCTGTTGCAGGAAGAGCGCGCCTTGATGGTCGCGCGCGACGCCGACAACCTCGATCGCATCGTGGCCCAGAAGGAAGCCCTCGCGAGCGAAGGGCGCCTGCTCGAAGAATGTCGCCGCAAGGTGATGAACGAGATGGGGGCGACCTTCGGTCTGCCGAAAGGCGAGGTCACCCTTTCCCGTCTGTGCGCACTGCTGGAAGACGAAGGCGCCGAGCTGCGCGCCGTACACGGCCGCATGGTCGCCCTGGCTTCCGCCGTGCGCGAACTACTCGAAGCCAACGCGAACTTCGCGGGCGAAGCGTTGATGCGGGTGCAATCGACCCTGCGTCTGCTGGGGCGCCTGCTTCCCGATCAACCCACCTACGAGGCGCATCCTTCGCCCACGGGCCAGCAGCCTTCGGCACGGCCGGGTCGTCTCGTGCAGCAGGCGGTGTAGTAGATGCCTGGGCTCTTTGGCACACTCGATCTCTCCGCTCGGGCACTGGGTGTGACCCAGCGCGGCCTCGGTGTCACGGCGCACAACATCGCGAACGTGAATACGCCGGGATATACGCGACAGCGGCAGTTGCTCGAAGCCGCTCTTCCCGTCAACGACGGGTCGGGCGCGATCGGTACGGGCGTCGAGCAGAGCACGATCCAGCGCGTGCACGATAGTTTCATGCAGGCGCGCTTGATCCAGGAGCACAGCTCCCAGGGCAGCCTCGAATCCGAGGCCCGGGTGTTGAGCCAACTCGAGTCGCTCTTCAACGAGCAATTCGGCGATGGCATCACACCGCAGCTGTCGGCGCTCTACGACGCATTCGAGGACCTGGCGGTGTCGACCGAGCCTGGGCAGCCGACCGAGCGCGCGGCGCTGGTCGGAGTGGCGCAGACCGTGGTCGCCACCTTCAACCGATTCGATTCACAGATGGCCGAACTCCAGCGCTCGACCGATCGCGCGATCGTCGGGCTGCTACCCGAGGTCAACAAACTGATCGAGCAGATCGCGGAGCTCAACCAGGAGATCGCCAAAGCCGAGAGCCTCGCGCCGGCCAACGATCTGCGCGACGAGCAGGAACGCTTGATTCGCGATCTCGCCTCGAAGATGGAGATCACGACGATCGAAGACAGTCGCGGGATGACCACGGTGATGTTCGGTGGCGGCATTCCGCTGGTCGACGGAATCGTCACCTCGAGCCTCCAGGCCGTCGCCGACCCGAGCCATCCCTTCGACCCGACCTTCTCTGCGATTCACGTGCAGACGGGCAACCAGAGCTTCGACGTGACCTCGCGGATCGCGGGGGGAGAACTCGGCGGCCTGCTCCTTTCGCGCGACGTGCACATCGCGGACGCGCGCAACGATCTCGATGCCCTGGCCTTCAGCCTCGTGCAGACGGTCAACACCCAGCACAACGCGGGGCTCGGGCTCGTGGATACGACGGCGAGGGATTTCTTTTCCCTGGTCGATCCCACCCAGGTCGCCGGTGCGGCGGCGGGCATCAGCGTGAACACGGAGATCACGAGTGACCACGACAACATCGCTGTCGCTGACGGCACGCCGCCGGCATTGAGCGGTGATACACGCAATGCGCAGGCGATGGCGCGACTGCGCGACGCGTTGCAGCCGAGCTACGCGCCCGGCGATGTCCTGGCCGCTCCTCCCACCGGTGTCAGCCAGAGCGTCATCCAGCAGTCGGCGAATCTGATCTCCTCCCGCGGCCGAGCGGCCGAGCTCGTGAACTTCTCACTCAATCAGCAGGGACAGATCCTGGCCGAGATCCAGGACCGGCGCGACGAGGTTTCGGGTGTCTCCCTCGACGAAGAAGTGACCGACCTGATCCGCCTGCAGTCGAGCTATCAGGCGAACGCGCGGGTGATCTCGACGGTAAACGACATGCTCCAACAATTGACGGCGCTGATCTAGCGCCTTCATCGCATCGGGAATCAAGGCGATGAGAATCACGAACTCCATGATCTACCGCTTCGGTGTCCGCGGGGCACAGGAGCAGCGTGCCGCCCTGGCGGAAATCCAGCAGCGTTCGTCGACGGGCAAGGACATCAACCGACCGAGCGATGATCCGGTGCGCGTGCGTGCAACGACCCTGCTGCGGGACGGGCTCGCGCAGATCGGCCAATACGAACGGAACATCACCTCGAGTCGACTGCGTCTTTCCACCACCGAGGCCGCCCTGGGCGGGACCTTCGACATTCTCGTCGAGATCGGCGTACTGGCAACTGCGGGTGCAAGCGACACCCACGACGCAAACTCGCGTCTCCTGCTCGCCGAACAGGTGGAGCAGCTTCACAGCCAACTCCTGCGCGAGGCGAACTCGCGCGATGCCGGTGGGGGGCGTGTCTTCGCCGGCTATGCCACCGATGCCGACCCGTTTCAGGCGAGTGGCGCGTTCACCTCCGGGAGCCCCGCACCCACCGTGACCTTCGTGGGCGACTCGAACGAGATCTTCGTCGACATCGACGAAGGGATCGACATGCAGGTCACCCTGGCTGGAGATCGGGTGTTCACGGGGTCGGGGGGCGGCGAGGATCTGTTCTCGATCGTGCAGGATCTCTGGACGGCCCTCGATACGAACGACCGCGACGCGATCGCAGCCATCACGACCCGGGCGCAGGCGGCGCAGGATCAGGTCAGTGCCGAGCGCACGATCATCGGAGCGTCCGACGCCCAGGCCGAACTCTGGGAACAGCGCCATCGCGACAACGACGCGATGTTGCAGGAACAGCTTTCGGAGTTCGAAGACGCCGACAGCATCGAGGTCTTCTCGGAACTCGTGCAGCAGGAAGCGGCGCTCCAGGGCGCCATGGAGGTCACCTCCCGCATTCTGCAGACCAACCTCTTGAGCTTCCTCTAGCACCACGACAACCAACGGAGCCGACATCGTGCTCGTACTCACACGAAGACAGGGCGAGAGCCTGCGAATCGACGAGAACATCCGCATCACCCTGGTCGCCTGTTCGGCGGGCCAGGTGCGCCTGGCGATCGACGCCCCCGATCACGTCGAGATCCTGCGCGAAGAAGTCTACGACCGGATCGCATCTGCGAACCAGGCGGCGGCTGGTGCCAACGATGGCGCCGTTCGCCGTGCCGTTACCCGATTGCGCGACCGTGCGGGCAATCGAAACAGTGCAAGCAACAGGAAAGGTGAACAACATGGGTGAGACCCTCACGATCGAAACCAGCCGTTTCGGGCGGATCGAAGTCGATCCTCGAACCGTGCTTCACTTCAACGGTCTTCCGGGCTTTCCGGAAGCGCGACGCTTCGTCGTGATCGACCACGCCGAGACGACGAGCTTTTCGTGGCTCGTTTCTCTCGACGATCCCGATCTCGCCTTCGTGATCGCGAATCCGTGGCACTTCTTCCCGGGCTACGACCCGGCGGTGAGTACGCGCCACCTGACGTCCCTCGAGATCAAGGACGCCGAGCAGCTCGAGACCGTGGTGTTCGCGACCTTCAACGGTCGCAAGGTGACGTTGAATCTCGCTGCACCCGTGCTGATCAATCGCGAATCGATGCAGGGCGCCCAGGTGATTCTGGACGATCCGCGTTACACGACTCGCGAAGAGATCCAGCTGGCAGATCCGGCGCGCGCCGCCGCGGCGACCCAGGCCACGAGCGCACAGCCGACGGTCGAGTAGCCGCCGCCCTCGACGAGAGCGGGAAAGGGGGGAGCGTTGGAATCGGCCTCCCAGCCGAATCGCGGTCGCGCGACTGCCTTGCGGGGCAAGGCGAAGGTCGAGGATCGCGCGCGGATCGATCGTCGGCTGGCTTCCCACGCGCGAGCGAGGGAAGCCCTACGAGAGGATCTGCGTGCACTCGACGTGCTCCTCGCCGCGCCGATCGCAGTCGAGGGGGTGGGCAGCCATCTGCTCGAGCGGGTCCACGCCGTCTTCCCGTCCCGGCAGAGCGCACTGTTCGTGGTGTCGGCCTCGATGGATGAAGGGAGTGAATGGGACGCCGCGCAGCCACTCGACGTGGCGGCAGTGCGCGGGCCGGCCTTCGACGAAGAAGAGGCGATCTGGATCGAGGGCGTCGCACGGGAGGCCCTCACTCACTGTCAGGTGCTCGGGCGCGAATCGCGGGCGAGTGCGCTGGCTTCCTTCCTCTGGGTTCCGATCCTGCACCGCGGACGCCGCATGGGTGTGCTGCAACTCGGCGACGATCACGCCCATGCGCTGGCGGGCACGCTCCCTCGAGAACTCGGTGTGCTCGCCGACGATCTCGGTGCCGTGCTGACGCGAGTGCGTGAGCACCAGCAGTTGCAGGGTGAGTCGAATCAGCGGACAAACGAACTCGCGGCACTGAAGCGGGAGTGTCGACACCTCCGGCGAGAGCGACGCGACAGCCGGGCGCGCGATTTCCTGTTGCAGACCGCGCTGCGTCGCGCCGAGCGTCGCTTGTCGACCGATCCCGCGATGGAGGCCCTGGCCGCCGACCTGCGCGAACTCCAATGCGGTGACTCGGCCCCCGAGACCTGGGTCGACCTGCGCGACCTCGTGGTGCGCTCACTCGGCTCCGCGCAACAGTTCGAAGGGGAGGGGGAGTTCTTCGCTCTTCGAAGCGTGGCCCCACCGCCGGTTCGCTGTCAACGGCTGCGGGTCGAAGGGTTGATCGGCGCGCTGATCGCCCGCGCCCTCGAAGCGGCCGAGAGCGACGCGAGGGGATGGATCGAATTGCGCACGCGCCCCGGTGGCGTCGAATGCGAAATCGGAGTCGAAGGCGGGTTTGCCTCGGCCTCGAAGGAGAGCCATCGCGGTTGGTTCGAGGATGAGGACGCCCGCGATGCTGCGATCGATCTCGCCCAGGATCAGGGCGGCGATCTGTGCTTCGACCGCGACCCCGAGCGCGCGCGGGTGATCCTCACGCTTCCGGTCGATTCGGCGCTGGGCTGAGGGTGCTGCCCACATTGTCCCGGGCCGCAGGCTCTTCCACCGGCGGGAGCCGCTCGAGCAGGCTCTCGAGCTCGCTGCGATCCTGGCCCTCCGGTGCTGCGGGTTCTTCGATCGCAGCGCGATCCGATTTCAGCACGACGATGTCGATGCGCCGGTTGAGGGCGCGGTTCTTTTCGCTGTCATTGGGTGCGATCGGGCGGTACTCGGCGTAGCCCGAAGCCCCGATCCGGGTGGGAGCGATCTCGAGATGCTCGATCAGATGACGCGCGACCGCCGAGGCTCGCGCCGTCGAGAGTTCCCAGTTCGAGGGGAAGCGCTCGCTTTCGATCGGGCGGTCGTCCGTATGCCCCTCGACCCGAATCGGTAGCGCCGAGAGGGCGAGCACCGAACCGATTGCGTTGAGGGGACCGAGGGCGTCGCCGAGGATGCGCGTCTCGCCGCTCTCGAAGAAGTCCTCGGCGGCCAGCGAGATCACGAGGCCGCGATCGCTGCGGTGGGTCTGCATGCGCGCGTTTCCCTCGTCGCTGCCTCCGGCTCGCTCGAGGGTGGTTTCGATGCGGTCGCGCAGCACGACGTAGGGGACGTCGTCGGCGTCCGGGTCTGTCCCGGCGTCGCTTTCACTCTCGCTGCCACCGGGTTCGGGGAGCGCGCGATCGATCCCGCCGGCTTCGGTCCCCGTTTCGACGAAGGCCGTGCGCATGCCCGAGACCATCGTCTGGAGTCGTTCGACATCGACGCTCGACATCGCGTAGAGCACGACGAAGAGCGCGAGCAGTAGCGTCACGTAGTCCGCGTAGGAGATCAGCCAGCGGTCGTGATTGGCGTTGTAGTAGGGGCGCCGCCGCCGTCTCACGAGCCCGCTTCTTCGGGCGAGAAGTTTGCTCGCAGGTAGCTGTGGAGGCGCGTGCGCACCGCGCTCGGGGGAAGCCCGCCCTGCAGCGCGATGGCCCCCTCGACCACCATCTCTTCGGCCACGCGTCGTCTTGCGATGATGCGTTGGAGCTTCGCGGCCAGGGGAAGCAACACCAGGTTCGCGAGACCCACGCCATAGACCGTCGCGACGAAGGCGACCGCGATGCCCTGGCCGAGCTGCGCGGGATCCGAGAGGGATTCCATCGCATGGATCAGGCCGAGGACGGCACCCAGGATGCCGATCGTCGGTGCATAGCCGCCCGCGATGTCGAATACCCGCGCGGCCGCGGTGTCGCGCTCCATGCGCACGTCGATGTCGGTGAAGAGCACCTCGCGCAGGGTGGCTTCACTGGCGCCGTCGACCACGTGGCCGAGCGCGCGACGCATGAAGTGGTCGTCGACGTTGTCGGCGACTTCTTCGAGGGCGACGATCCCATCCTTGCGGGCGATCGTTGCGAGTTGGGAGAACTGCTCGATCGACTTCTCGATCGAAACGTCACGGCGCGCGAACACCGAACCCACGATCTGGATCGCCCGACGGATGTCGCCGGTCGGAACGGAGAGGAGCGTGGCGCCGAGGGTTCCCCCCAACACGATCACGCCCGCGGTTCCGCGAAACAGGGAACCGATGTGTCCCCCTTCCATGTACTGCCCGAGCAACAGGGCGGCGAGCCCGATCACCAGGCCCGCAAAGCTCGCTCGATCCATCGCGATCACTCTCCGGTGTCGATCTCTTCGGCGGAAAAGAAGGAGAGGCCGAGCAGTTTTCGCCGCCAATGCAGGATGCGCTCCTTGATCTCGTCACCGGTTTCGAGAACGCGCAGACGTTCGCCCGACTGCAGGACGACGATGGTGTCGTGCAGTACTTCGACCCATTGGATCTGATCATCGTTCAACATGATCTGATCGCCGTCTGCCTTGGTGAGCCAGATCATCAGATCGAATCGAACCCCCAGATGAACAGCGGCCAGGGCAGATGACGTCCGATCGCGTTGCGCGTCGTCGGGTCGAGGCGCAGGGCGAGGGTGCGCGGAAGAGCGGGGCCGAAGAGCAGCGAAAGCGCACTCGCGGGAGAAAGGGGATAGCGGCGTCCGGGGGTCTCGAAGACGAACTCGGCATCGGAGTAGGGCGATCGCGTGAGGCGCATGTCGCGCAGCGCGTCCGCGCTCTCGGTCAGCTGCTCCCACAGACGATCGACGTCGAGAATCTTCATCAAGCCGAAGCTGCCGGGATTCGGTCGCGCGCCCGCTCGCCGCAGACCGACGGTCGCGCGTTCGTGGACCGGACCTTCGAGAACGATCACTTCGTCTCGTTCGCGAGCAAAGGAGTCGATGCAGCTTCCGACACCGGCGGCGTCACCCGCCCACTCGTGAATCACTCCCGAGAGATCGTCACCGCGACCCATGCTCGCGTAGGCGGTCACGCGTTCGTCGCGCGTGGCCACCCGGGTTTCGCACGCGGGAGCGGCGGCGAGTCGTCGCAACTCTCCCGGGGCGCGGATGTGTCGCGCCGGCTTCGAGGCGTACAGGACCTCGAGCTCGAACCAATCCTGGGCCTCGGCGCTCCGCACCTCGATGCGATCGTCCTCGCCGAAGCCCGCCCTGCGGCACAGCTCGCGGTCGACGACGTAGAAGTTCTCGATGCCGGCGCGGTGGAAGCCCAGGCGATTGTAGAAGGAGTCGAGATCGCTCCACAGCACTGCGACACTCGCGCCGAGTTTGCGCAGCCGCTCGACCCCGGCCTCGATCGCGATGCGGGCTGCGCCGCGCCCGCGAAACGCGGGGTCGGTGTACACCATGCCGATCATGCCGAGATCGATCTGGCGCTCGAGGGCCTCGACCTCGATCGAGCGTACGAGGCAGTGGCTCGCGGCGCTTTCACCTTCACGTACGAGAACGTGACGCTCGCACGCCGCGGAGACATCCCCGCCGAACAGGGCCGACGGAAACTCGCTCTCCAGGCGCCGCGCCCGTCCATCGCGCAGCCCCGCGTTCAGCCAGTGCAGCAATCCCGGACGATCGCCTTCGCGTACGTCCGCGACATGGAAAGAAGAAGCTCGAGCCGCGAGGTCCGGGCGTGGGCTCGCGGCCGTTTTGCGATCTGGCGCGTCCGAAGAGGGCTGAGAAGTTCCGGCATCCATCGCAGACGTACATGTGCAAGTTCGATGCCCCGCTCCGATACCGCTGTCGACCGCTTCTCATGGCTGTGGGGCCGAAGTGCACGACAGATTGAAATCGCAGTGCGGAGCGACAACGCATTCTGCACTGCCTCTGCATCGACACTGCAGGGCCGCTACAAGGAGTTGCGCATGGGTGATGGAGGAGTTTCCGGTTGCCGAAACCCGGCTGCCGGTCACTGATGCGAAGCTGCCGTCGGCAACGAGCTGGCACGTCGGTTGCACTCAGGCCGACCGCGACGGGCGTGGTGCGCCGCGATCGAGCGATCTCGCTGCATCCACGCCCCAGAAGGTTGCTGAAATCCCACCACGGAAGGTGGGAACCACGCATCAAGGAGGATTCACGAACCATGGGCCTGCGAGTCAACAACAATATTTCTTCGGTAAACGCGCAGCGCAATCTCGTCAACACGACGCTGCGCCTCGAGAAGTCGCTTCAGCGATTGTCCTCGGGTTTGAGAATCACCCGCGCAGCAGATGATGCCGCGGGGTTGGCGATTTCAGAGAACTTCCGCGCCGAAGTTCGCAGTCTCGCGCAAGCACAGCGAAACTCGAACGACGCGATCTCGCTCCTGCAGATCGCGGAAGGCGCGCTCAACGAAACGAGTGGCATCCTCGTTCGTATGCGCGAGCTGGCCATCCAGGCCGCGAACGGAACGCTCGGCAGTAGCGAGCGAGCCACGATCAACACCGAGTTCCGCGACCTGGCGGCCGAGATCGACCGCATCGCGAACGTCACTCAGTTCAACGGCCGCAACGTTCTCAACGGCAACTCGTCGATCACGTTTCAGGTTGGAACGGAGAACACGAGCAGTGACCGCATCTCGGTCAGCGGCGTCAACGCAACGGCTTCGGCCATCGGCGTGTCGACCAGCATCGTCGTGACCTCCGCTTCCGGGGCCCAGACTGCGCTCGCTGCGCTGGACAGCGCCATCTCGCAGGTCGCAAGCCTGCGAGCCACGTTCGGTACGGTGCAGAATCGTCTCGAATCCACGATTCGATCCCTGGCGATTGCCATCGAGAATACGGCCGCTGCCGAATCGCGAATTCGCGACGTCGATTTCGCAAGTGAAACGGCCGAACTGACGAGGAACCAGGTACTACAGCAGGCGGGTGTCTCCGTCCTGAGTCAGGCGAACGTCTCGACTCAGAGTGCTCTTTCGCTCCTGCAGTAAGAGCTGCAAGAACAGAGAGAAGCCATACGCGGCACTCGTTCGTGAATCAGGGCCCTCGGCGACATCTCGGTGTCGCCGAGGGCATCGCCCTGTGCGAAGGGGAGGGCCGACATGGCAAGCTCGATCGATGGGACCGCACCCAGCACGCGTCCCACGTTCTCGGGGCTGGCAACAGGACTCGACACGACCGCGTTGGTCGAGAACCTGCTCGCGCTCGAACGAGAGCCGCTGAACCGCCTCGAAGAGCGGCGCAACGACGTCGCCGATCAGCAGGACCTGATGCGGGAGCTGAATACGAAGCTCCTCGCTCTGCGCGATGCGGCGCGCGACATCGACAACCGCAGCCTGCTCGGTAGTACGCCTTCGAGCACGGAAGAGTTCCTTTCCTACACCGCGGAGAGCGAAGACGACGATGTCGTCACCGCCACGGCGTCGAACGGGGCGACCCCGGGAACCATCGACGTCGTCGTCGAGCAGCTCGCGACGGCCGGGCGCAAGTTCAGCGACACCTTCAGCTCCACCGACACGGCGGAGATCGCGGCCGGCACGACGATCCAGATCAATCTGAACGACGACGACAACACCTCCGTCTTCGACTACACGGTGGGGGCGGATGGGATCACCCTCGCGAACCTGAAGTCGCTGATCAATACCAGCACCGACAACGACGATCGCGTCGTTGCCGAGATCATCCAGGTATCGGACAACGAGTTTCGCCTGGGGATCACCGCGAAGGAGGAAGGCGAGGACGGTGATTTCTCCGTCACCGGAAACGCGCTGACTTTCGACTCGGATTACGAGGTACTCGCGCAGAACGCCGTGTTCGAGGTCAACGGTCTCCCCCTCAACCGCTCGAGCAACAAGGTGACCGACGTGCTCGAGGGCATCACCCTCGAACTCAGGGCCGTCAGCGTAGACGAGAACGAAGGTGGCGCGACCCCCGTCTACCGAAACACTGCGATCGAGGTCGACGTCGACGACGACGAGATCGCTACGACGATCGAGAGCTTCCTCAGCAAGTTCAACGACGTGATGAGCTTCATCAACAAGCAGCAGGAAGTGAACGAAGCCACGCGCCGCAGCGGGCCGCTGGGGAACGACTCGACGGTGCGGACCATCAAGGCGCGTCTGCTCGATCAGGTGAGTCGGGCCTTCAACTTCACCTCTGCGCCCAACAATCCCTTCACCAGCCCCGGCTCGATCGGCATCGAACTTCAGGGCGATGGCAAGCTGAAGCTCGACAAGGAGAGGCTCTCGGAGGCCCTCGATCGCAATACCCTGGCGGTGCGGCGTCTATTTGCCGGCGCGGTCGAGGTCGACGCCAACGGTGAGCCCGTGCAAGTGCCCCGGCTCGACGACGACGGAAACGAGATCGAGGGCACGCTGGTCGATTCCCTCGAGAATGGCATTGCGACGGGGATCACCGAATTGCTCGGTCCGATCGTGCGAGTGGGTGATGGCCTGCTGGCGACCCGCGACCAGGGTTTCGATCTCCGACTCAGCGGCTTCGACGATTCGATCGACCGCTTCAACCGTCGTCTGGCCAAGCGCCAGGAGACGCTGGTTGCACAGTTCACACGACTCGAACAGATCGTTGCGAGTTTCAATTCACAGTCGACCTTCCTGACTGGCCTGAGGGGATAACCAAGTAGTGGGTGCTCGTTACCGAGAAATGGAAATCCGAACCGCCTCGCCCGAGATGATCATCGTGAAGCTCTACGAGGGTGCGATGAGATTCATCCGGGTGGCGAAGGACGCCCACACGGGTGGCCGACTCGAAGAGAAGGGCAACGCGATCTCTCGTGCCCTGGCGATCGTTGCCGAGCTGCAGCAGAGCCTCAACATGGAGGCCGGCGGCGAGATCTCTCGCAACCTCGACTCCCTCTATCTCTTCATCAGCGATCGCCTGCTGGAGGCGAACCTTCGCGGGCGCTCGGAAGCCCTGGACGAAGCGCACGGGGTGATCGAGGAACTCCACAGGGCCTGGGTCGAGATCGCCCGGAATCCACCGGAACCCGAGGCCCTCGAGCAGGCGTTGGCGGGCATCGGGCAATGAACGACGACCTCTCCCAGCGTTCGTGTGAACTCGTCGAGGCGACCCGCGCCCTGTTGTCCGCACTCGAGGCGTGGCAGGACGAGGATGAGATCGGCGACCTCGAGTTGGCCCAGCGAGAGGCCTTCAACGCCTTCGCACTGCAGTGTGATCCCGATGCCGAGCGGCCGGCCTGCGTCGAGCGCGACATCGACGAGCTTCTCGAACTCGACCGCCGCATCGTCGAAGTCGCCAGGGAAAGGTCGGTACGACTGCTCGCGCAACGCCGCAGCGTTTCGACGCGCCAGAACGCGGCACGGGCGTTTCGCTCGCAGGAAGAGGCGCCGCCCCGCTTCTTCAATCAACGGATCTAGCGAGAGCGGTCAGTCGGCGACCGCGCCGATTTCTCGCAGCCGGGCATCGACCTTCGAACGGAAGGGTTCCGAGATGTTGCGGTGCTGACGCCCCCACCAGCCCTTTACCGCGGGAACCCGAAGAAAGCGCATCAGCAGGGGCTCGAAGCGGTCGGTGATCTTGGGGTCGAGCTCCGAGAAGCTGTCGGCGTTGTTCATCTCACCGAAGAAGCGGAAGAGAAATCGCCCGAGCCGTTCCCGATCCTCGCCGGTGGGCTCGTCCCCCGTTTCGATCGCCGTCGACCAGATGCGCTGCAGGTCGGCGTCGTTGTCGATCATGTCGAGAACGCGCGACATGGACTGGCTGACGGCCTGCCGCGCGTTGAGGCGTTCGATGCGACTCGTCTGACGAATCTGGAGTGCGAGATAGATCAAAGAGACGATGACGCCGATGCCGCCGACGAATTCACCGATTGCGCCCAGTTCCTGAAAGGTCATGCCATTCCCCTCGCTGCAGTGAGACGACGGGATGCTACCGCTCGCTGAGATCGAGGGTGGCATCGTTCTTGCGTAACTCCCCTGCAACAACACTTCGACGTTTCGGATTGAAGTGCGGGTCGGAAATTCGTTCCGACCGATAGTCGTGCAGGAAGGAGCATCGTGAGCGAGAAGCCGACCCAGATCCTCTTGACCGGGGGCACCGGATCCTTCGGACAGGCCTTCGTGGCGAAGCGCCTGGCGGAAGATTCCCGTTGTACCATCCGTGTTTTCAGCCGCGACGAACTCAAGCAGTACGAAATGGCGCGCACCTTCGACAACGATCCGCGCCTGCGCTTCTTCATCGGTGACGTTCGCGACGCGCAGAGATTGCAACGTGCGATGTACGGCGTCGATCTCGTCATCCATGCCGCGGCCCTGAAGCACGTGCCCATCTGCGAATTCAATCCCGCCGAGGCAGTGAAGACGAATATCGAAGGGGCGCAGAACGTCGTCGACTGCGCGATCGACGCCGGTGTGGCGCGCTGCGTGGCCCTCTCCACCGACAAAGCGGCGAATCCGGTCAATCTCTACGGTGCGACCAAGCTCTGCGCAGAGAAGCTCTTCGTGCACGGCAACGTCTACGCGGGGCCCCGACGCTCGCGCTTCGCCTGCGTTCGCTATGGGAATGTGATGGGCAGCCGCGGAAGCGTGATTCCGCTCTTCCGCAAGCAGGCGGAGAGCGGCGTCGTGACCCTGACCGATCGGCGCATGACGCGCTTCTGGCTCTCCCTCGAGCAGGCCGTCGATTTCGTCGAGCTCGCCGTGCGGGAAATGCGCGGCGGCGAGATCTTCGTGCCGAAGATCCCGAGCATGCGCGTGGTCGACCTGGCTCGCGCGATCGCGCCGAACGCCGAGACCCGCGAGATGGGGATCCGCCCCGGCGAGAAGCTCCACGAGCTGCTTCTCACCAGCGAAGAGGCAGCGGATGCGCGGGAGTTCGAGGACCACTACGTCATCAAGCGGAAATGGCGTGGTACCGGTGGAAAGGCCCTGGCGGATCGCTTCGTGTACGCCTCGAATACGAACCACCAGTGGCTCGACGTCGAAGAGCTTCGGGCGCGCGTCGAAGAGCTCGCGCCCGATGGCTCGCCGGCGGTGAACGCGGTCGAAACACCGGGTACGACGACGCGACCGGGCGCCACACAGTGGCGCCGTGTCACGAGGGATCTTGTGCAGAGCCCATAGCGCATGCGCCGGATACCCGATTTGCTTCTCATGGGTTTTCCCGAGAGCGAGATTTGCTCCGAAAGGGAGTGAGATCGACGCTAAAGCGCTTGGTTTGCTTATCCGACAGGGTCGACAGCGGACACGCGGAGTGACCCGGAGGAGAAGTAATGAAGATCCTGATCGTCGATGATTCTTCGACCATGCGGAAGATCGTGATGCGAACGCTGCGGCAGGCTGGCTACGACGGCGCAGACATTCGTGAAGCGGGGGATGGCGTCGAAGGACTTGCGGCGCTCGACGAGAGTGAGGTCGACCTCATTTTCAGTGATGTGAACATGCCGAACATGAATGGCCTCGAGTTCGTGAAGGAACTGCGCGGACGCGATGGTAGTGCGAGCACCCCGGTCGTGATGGTGACGACCGAGAGTGGCACCGACGCCATGGACGAAGCCAGGAGCCTCGGCGCCAGTGGCTACGTGGTGAAGCCCTTCACGGCGGACAAGCTGCGAGACGTGCTCGAAGGCGTGCTCTCCTAGTCCGTGATCCGACCGCGGCGCCCGAGCGTGCCGCGACCCCGGCGGACACGGCATGTCTGACCTCAAACCCCAGAACCTCGAAGAGGTATGCACCGCGTACGCCAAGGCGTTTGCGGGCGACCTCGAAGCCCTCGTCGGCGTGAACGTCAAGCTCGGCCGTCCCGAGGTTTCGACGGCCGACCCCGATGGGATCGCTCTCGATGGCGATCCCATCGCGCTGACCCGTTGCCACAACAAGAACGACGACGGGCAAATCTACTTCTGCATGGTGTCGCGCGCGCTCGCGTCCACCCTCGGCGGGATGCTCATGGGCTATCCCGAAGAGCGAATGAAGGAATCGCGCGCGCAGCCGATGGACGAGGAGCTCCTCGATGCCTTCGGCGAGGTGATGAACCTCGGCACCGCGGTGTTGAGTCGCCTTTTCACCGACGACTACAACCTGCCGCCCGTGGGCGTGGTCGGAACCGAGCAGATCGAGAAGCCCAAGGCCGATACCGTGTGGCTCGAGGGAGACTGCTTTGCGGTCGTGCGCTTCGAGTTCGGCCTCGAGGGCTTCGAAGACTGCACGCTCTCGATGATGTTCCCGCCGAACGCGGCGCATCATTGGTTCGGCTACGCGATCGGTGAGTACGGGAGGACCGCCAAGTCCGCACCCGTCGCCACGGGGGAGATCGAGCCGACCCAGGTCGTCTTCATCGAGCCCGACGAAGAGACACGCAACGACATCGAAGATCTCGAGGACGACTTCCTTCACTCGATCTGGACGATCGACCCCGACGAGTTCGATCCCGACGAACTCAACGAATTCGCCGAGGTGGGAGCCTTCTTCATCGAGTGGGATCTCGACACGCGCACCGGCCTCGACTTCCTCGAGTGCCTGCGCGGTGACGCGATCACCCGGGGAGCTGCAATCGTCATGATGGCGAGCAAACCCACGGAATCGAAGGTGCGCACCGCGCTGCGAAGCGGGGCGGATAGCTTCATCGCCAAGCCCTTCGAGGTGGAGGAGCTCAGCGAGCGCCTCGATCCCCTCCTGGCCGTTCGCCAACAGGCGAGCTCCTAGACGGCCGCGGGGTCTTCGCTCTCGCCGCGCCAGTCGCGTGCGAGCAGGCCGTGGAGCAGGGCGTCGACCCGCACTCCGTGCACGCTCGTGTGTTCACGCATGCAGCCTTCTCGCTGGAAGCCGTGGGCTTCGAGAATCGCGACGTGGTGGGGGCGGATGTCGAAGGTCTCGGCGAAGAGCCGGTTCAAGCCGAGGCGCTCGAACGCGGTGCGCGAGAGCAATTCGAGACAGGCCTTCATGTCCTCTTCGTAGATGCGCGGTTCGCGCGCCCGCATCGGATCGAGCAGGAAGGAGATCTCGGCGCGCCCCGCCAGCCAATCGATGTTGGTGAGGCCGCAGTAGCCGACGCAGACCTCGTCGCGCAGCAGACTGAGCAGGATCAGATCCGGGCGGCGTTCTCGAAACGTGGGGCGTACGACGTCGTCGAAGTACTGCCGTTGTTCCGATGGCGAGATCGGCGCCGACTGTCGCAGCACGTCGATCTGGGCGTTGCGCCAGATGCGAATCGGCTCGATGTCCTGCTCTCGCAGGGGACAGAGCGCGTGCGGACCCTGTTTCGGGCCGGGCCCGGGCAGGCAGACGTAGTGATGGACGACGCTGCGTCGCGAGCGCGCTGGATTCGCATTGCGATCCGCGTTCTCGTGCGCGATCGGACGTTGACTCATGGTTGGCGCCTCGGTCGGGGCGGTGCGCGGGCGTTTCTTCGGGGAGGGTGAGCGTTTCCTGCATCGGCACCCGACGCGCGGTCAGGAGCCCGAAGCGATGGATCGCGCGGGCTTTTCGTTCCGCGCGCGATTTCCCACTGCAAAACGAAGTCTTCACGCTGAAAGCCGCCCGGAAGAACGTTCCCCATGATGTTCGCCTCATCGCGTGTTCAGCGCACGACCGCGCACTTCCCATAGTGCTTCGGTTCTTGGCACGTCCCTTGCTCAATCGCGCGCGAGTCCTCGGGAAGGGGGCCCGGCTGTGGAGTGGATCGCAGCCCGTCTGGAGGGGTGAGATGATTCGAGTGGTGCACAACGCGGTGGACGAAGTACTCGACTGTGCGGATTGTGAGAATCTGGCTGAAGTGCTCGAGCGCAGTGGACGTGGTCGTGACGAGGAAGCACATCTGTATACCCACATCCGGATCGACGGCCTGGATCTTCCCGAGGACTCCTTCGGTCGACTCGAGCAGATCTCGATCGATGGTGTCGAGCGCATCGAGGTCGAGTCGCGGCCGAGCATCGAGATCGCGATCTCGAGTCTGCGCCATAGCGCCGAGTACGTGACCCCCGTTCGCAAGGCCCTCGATCGGGTGGTCGACCTGTTTCGACGCGGTCGCAACGACGAGGCGAACGACCTGCTCGCCGATCTCTCGGATTCCCTCGGCATTCTCGTGGCCGCTGTGACGGGCACTGCGAACGTCATGCCCGAAACCGCCGAACGCCTGCTCTCCCCGATCCAGGAGCTGGTGGAGTGGCTCGACCAGGTGATCGAAGGGCAGGGCAATGGCGATTGGATCTATGTCGCCGACCTCCTCGAGTACGAGGTGGACCCGCGCGTCGAAGATTGGGGCCGCGCGATGAAACAGGTGCTTGGCGATCTGGAGGTGGTGTGATGCAGGAAGCGACGCGAACCCGGATCGACACGCCGGGCTATAGCGGCGCGTGCCGTCGCGACTACTTCCGCGTATCGACCTGGCTGCCCATTCGCATCCGACGCCTCTCCCGCGACGCGGCCGCCGAGCTCGAACGCGAACTCGAAGCCCCCGCCGAAGAGAGCAACGCGGTTTCCGATCCGGTTCTCGAAGCCCGTCTCTGCACACTCGAGGCAAAGATCGACCTGCTCCTCGCGGCGGCCGGCCACGAGGTCGACTCGTCGATCGCGAAGCTGCCCAGGCGATCCGTCGAACTCTCGGGCTCCGGGTTGCGCGCCGAAGTGCCGGGCTTCCTGCGCAAGGGCGATGTCGTGCGCGTGGAGTTCGAATTGCCGGAAGAGCGCGGGCGCGGCATCCAGATCCTCGCCGACGTGGTCTCGGGCAACGACGGGCGCGAGACCACGGGTAGCAAGAGCGTGGCCGTCTGCTTCACCCGGGTTCGTCATCGCGATCGCGAGGCGATCGTGCGACACGCCTACGAAGTACAGCGCCTCGATCTCGGCAAGGCCTCGGGGCGGGAGTCGCTTCGGTGATTCGCTTCGGCTCGGCCTCTGCGACGTGGGTCGCGCTCGCACTCCTGTGCAGCGTGCTTCCGGCGGGTGCTGCGCGCACGCCGGACGCCGAACTCCCGCCGAGCCCCTACGCGATCCTCGGTTCCGACCTGCTCGATCCTCCGCGCCTCGAAGCGATCGCGGCCTGTATTCCCACGCGCCTCTCGATGGGCCTCGGCGATTTCGAGAAGGCGATCGGCGAGGGCGATTTCGAGGCCGCGGGAGAGCACCTCGATACGTTCGAGGGAACGATTGCGATCCAGGAGCCCGCCGAACGCGAGAGCGACCTCGCTCTCATTCGCGCCGTGCTGGCGGCGAGAAAGGCCGTTACGCGAGAGCAGCGCTTTGCCGCCCTGGCTCTGGTCGAAGAGATCACGAAGCACGAGCGGGACAGCGAACGACTCGGCTGCGCGCTGGCCGAGTCGGCGCGTCTGCTGATTGCGATGGGGCGCCTGCCCGAAGCCTATGCGGCCACGCGACGGATCGTGAAGCAGTACGCCTGGCAGGGTGACGATCATCCCCTGATGTTGGCGGCGCGCTTCTACGACGCCGAAATCCTCTACCAGCGCGGCGAAGAGTTCGACGCCCATCTCGCCTATCGCGAGATCGCGGGCTCGAAGCATCCGCGCATCGCCGCCGCGGCGCGCCTGCGACTCACCGATCTCTCCTTCGACGCGGGCAAGTCGCGTCCGGTGCAGCTCGAATACGAGACGCTGCTGCCCCACGGTCAGGCCTTCGGCGCTCGCATGGCGGATTGGGCGCTGCGCGCCTCGGAAGCGGCGATCGATGCCGGCGACTACAACGCGGCCCGCGCCTGGTTCGAGCGCCACGCGGAAGAGATCGAAGACCGCGACGCGCGCGATGTCGCCGAGATCCGTCGCGCCGATCTCGAAGCCCTGCAAGGGCGCCCCGACGAAGCCTTCAAACGGCTGCGAGGGCTCTTCGGTCGCAAGGGGCGACCCGACATCGAAGCGCTGGCCCGGGTGCGCAGCATCGACCTCGGAGTCTCATCGGCCCCGCCCGACGAACGCATCACCCAGCTACACGACGCCACCGCCACTGCGAACCGGCGGGTGCGCGTCTACGCCCTCGCCGTATTGGTGCACGAGCTCCTGTTGCTGGGTCGACTCGACGAAGGCATCGGTGCGGTGACCCGTCTCGCGTACGAAGGGGCCGATCCGGTGCTGGCGCGCCGGTTTCCCGACGACGTCGATGCGCTGCTCGAACGCGTGCGCATCGATGCGAGCAGCGACGCCGGTTGTCGTCGCATGATCCGCAGGCTCGGCGGGCGCTACGGCATCCTGCTCGACCACAGCTCGAACGTCGAACCCTTCCTCACCCTCGGGCGGTGCTTCGAGGATCTCGGCTTCAACGATCTCGCAGTCGGCCTCTACCGCTCGCTGCCGCGAACATTCGGCCTTTCGGTCGCGCGCAAGGTCGCGCTGCCCCTGGCGCGCACGTCCCTCGGTACCGGGGAGCCCGCGATGGCACGCGCGGCGGCCGAAGTGAATCTGCGCCATGGAGACGTCGACGCGAAGGCCTGGCGCGCGCTTCAGGCCAGGGCCGAAGCCGCCCTCGGGCACGCCGACAAGGCGCGCGCCCAGCTTCGCAAGATCCTGCGCGAAGGCGCGCCCGAAGATCAGCGGGTGGAGCTGCTCGCCCTCTATGCGTCATTGCTCGACGGGCGACCCTACGACGACGACACGCGTCTGCTCACCGAGCAGCTGAAGTCGGTTCCGAAGTCGCAGCGCGGGAAGTTCGAGTCGGCCTTCTCGGAAGCCAACATGCGCACGGCACAGATCCTGCGCCGACAAGGGCGCATGAAGAGCGCGCGCGAATTCTATCGAGTCGCCGCTGCACACTTGCCCGAAGGTTCGCGCAAGCGCGAGGCCCTCTACTGGAGCGGAGTGGCCCCGGACTCGAACGAACCCGACAGCGGGCGCACCGGCGCCTGGACGCGCCTCGCGACCTACGACCAGACCACCCGCGACATGTCGGCCAAACACGCGCTGCCCGGAGGTCGCTAGGCATGTCGACCGCAACACCCACGAGTTCACCTGTTCCCACGAACCCACAGCCCACCGCGGGCGTCGCGACGAGGTCGGCCGACGACGAACTCCGGGCACGGACCCACGCCGCGGCGCTCGGGGTCGAGATGCGCAGCCCCCTCGCGCGCATCGAACTCGCGGCGAGCCTCCTCGCGCGCGAAGCGCTGACGCCGACGGGGCGCGCCCATGCCGAGCAGATCTTCGACGCCGTCGTCCAGATCGACGAACTCGTCGAGCGAAGTCTTCGCGTTCTCGTCCCGCGTGTGCCCAGGGCCGAAGAGGCGAAATCCCTCGTGCCCGTGTTGCGCGACCTGCGGGCGCGCTTCGAGCCCGCGCTCTCGGCCTGCGACGTCCGTTGGGT
Organism: Myxococcota bacterium; assembly: GCA_028278345.1. GTDB lineage: Bacteria > Myxococcota_A > UBA9160 > UBA9160 > UBA4427 > DUBZ01. Next base: position 42,039 of record JANQEL010000154.1, read on the forward strand.
CGCGGATGCGGGGGGCGAAGCGGAAGTCTTCGGCGATGCCGAGCTCTTTCGTGCGCAGACCTGCGAGCTGCTCCGCTTCGTGTTGCTGATCTGCGAGGGAGGAGGGCGGATCGAAACCGCACTCCGCACCCTGCTCAAGGGCGATGCGGCGTTCCGACTCTCGATCGTGCGCAACGAGGCCCTCGAGTCGCCGCGCTTCGAGAGCGTATGCGGGCAATTCGAGAGCGTGCGCGCACGCATGCTCGAGGCCGGGGCCCACGTCAACGGTCAGCTCGGCTCGCGCTCATCCCATGTCGAACTGGTTCTTCCTTCTACTGCACCCGCGGCGGACGAACTCCACCGTCGCGATGGCGATGCGGACGCCTGAGGAGCAAGCATGTCCCGAATTCTGGTCTTCGAACGTTCCGAGGCGCTGCTGCGCGATCTCGTAACGGTGCTCGAGCGCGCCGGCTACGCCACGCTCCCGGTGGCCTCGGCTGAAGAACTCGAGTGCTGTCTCGAGGATCACGGCTGTCGGGCCGCACTCGTCGACGTGCGCGGCGAGGCCGATCTCGCATGGCTCGATCGCCTGATGCGCGGTGCGCCCACTCCCGTCGTCTTCGCGATGGGGGCTTCGGCCTCGGTCGAACTCGCCGTGTCGAGCATGAAGCTCGGCGTGCGCGACTACGTTCGAAAACCCTTCCGCGTCGATCACCTCGAGCGGCGTCTGAGTCAGCAGCTGCAGGCTCTTCCCCTGGCGGATCATCCGGTGTTCCGCGGAGCGGACGAGAAGATGGCCGCACTGCTCCGCGAGGCGCGGGCCGCCGCCGCAGGCGACATGACGGTGGTGATTCGCGGCGAGGCGGGGAGCGGGCGCAAGACGATCGCCGAGTGGATCCATCACGCGAGCCATCGCAGTCACGGTCCCCTGGTTCGCCTCGATTGCGCTTCCCTGCGAGATAGCGAGGTCGAGGCGCGGCTCTTCGGACGCGAGGCCGGCGCGTGGCTCGAGCAGCCCGATGCCTCGACCGGGCTGGTCGCCAGGGCGAACGGCGGCACCCTGCTGCTCGAAGATGTCTCGGAAGCTTCACCCGCAGCCCAGGCCGTCTTCATGCGGTTGCTCGAAGAGCGAATGACCCGACCCGTGGGTGCGAGCGTCGCGATGCCCGTCGACCTGCGCATCATCGCCACCACCGCCCGCGAGCTTCGCGAGTGCGTCGAAGCCGGGGAGTTCCGCGAGGATCTCTTCTACCGCCTCGACGTCGTCTCGTTCGGTGTTCCGGCCCTGCGCGAGCGACCTCGCGACGTTCGCGCGCTGGCCGAGGTGATGTTGCGCAAGCACGCGCGATCGATCGGAAGTGAAGATCCGCAATTCAGCGAAGAAGACTTCGATCAGCTCGCGCGCCATCCCTTCCCGGGGAACCTGCGCGAACTCGACAACCTGATGCAGCGCGCCGCGGTGCTCTTCCCCGGGAGCGCGGTCGATCTCGCCCGACTGCTCCAGGGCCCGAGTGCCTCGGCGCCGGTTCGCGAGCCTACGGCCTCGTGCCTCAACCTGCGCGAACTCGAACGCCAGGCCGTCGAACGCTCGTTGCGCGAAGCCAAGGGCAACCGCACCCACGCTTCGCAGCTTCTCGGTATCAACGTGCGCACCCTGCGCAACAAGATCCGCGCCTACGGTCTGCGCTGATCAGAACGGGTCGGCATCTTCTTCCGGGTCGGGTTGCAGCCTGAAGAGGGGCTGCAATGTCTGAAACGTTCGAATCGCACGCCCCGAGCCCGAGCACGCCGCGAGAGTCGAGAGGTCGCCGCTCGCGAAGCCGTTTCGATGGCACGCCCCTTGCTTTGCCGATCCAACGAGTGTCCTGCGATCAAGGGGACATTCGAATCGAAAAGGGAGGGCGGAAGAAATGGACGCATTGTCGCCGTCGAGTTCGGCGGTCCTCGCGGACGCGATGCGCTTTCGCGAAGCGCGCGCCGCGGTTCTCGCAGGCAACCTCGCCAACGTCGACACCCCCGGCTATCGCCGCCGCGATCTGACTTTCGTCGAGGCGCTCGAGTCTGCGACGAACCAGCTCTCGGGTAGCGACCCGACCGAGCGCCATCGCCTGGAGATCGGTCCACCCGGCAACCGCGTCGACGGCAACGGCGTGGACCTCGACGAAGAGGCCATCGCCTTCCACCGCAACGCCGGGGCCTTCACCAAGCAGGCGAGCATTCTCGCCCGCATCGAGTCCCTCACCAAGTTGGCGATCACCGGTCAATAGCGCCGAGCCCGCTTCGTAGCCCCAACGGGAGTCTGATCCATGTCCCTCAGCAACATCACCGACATCGCGGTTTCGGGAATGATGGCCCAGCGCACGCGCATCGCGGTCACGGCCTCGAACATCGCGAACGCGGAAACTACCCGCACCGCGGAAGGCGGGCCCTATCGACGCCGCGATCCGGTCTTCGTCGCCGAATCGCCCGAGGGCCCCTTCGCCGAACACCTCGCGCGCGAACTGCGCGCCGTGCGCGTCGAGAGCATCGCCGAGGATTCGCGCGACTTCATCGAGCGGATCGAGCCCGGTCATCCCGACGCGGACGAGAACGGCATCGTTCGCTACCCGCGCGTCAATACCGTGGAAGAGATGACCAACCTGATGAGTGCCAGTCGCTCCTTCGACGCCAACCTCATGATCATGAGCAAGGTGCGCAAGATGGGTGACGCCGTGCTGCGGATCGGAGGCTGATCTTGGAGAGCTCGGGAATCAACGCCTCTTTCCTTCCGAACATCGAGTTTCCGGATGAGAAGGTCGCGACCAGCACGCCGAACACCTCGGGCGAGGCTTTCTCGCAGATGGTGAAGGCCATGATCGATCAAACCAACGAAGCCCAACTCGACGCGAATGCGAAGGCCGAAGGCTTCGCGCGCAACGAAGTCGGCCTCACCGAGACCGTGCTCGCGGTGAACAAGGCCGACCTCTCTCTTCGTATGTTGATGGAGGTCCGCAACCGCGCCCTCGAGGCGTATCGCGAACTCACCCGCGCCGTCTAGCAGAACACTTCTGCGCTCACGTTGAAATTGGATTGAAGCTCGTCGCAGCATGAGGAAGAGCCCGTGCCCGATTGGTTGAACGGAATCACCGAACAGTTCAGACAGCTCTCGCCCGGACGACAGGCCGCACTGGTCGTGACCGCCCTGGGTTCACTCGCCTTCTTCTTCTGGATGAGCAGCGGCGCGGCGAGCTCGCAGTATCGCCTGCTCTTCCGGGGGCTCGACGAGGCGGAAGTCGCGGGGGTGGTCGACGCCCTGGCGGCGGAGAACATCGCCCACCGTCTCGAGGAGGGGGGCACCGCGATCCACGTGCCCGCCGCGATGGTCCACGAGGCGCGCATCCGCGTGGCCGCCAAGGGGCTCCCCGCCGGCAAGGGCGTCGGTTTCGAGATCTTCGACAAGGGCAACTTCGGCGTCACCGACTTCGTGCAGAAGGTGAACTACAAGCGGGCGATGCAGGGAGAGCTCGCGCGCAGCGTCGAGCAGATCGAGGCCGTCGAAGCGGCCCGCGTGCAGATCGCGCTCCCGGAGAAGACCGTCTTCCTGCGCAAGAACCAGGCGTCGGTGACGGCTTCGGTCGTGACGCGACTGATCCCCGGTCGCGATCTCACCGAGAACCAGGTGCGTGGCATCGTCCATCTCGTGGCGTCGAGCGTCGAAGGCCTGCAGTCCGAACACGTGACGGTCGTCGACAACCACGGTCGCCTGCTGGCCCCGATCGGATCGGGGCCGCCCGGGCCGAACGCCCCCGACGGTGCACTGGCGCAGCAGGCGCGACTCGAAGCCGGCCTCGAGCAGCAGGTGGTCTCGCTGCTCGAACGCACGATCGGCATCGGAAACGTCTCCGCGCAGGTCACCGCCGAACTCGACTGGACCAAGGTCGAGCAGACCGAAGAGCGCTTCGATCCCGATTCCCAGGTGGTGCGCAGCGAACGTCTGAGCGAAGACTCGTCGACCGATCAGCTCGCCACGACCGGTGCCGCCGGAGGACCCGCCGGTGTCGTGGCCAACGCACCGGATGCCGGTGCGGCGGGTGGCGGTGCGGGTGGACGCGAGAGTGCGACGAATCGAACGACCTCGACGATCAACTACGAGATCAACAAGGTCGTGAGCCACACCCAGCTTCCCATGGGCACGGTGAAGCGCCTTTCGGTCGCGGTCCTGATCGACGGCATGCCGCCCGCAGCCACGGGCGATGCCTCGGGTGAAGGAGAGGGCGGCTTCCGTCCCTGGGACGAAAACGCCATGGCGCAGTTCGAGTCCCTCGCCAAGGCGGCGGTCGGGTTCTCGGAGCAGCGCGGTGACGAGTTCAGCCTGATCAACGCGCCTTTCCGCACGATCGAGGTCGAAGCCACGCCCGGTTGGTTCGATCCCCAGGTCACCGTGTTGATCACGACCGTGCTCAACATCGTGGGTCTGTTGCTGGCGCTTGCGATGTTCGGCCGCTTCATGGTGCGCCCCATCGCAGAAGCCCTCGAAGGGGAAGCCCAGCCCCAGATGGTGGGGGTCGCAACCGCGGGGGACCTCGCTGCACAGCTCGAACTCGACAGCGAACTCGAGCAGGAAGAAGAACTCCCGCAGCGCGAACTCACCCTGCAGGAGCGGGTCGATTCGCTCGCAGCCAAGCGCGGTGAGGATTCGGTCAAGACGATCCGCAGCTGGTTGGCGGGGTAGACGGAGTAGCCGATGCCGGCGCTGCAGTTCGAAATGCTCACCGGGGCCGAGAAGGCCGCGATCCTCATGCTCGCCATGGGGTCCGAACGGGTGCGCGAGCTGCTCGCCAAGATGGAAGACCACGAGGTCGAACGCATCCTCGCTTCGGTCTCGCGCTTCGACGAGATCTCGGCCTCGATCCTCGATCGCGTGCTCGAAGAGTTCATCGACGCGATCGGCCACCACGAACTCAACATCCACGGTGGTCGCGAGCGCGCGCTCTCGATGATCTCCCAGACCCTCGAAGGTGATCGCGCGACCAAGCTCAAGGAGAAGCTCGGCCGGGATGAGAAGCGCATCGACTGGACCCTGCGCGGCTATACCTCGGAGTTCATCGCCGAAGCCCTCCAGGACGAACATCCCCAGACGATCGCGGTGATCCTCGCCCAGCTTCCGAGCGATCGCGGCGCACAGATCATTCGCGAGTTGCCCGACAACGTGCAGAGCGACGTGCTGCTGCGAATTGCCGGCCTCGACAGCGTGACGAGCGACGTGATCTACGACCTCGAGGAAGAGGTCTCGCACATGTTCCACCGCACCCTGGGCGCGCCGACCCCGCTCGGCGGGACCGACAGCGCGGCGAAGATCCTGAACGGGGTTCCGAAGAGCGATGGCCAGACGATCCTCGAAGGCGTCGACACCAAGGATCCCGATACCGCGGGTGAGATCCGCAAGCGCATGCTCACCTTCAACGATCTCTCGAGCATCGACAAGCGCGGCTTCCAGGCGCTGCTGCGTGAGATCCCGACCGAAGATCTGGTGGTCGCCCTCAAGACCGCCTCCGACGAAATGAAGGAGCAGGTCTTCAGCAACGTGTCCTCGCGCGCGGCCGACCAGATCCGCGAAGAGTCGGAGCTGCTGCCCCCGATGAAGCTGTCGGAGATCGAGAAGATCCAGCAGGGCATCGTCGACATCGCGCGCCGACTGGAAGAAGAGGGCGCACTCACGATCGACGCGGGTGGCGGAGGCGACGATGTCCTCGTTTGAACCGCGACCCGTGGCCAGCGAACCCGCCGAGTTCGAGGCTCGGCAGGAAGCGAAGACCGGATCCGGCTTCGTACCCCTGCGCGTGGGCGAGGATGCGCCGGCCGACGAAGCACCGGCTCCGCCCAG
>JANQEL010000162.1 GCA_028278345.1 Myxococcota bacterium
TTCGGGTTCCGAGCTTCAACTCGATCTACATGATGGCGGACTCGGGTGCGCGGGGTTCGGCGCAACAGATTCGGCAGCTCGCGGGCATGCGCGGCCTGATGGCCAAGCCCTCGGGCGAGATCATCGAGACTCCGATCACTTCCAACTTCCGCGAGGGACTGTCGGTCCTTCAGTACTTCATCTCGACGCACGGCGCGCGGAAAGGTCTCGCCGATACCGCGCTCAAGACGGCGAACTCGGGTTACCTGACCCGCCGCCTCGTCGATGTGGCGCAGGATGTGATCGTTCGCCAGGAGGATTGTGGGACCCGCGAGGGCATCGAGATGGGGCCGCTGGTCGAGGGAGGGGACATCATCGAGTCGATCGGTGAGCGAATCCTCGGCCGGGTCGCGCTCGAGGACGTGCTCGATCCGATCAGTGGCGAGGTCCTGGTGCCCGCGGGCATCGAGGTCGACGAAGACCGGGTGCGCATCGTCGAGGAGGCGGGCATCGAGCAGGTGATGATTCGCTCGGTGCTGACGTGCGCGACCCAGCGGGGCGTGTGCGTGCTGTGCTACGGGCGGGATCTCGCCCGCGGCGAGATGGTGAATCTCGGCGAGGCGGTGGGCGTGATCGCGGCCCAGTCGATCGGCGAGCCGGGGACCCAGCTCACGATGCGGACCTTCCACATCGGCGGCACGGCGACCCGGCGCGCCGAGCAGTCGCATCACGAAGCGACCAGCGAAGGCGAAGTGCGCTTCTCGAACATCCGCGCCGTGCGGGATCGCGAAGGTCGACTCGTGGCGATGAACCGCAACGGCGAGATCGGCATCTACGACGTGAGCGGCCGCGAGCGCGAGCGCTACCCGGTCGTCTACGGAGCGCAGCTCCGGATCGAAGATGGCGAAAAGGTGACGCCGGGCACCGTGCTGATCGAGTGGGATCCGTTTGCGAATCCGATCCTCGCGGAGGTCGGGGGGCGAATCAAGTTCGGCGACATCGCAGAAGGCGTGAACATGCAGGAGCAGGTCGACGAGTTCACGGGCTTGTCGTCGAAGGTGATCGTCGAATCGAAGGATCCCGATCTTCGTCCGAGGGTCTCGATCAAGGATTCCGCCGACGCGACGGCGGCGCGCGCCCTACTCCCGGTGGGGGCCTATCTCGGAGTGAGCGAAGGGCAGGAGATCGCCGCGGGCGACGTCGTGGCCAAGATCCCGCGCGAGATCACCAAGACCAAGGACATCACCGGCGGCCTGCCGCGCGTCGCCGAGCTCTTCGAGGCCCGCAAGCCGAAGGAGCACGCGATCGTCACCGAGATCGACGGCTCGGTGAGCTTTGGCCCCGACTCTCGAGGCAAGCGCCGCGTGATCGTGACGCCGGGCAATGGCGCCGACGAGCCCCGCGAGTACCTGGTCCCCAAGGGCAAACACATCAGTGTCCACGAGGGCGATCAGGTGAGAGCCGGCGAGGCGCTGATGGACGGCTCTTCGAATCCCCACGACATCCTGCGAATCAAGGGCGAGAACGAGCTCGCCAAGTACATGGTGGACGAAGTCCAGGAGGTCTATCGCCTACAGGGCGTGAAGATCAACGACAAGCACATCGAGATCATCGTCCGGCAGATGCTTCGCAAGCTCCGCGTCAACGATGTCGGAGACACCGACTTCCTCGTCGGGGAACAGGTGGACCGCCACGTCTTCGACGCGGTGAATACGCGGATGGGCGAAGAGGGCAAGGAACTCGCGACCGCCGAGCCGCTCCTGCTCGGGATCACCAAGGCCTCGCTGTCGACCGAGTCCTTCATCTCCGCCGCATCGTTCCAGGAGACCACGAAGGTGCTGACGGAGGCGGCGATCTGGGGGAAGACGGATCACCTGCACGGCCTCAAGGAGAACGTGATCATGGGCCGCCTGATCCCCGCGGGCACGGGCATGGCGAAGTACCACAACATCGGCGTGCAGATCGACGCGCCCGCGGGAATGCTGCTGCCTCCGGACGAGGAGCTGGGCCAAGCGGAGATCGAGGCGGAAGCCGCGACGGATCCGAATGGGACGGGCGGCGCCATTCCCGCCGAGCTCTCCACGCTGTCCGCGGCCGAAGAGAGTTCGGGTACGCCGGGACCACAGACTCCCCAATCGAGTTGAAAACCCCTCAACACTCTCGATCCGCGCGCCGGTCGGGAGCGTTGACAGGGGTTGCAAGCCGGTTAAACTGCTCCGGTTTCCGGCTCAAGGTACGCCCCGCTGCTCGGACGACCGCGGACCTGCGGAGAGAGCACCCGAAGGAATCTTCCGGCCTCTTCGCGACCTCGGTCGGTCCGACAGGAGGCTGTCGCCTTTTGGCTTTTCGCTTTCGGCCTTTCGAAATGGTCGCGCGCAGGGTGGGGGTCCATGCCGACGGTTCAGCAGCTCGTTCGCCGGGGTCGTAGGCAACAGCGCAAGCCGTCGAAGTCTCCGGATCTCGAGCAGTCGCCGCAGCGACGAGGCGTGTGCGTCCGCGTCGCGACCCAGACGCCGAAGAAGCCCAACTCGGCCCTGCGGAAGGTCGCGCGCGTGCGCTTGACCAATGGCAGGGAGGTGTGGGCGTACATCCCGGGCGTGGGCCACAACCTGCAGGAGCATTCGGTCGTGCTCGTGCGAGGGGGTCGGGTCAAGGATCTGCCCGGCGTCCGGTATCACATCGTCCGCGGGACGCTCGACACCATGGGAGTGGCCGACCGGAACCAGAGCCGGTCGAAGTACGGAGCGAAGCGGCCGAAGTAGACGGTTCTCGCCGGGGCCGCGGGGGTTCGCGCCCGCCGGCGCCGGCTTTCGCGGAGCGCGCGGCGCTCCGCGCTGGAGAAAGTGCCCATGCCCCGGCGCCGGGAGGTTCCGAAGCGGAAGATCCAGCCGGACCCGAAGTACGGGGATCGCATGGTGGGTCGATTCGCCAATATCATGATGCTCGACGGCAAGAAGAGCACCGCGGAGCACATCCTCTACGGTGCCTTCCACGAGATCGAATCCAAGACGCGGAACGACCCGCTCGGCATGTTTCGCCGAGCGCTCGAGAACGTGCGGCCTCGAGTCGAGGTGAAGTCGAGGCGCGTGGGCGGCGCGACCTACCAGGTTCCGATCGAGGTGCGCCCGGAGCGGGCCACTTCCCTGGCGATGCGCTGGCTCGTGAGCTCCGCTCGACGTCGATCCGGCAAGAGCATGAGGGAGAAGCTCGCCAACGAGCTGATCGACGCGGCGAACGAACGGGGCGAGGCGGTGAAG
>JANQEL010000227.1 GCA_028278345.1 Myxococcota bacterium
CGGGTCGACAACCAGATCAAGATCCAGGGCTACCGCGTCGAGCTCGGCGAGATCGAAATGGTGATGCGGGAAGAGGCCGGGGTCGATACCGCGATCGCAATCGGCTGGCCCGAGACCTCCGCCGGCGCCGACGGCGTCGTGGTCTTCATCGCCGATTCGAACGTCGACACCGCCGCAGCGCTGGGCCGCGCAAAAGAACGCTTGCCAAACTACATGGCACCGCGCAGCATCGAGACCGTCCGCGACTTCCCCCTCAACGCGAACGGCAAGGTGGACCGAAACGCGCTGCGCGAGATCTTGCGAAACGCAGCCAGGTAGCTTCCGCCTCCACAGCCAGGCAGGGCACGACGTGGCGAGCGTTTCGACCAGATTGCAGCGGCCGAGCGAGGGGATGGGCATCACCGATGTCGTGCTCCCGATCGCGCTGCTCGCGGCGTTCTCGGTTTCGATCGTCGATCTCGTCCAGCACTGGCTTGCGAACCCGTGGACGCGCTACTCGCTCGTGTTCATTCCCCTCGTCGTGTGGATCGCGCGGCACGAGGACTACAAGCGAAGACACCCGCGCCTCGGAGCGCTGCTGATCGTCGCCGCGGTGTCGACCCAGCTCTTCTCCGTGATGGCCGACACCCTCGCCCTCGCGCGCCCGGCGTTGGTCGTCGCCATGATCGGCTTCCTGATCAACCGCGGCTTCGCGTCGAAACGCTGCGCGCTGCTCTCGGTCTTCATCGTGCCGATTCCGTATTCCCTCGCGAAGGAAGTGGGCGGTGTCGCGATCGCCGAAGCGTGGATGGGTTACGTCGCCGAGATGCTCGGGATCGCGCATACGTTGATCGTGCACGTGTTCACGACCAGCGGGAGCGAACCTGCGGGGCTCGAAATCTCCGCAACCTTCGGCGGCGTTCCCCTGCTCACCCTCGCCGTCGGCCTCGCGGGCTATTGGGGGCTGCGTCTGCGCAAGTCCCTCGCACAGACGGGCGAGCGGCTGTTGCGCTGGGTGGCGGTGTTGATCCCGCTGCAGTTCGCGGCACTCGCCCTCGCGGTCGTCGTGCTCGATCGCGTCGGCCCGGGAGCCGCCACAGTCTTGCTCGATCGCCTCGTCTGGTTCGGCACGGCACTCGTCATCGTCTTCACGACCGAGCGCGCAGCTGCTAACAACGCTCCGGGGTAGTTGCATGTCCGAGCGCGAAAAACACGAAGATCGACTGGCCCGCTGGGCGAAGTCGGGCAATCACGGTGACGAGCCTGTGAACGCGGCCACGGTGATCCTGCTGCGCGACACCGACGGCGACGGCGATCTCGAGACCCTGATGCTGCGGCGCAACTCGAAGATCGCCTTCGGCGGCATGTGGGTCTTCCCGGGTGGGCGCGTCGACGAAGCCGACTACGAGGGCCTGGTCGAGGACGACGAGTTCGGCGCCGCACGACGCGCTGCCGTGCGCGAGGCCCACGAGGAATCGGGCCTCGAGATCGCGGAGGCCGACCTCGCCGCGCTCTCGCACTGGACGCCACCGCCCATCACTCCGCGACGCTTCCTCACCTGGTTCTTCGTCGCCGAGGCACCGGAGACCGATGTGGTGATCGACATGGGTGAGATCGAGGACCACGAATGGCTGAGCGTCAGCGAAGCCCTCGCGCGCCGCGACGCAGGCGAGATCGAGCTCGCGCCGCCGACCTTCGTGACGCTCCAGTGGCTGGCCGCCCACCGCTCGGTCTCCGACGCCGTCGAAGACGCGCGCAACCGCGAGCCCGAATTCTTCGCCACCCACATCGCGGTGAGCGACGAGGGTCCCGTTGCGCTCTGGCAGGGTGACGCCGGCTACGACGCGACCGACGCCGACATCCCGGGCGCGCGACACCGCCTTTCGATGCGCAAGAGCGGTTGGCGCTACGAACGCAGCGACTGATAGCAAGGCACCGCAGCGCCATCAGAAGCCGAGCCGTCAGAGATAGAGGCCGACCCCTTCACCGGGTTTGACCGTCGGCACGGGTGCCGCGGTGCGTCCCGCAATGACCTCCTGATACGTCGCTCCGCCGAACATCTGCTTCAGGCGATCGTCCCACTCGTCGGCCGTGGTGGCGACGACCTGGATGGCCGTCCGCAGTTCTTCCTCGCGGAACTGTTCGCCGAGCAGGGTTTCGTCGACCCAGATCGATCGGTGCGGGGCGTCGAGGGCGAAGCGTCCGAACATCAGGCCGAAGTTGAGCCGCGCAAGGAAGAGCCCGAGCTCGGGCGTGACCTCGATGCCCACGTTCGTGATCGCCACGATGCGGATGATGATCTGCCCGTCGGGCGTCGCGCGCGGCGCCACGTTGATGAAGACCTCGCCGATCGGCAGCACGTAGTCGCCGGCTTCGTCCTGCTCGGGGGCCTTGCCGATGACGTCGGCGACGATCTCTTCGATGCGCCTGCGCGCGACGGCGAGCTTCTTCTGGGCCTCGTGTTCGAGGCGGTGGCTGCCGTGGCGAATGTCGACGTTGGCGTCGGGCTTCTCTTCGAAGACGGAGGTGAGGAGTTCCTGCACCAGTGTGACGGCTTCTTCGGCGTCGGCGACCTTGCGCGACCAGGGCAATCGCGAATCGGTCGGGTCCTCGTTCTCGAACTGGCGTTCGCGAAGGCGAGAGCACACGCGCGGATCGAGGTGCGGCAGCGCCGGCGGGCGGCCGGGGATGCGCACCTCCAGCCCGGTCTTGGGCACACAGGTGACTTCGACCGCGTGAAGGGGGTTCTCGCTCGGCGAAATGCCGATGAAGCCGTGGGGTTCGAGGGCTTCGACCTCGGCCAGCAGGAAAGCCTTGGCGGCGGCGGGGGTGGTCACGGGGATTCTCCTTCGGGTTCGCGCCGAAGCGGGTCGGCGCATACGGTCGTTCCGGCTTTGCCATAGAGCATGTCACAGGCGCTCTCGAGTGCGCCGATCACGGCGAGTTGGCCCGTCGATTCTGCGAAACGACATGCCGCCGCGACCTTGGGGGCCATCGAACCCGCTTCCAGAGGCATCTCGCGAAGGGCCTCGACGCTGGCGCGTTCGATCGGCTGCTGGGCGGTGGGCCAATCGGCAAAGACGGCGGGTTGGTCGGTGAGGAGCAACAGGGCGTCGGCCCCGATCGCTTCGGCCAGCAGCTGCGAGGTAAAATCCTTGTCCACGACGGCTTCGACGCCGCGAAGTTCGCCGCCCCCGTCGCGCGCGACGGGGATCCCACCTCCACCCGCGCAGACGAGCACGACATTCGCTTCGACCAGCTTCCGAATCGACGTCAGTTCCAGGATGCGAATCGGCTTCGGCGATGCGACGCGTCGCCGCTTGCCATCGGCCGTCGCCGGGCCGATCGGCTTGTCGGGTGCGCGAAAGGCGGGGTCTTCGAGGGAGACCTCCACCTGGGTGAGCAGGGTCGCGATCTCCCGCTCCGGCAGGCGACGGCGGAGTTCGCTTTCGAGCAGGTAGCCGATCATCCCGTCGCTCTCGGCCCCGAGCACGTCGAGAGGCGTGCTCGGAAGCGAGGGGTCGGCGTTCTGCTGTGCTGCGAGCAGACCCACCTGCGGGCCATTGCCGTGGGTCACGACCACGTCGTGTTCGCGCGCGATCGCGGTGATGGCGTCCACCGCCTTCTCCACCTGCGCGCGCTGGGTCGCGATGTCGAGGGGCGCTCCGGGCGGCGCGATCGCATGACCTCCGAGGGCGATGACGACCAACATGTCAGTTCCCCGCCGTGCGTCGCGGCTCGAGTGTCGAGACGAAACGATCGATCACATCGCCCAGCCCGGGCTTCGAATCTTCTTCGAAGCGGTAGCGGGCGCGCACCACCGGTCGATCGATCTCGAGTAGCGCTGCGAGATCGATCGGGGTTCCGGCGACGATCACCTCGGCGTCGCTCTTGACGATCGTCTCGCGCAACGCGCTGAGTTGTTCGGCGCCATAACCCATCGCGGGGAGCACGCGTTCGATGTGACGGTGCTGTCGAAACACCGCCGCGATCTCCGGGGTGGCCGACGCGCGCGGGTCGACGAACTCGCGGGCCCCCGCCTCGACCGCCGCTACCCAGCCCGCACCGTACGGCATGCCACCGTGCGAAATCGTCGGCCCGTCTTCGACGACCAGCACCCTGCGTCCGCGCACCGCTTCCGCGTCGTCGAGCCGAACCGGCGAACGCGCGCGAAGCAGCTCGGCCCGCGGGTTGATGCGACTCGCGAGATCGCTCGCCAGCTGCACTGCCGCAGGGGAGGCCGCATCGACCTTGTTCACCACGATCACGTCCGCCATGCGCAGACACGCCTCGCCGGGGTGATGGGTGTCGACCTGGTCCGGGCGGAGCGCATCGACCAGGACGATGTGGAGATCGGGACGAAAGAAGGGGTAGTCGTTGTTGCCCCCATCCCAGACGATCACCTCCGCTTCGGCTTCGGCGCGTTCGAGGATCTCCGCATAGTCGACCCCGGCGAAGATCGGCGCGCCCATCTCGACATAGGGTTCGTACTCTTCGCGCTCCTCGATCGTGCAATCCGCCGCACCGAGGTCTTCGCGACTCGCGAAGCGTTGCGCGCGCTGGGCGGCGAGATCGCCATAGGGCATCGGGTGACGAACGGCAGCGGCCGCGATTCCGCCTTCGCGCAGGCGTCGCGTGATCCAGCGCGCGATCTGCGACTTACCACACCCGGTGCGCACGGCGCTCACTGCGATCACCGGACGCTGTGCTGCGAGCATCGTGTGCTCGGGCCCGAGTACGGTGAAGTCCGCGCCGGCGGCGAGTGCGCGCGACGCAGCGTGCATCACCTCGGCGTGGGTCACGTCGCTATAGGAGAACACCACGCGATCGATGGCGTGTTGGCGACACAGCGCTTCGAGCCGCTCCTCCGGTTCGATCGGGATGCCCTCGGGATACCGTGGGCCTGCAAGGTCGGCGGGATAGCGGCGCCCTGCGATGCCGGGGATCTGGTTCGCCGTGAAGGCCACCACGCGCACCGACTCATCGGCGCGGTAGCGCGTGTTGAAGTTGTGGAAGTCGCGTCCGGCCGCGCCCATGATGAGCACTCGCTCGAGCGGCTCCTCACGAGGGGGCCCGCGCTCTTCACCGTGGCGCGTCACGGTCCGGGACCTCCTCCGGGCCAGCCGCGAAGCGGAGGCGCGCTACTGGCGCGCCTGCGCCTGGCGCTCCTGGGCCTGAGCGCACTCGATGCAGAGGGTCGCGGACGGGTCGGCCTCCATGCGCGCGGGATTGATCTCCTCCTCGCACGCATCGCAGGTGCCGAAACGCCCGGATTCGGCTCGCGCGATCGCGGCGCGCACCGCGGCGAGTTCGCTGCGCTCCACACCGTCGAGGGCGTCGAGCACCTCGTCGTTTTCGCGCTCGGTCGCCTGCTCGGGGAAGGAGGGGTCGTGGGCCTTGCGGCGATCCTTCTGCACGGCCTTCACGCGCCGGGCCAGTTCGACCTCACGCGCCTTCAAACCCTCGATGATCTTCGCCAGCTGCTGCTGATCCGGGGTCGCCATCGCGATTCCTCCTTCGATGAACCATCCGGGTGGATTGCAGTTTCCGTACCACGCGCCAAATGCGCCTAAACCCTTCTCGTGCCACCAGCGTCAGAGGGTACAGGGTCGATGCGCCTCAATCTCGGGGCGCAGTGGGCCAAACGGAACACGAGCGCGCGATTCTCGCCGCAGATCGCGTTTGATCTATCCTCGCCTGCCCGATCGGGCGCGCCCCGGAAGAGAGACGAACCAACCCCCGATGGATGACTCCCCCTCTGCGTGGCAGAAGGCTCGCAAGCCCGTTCTGACGCTCTCGATCGTCGTCGGCGTGCTGTTCGCCGCGCGCACGCTGCGCGAACAGATCGGCCTCGAGCTCACCGCCGATTCGATCCAGCAGACCGTGAACGACCTCGGAATCCTCGCGCCCATCGGCTACGTGCTGCTCACCATGTTCCGGCAGGTGCTCGCCCTGCCCTCGATGCTGGTGCTGACTTCGGGCGGGCTGCTCTTCGGCGCGCCGATGGGCACGCTGCTCGGCGGCATCGGGATCACGCTGAACGCCCTCACCCTCTACGTGGTCGCGCGGATGGCCGGGCGCGATTGGGTGCTGCCGAAGCTCCACGCGCGCTGGCCCGACTTCGAGAAGCGTTCGAAGACCGCGGGCCCCTGGGTGATCGCGCTCATGACGGGCCACCCGATGGGTGTGCTGACGCCCTTCCATTTCGCGGCCGGGGTGACGGGGATCGCCGCCCACACCTTTCTCATCGCCGTCGGGCCGGCGGGGATCTTCCGCGCCGCCTGTTACTCCTTCCTCGGCGCCAACCTGCTCGATCCCGGCTCGGCCGGGCTTTGGATCGCTTCGGGAATCCTCCTCGCGGCCGCCATCGTTCCGCTGCTCCATCCCGGCCTGCGTGCCCGACTGCTGAAGGGAGCCAACGGCGGAAGCCGCGCGAGCATGGGTGCAAAAGAAAGCGGCGACCCGGAAACCGGATCGCCGCCCTGAATCGCGAACAAAAGCAGGTTTACTGCGGTTGAACGCTCGTGGCCTCCGGGCCCTTGCGGCCTTCGCCCGGTTCGAAGGTCACCTTCTGACCTTCAGAGAGGGACTTGAAGCCGTCGCCCACGATGTTGGAGTAATGAACGAAAAGGTCCTTGCTGCCGTCATCGGGAGTGATGAAGCCATAACCCTTTTCGTCGTTGAACCACTTAACCGTACCACCTGCCATTCTGTGTCTTCTCCACCCTTCCTGCGACGCGCGCCTCTTGCGAAGCACTTGCGACACCGGATGGGTTGTTTCGATATTGCGATCTTGAAACGCGTATCGTTTGTTGTTCATACACACGACGCTTGACCCAGAGCCCGACGTCATGTGGCCGCGAATTTCCGCGACCCGGAAGACTCTACCCTACGAGCGTCCTTTGCCAAACGCGCATGCCATGACCCCGCGAGAAACCCGCAGGTTCCGGTCATGCCAACCGTGCGCGTTTCGATTCGGAGAAAAGCCATGATCGAGGGAAGCTGCCTCTGCGGTGCCGTTGCTTTCGAGATCGACGGCCCCCTCAGCCCGATCCAGTATTGCCATGCGGCGCGTTGCCGCAAGGCGTCGGGTTCGGCTTTCGGCACCGAGTGTGCGGCGCGGGCGGCTGACTTCCGGTTCACCCGCGGCGAAGAAAACCTGAGCGTTTACGAAGCACCGCTGCTGAACGAGCCACCCGCCTACAAGCGGCGCTTCTGTCGCACCTGCGGATCCCCCATGCCGGTGGAAATGGGAAATGCGCCCTGGGTGGTGATCCAGGCCGGGGTGATCGACAGCAGCGTCGACGCACGCGTGTTTCGCCACATCTTCACCGGCCAGCGCGCAGGCTGGTTCGAGATCCACGACGAGCTGCGTCAGTTCGAAGCGCGGCCGCCTCCGGAAGGTCGCCTGCCGAGCGACGAAGACATGCAGGGCTGATCGATCAACCCGTCTCTTCGCTGATCGAGCGGTTGCGCAAGGCCAGCAGGCGGTCGCCGATCGAAACGACCGTCGAAAGCGCGAAGGCCGCGCCGATGAACCACACCCACGAGTCGGGCGGCCACGACCAACCGAGGCTGTTGCGGATGATGGGTGTGCCGAGCACGACGAAGTAGAAGATGCCGTTCCAACGCCCGAGCTGACTCGCGCGCAGGGTCTGCCCGGCCAGCGCCTTCGAGTCGAGGGTGTATTGGATGAAGGCGATCGCGATCAGCGGCGCGAGAATGACCGGAACGAGTTCGCGCCAGGCCAGCGCGGCGTTGCCGAGCACGACGAAGGTCGCGTCGGTGCCGTGGTCGAGGAAGCCGCCGAAGGCCGAGGTCTCGCCGCGCTTGCGCGCGATGGGGCCGTCGGCGAAGTCGGTGGCGATCGCGATCGCGAACACGAGAGTGGCCTCGAGATCGTAGCCTTCGAGGATCAGCCAGGCGCAGACCGGCGCGAGGAGCAGGCGCAGGGTCGTGAGCGCGTTGGCTGGCGTCACGCCCGGGCCTACCGCCGGTTCGCGAGCACGGCCTCGGTGATGGTCTCGGCTGCGTGCTCGACCTTCACTTCCGAGGTTTCGCCGTCGCGCCGCACCACCATCTCGACGACCCCGGCCGCGATGCCCTTCGGCCCGACGGTCACGCGATAGGGGAAACCGATCAGGTCGGCGTCGTTGAACTTCACGCCCGGACGCTCGTCGCGATCGTCGATCAGTACATCGATGCCCGCACCCTTGAGCGCGTCGTAGAGACGCTCGCCGGCTTCCATGCATTCGACGTCCTTCGGCTTCACGACGGTGATCACCACTTCGAAGGGCGCGACGTTGACCGGCCAGATGATTCCGTTCTCGTCGTGGGAGGATTCGACCACCGCGGCCAGTGCGCGCTCGATCCCGATGCCGTACGAGCCCATGATGATCGGGCGCGCCTTGCCATTCTGGTCGAGCACGCTCGCCCCCATCGCCTCGCTGTAGCGGGTGCCGAGCTTGAAGATGTGGCCGACCTCGATCGTCTTGAACACGGCCAGCGCCTTGCCGCACTGCACGCAGGCTTCGCCGTCTTTCACTTCGCGAAGATCGAGCCAGGCCTTGATGTCGATGTCGCGCTCGACCGACACGCCGCGCAGGTGGAAGTCGTCTTCATTCGCACCGGTAGTCATGTTGGTGCGGCCGCGCAGGGCTTCGTCGGCGATGATGAAGTGATCGCTCACGCCGACGCCGCCGAGACTACCCGGCTGGGCGCCGAGGGCTTCCTGGATTTCGTCAGCTGCGGCCGGGCGGATCTCTTCGCCTTCGACCGTGTCGACGAGCTTCTGTTCCGAGAGCGAATCGTCGCCGCGCAGGAGCAGCAGCACCGTCTTGCCGTCGACCTTGTAGACGAGGGTCTTGATCTGTCGCGAACCGGGGGCTCCGCCCTCGAACTTCTCGAGATCTTCGATCGTGCGCACGCCCGGGGTCGGGAACTTCTCCGGTGCATCGGGGCCGGCCTCGTCGGCCTCGGAGGGAAGGTCGCTCGTCGCCTTCTCGACGTTGGCCGCGTAGCCGCAGCCTTCGCACGAAGCGATCCAGTCTTCACCGGCATCGCTCTTCAGCATGAACTCGATCGACTCGTTGCCCCCCATCGAACCCGAGCTCGCTTCGACCGCCACCGGTTCGAAGCCGATGCGCTTGAAGATCTTGCGGTAGGCCTTGAAGTGCATGTCGAAGCTGTGATCGAGCCCGGCTTCGTCGATGTCGAGGCTGTACGAATCCTTCATGGTGAATTCGCGCACGCGAAGCAGCCCACTCTTCGGCCGCGCTTCGTCGCGATACTTGGTGTGGATCTGATACCAGATCTGCGGCAGCTGCTTGTAGCTGCGCAGTTCGCTCGCGAGGTGGGCGAAGACCTCTTCGGCCGTCATGCCGAGGCCGACGTCGGAACCGCGGCGATCTTCGAAGCGAAACATCTCGAGGCCCATCGAATCCCAACGCCCCGAGCGTTCCCACAAATCGCGCGGATGCAGGGTGGGCAGGCGTAGCTCCTGGGCCCCCAGCTCGTTCATCTCTTCGCGAACAATCTCGGTGATCTTCTGCGCGACGCGATAGCCGAGCGGCAGCAGCGTGTAGACACCCGCCATCAGCTGACGCATAAAACCCGCGCGCAGCAGCAGCTTGTGGCTCGGCGCTTCGGCGTCACTCGGATCGTCTCGAAAAGTCGGATGAAAGGCTTTGGAACAGCGCACGGTTTCCCTCGCGAGCGCGGCCGTGGGGAGCACACCAGCCGCAGGCGGCGGCAAGCATAGCGGGGAGACCTAGATCTCGACGCCTCTGGTCTCGGTGTAGGCGGGAAACGCGGCGGCGATGCGGTCGAGAATGGGGCGTGCCTTCGAACCGATCGCCTCGCCGTCGAGGGTCGCGACCGGAACCAGGCCCGCGCCCGAACCTGTGAGGAAGACTTCGTCGGCGCCCAGCAGATCGACCCGCGACAGCGAGCGCTCGCGGGCATCGATGCCGAGTTCGCCCGCGAGTTCGAGCACGCTCGCGCGGGTGATCCCTTCGAGGGCGCCGTCGGTGGCGGGCGGGGTCGAGAGCGCGCCGCTCTTCACCGCGAACACGTTGGCCACGCTCGCTTCGGCGACGCAGCCCGACGCGTTCAGGATCAACCCCTCGTGGGCACCGCGCAGCTTCGCTTCGCGCTTGGCGAGCACGTTGTTGAGATAGTTGAGGCTCTTCACGCGCGGGTCGACCGCGTCGAGGGCCGGCCTTCGCACGCTCACGGTGACCATGTCGAGGCCGCGTTCGAGGGTCTCGGCGGGAAAGAGGCGAAGCTCGCTCGCAATACAGACCAGGGTGGGCTGCGAGCAGGTGGCGGGATCGACCCCGAGTTCGCCCTCCCCCCGCGTGCAGATCAGGCGGACGTAGCCCTCGCGCTCCCCAAGGGCGCGCACCGTTTCGCGCACCGCCTTCTCGGCGCGTTCGATTCCGCCGGGCAGCGCGAGCCCGATCGCCTTCGCGCTCGTTTCGAAGCGGGCGAGGTGGTCGTAGAAACGGAAGATGCGCCCCGCGTAGATGCGGATGCCCTCGAACACGCCATCGCCGTAGAGCAGGCCGTGATCGAAGACACTGACGCGCGCCTCCTCGCGCGCCACCAGGGCGTCGTCGAGCCAGATCTTCATGCGGCGACCTCGCCCTGCTTGCGCGCGAACTCTTCGGCATCGGCGCGCAGCCGCGCTTCGATGCGTGAAGCCGCGCCGCGCACGTTCTCGAGCACGGCGTCTTCACCGATCTCGCGCAGACGTGCGGCCGCACCGCCCAGGGCCACGGTCGCGATCAAGCGCTCGCGGAAGAACACCGGCGCGGCCACCACGCCGAGCCCCGGCACCCACTCTTCGTCGTTCGTCGCGAAGCCGTGTTCGCGCGCGAGTTCGACGCTCTGCTGCAGTGCATCGCCAGCGACCTGGGTTCGCTCGGTGAAGACCTCGGGTTCGCGCTCGACGTCCACGGCGTCGGGGGCGAAAGCAAGGTAGAGCTTGCCCACTGCAGTCGCGTGAACGGGAACGCGCTCGCCGACCTGGGGTGACACGCGCAGGAAACCCGAACCCTCCACCTTGTCGATCACGACGAGTTCGCGAGCGCGCGCAGTCACGAGGAAGAGGGTTTCGCCGAGTTCGCCGACGGCCTCTTCGAGCACATCGCGCGCGAGTTCGACCACCGGGTCGCGTTCGAGTTGACCGAGGCCGAGGGCGACCAGCGCACTGCCCGGCTGGTAGCGACCGCGCGGCGATCTCTCGACCAGCCCGCGGCGACCGAGGGCGCCGAGCAGCCGATGGGTGCTCGATTTCGGCAGGCCGAGGGAGCGACCGATCGCCGTCACGCCCTGGGGTTCACCCGCGCGGTGGAGGTGGAAGAGGATGTCGACCGCCTTTTCGACGGTGGAGAGGGAATCCACGGGGTGCGCTCCTCGGGTTGTGCCGGTTCAACAATGTTCCGATTATCGGAACTTTGATCTCTTATCTGGAACGAAAGTATCGAGCGCACCCCTCCCATGCAAGGCACGCCCCCGATTTCAGACGCCCACCCGAGCCAGCAGACTGCAGGCGGGGAGGGGCTGCGCGGCGCCCGCGCCGAGCCCCGTCGGCCCGAAGATCTGGGGCGAGGCGAGCCCGAGCACCTCGCGGCCGCCGAACCAGCGAGCCTCTCCCGAGAATTCGCCGTTGGCCGCGGAATCACTCCCCGTTCCGCTGAGGTAGAGCCCGAAGGCTCCCGCGTCGGGGTCGACCAGCCGCTCGAGGTTCTCGCGGGACGCCACGGCGTCGAGGACGGCCACGCGAATGCGGTCCCCCGCTGCGACGGCGCCTGGAATCAGGATCGCGCCGCGCTCGAAGTCCACGCCGGCGATCGGGCGAAGAGCGCTCGCGCCCGGGTGCGCGACCTCGACCACCAGGCGGCGCAGGCTGTCGGGTGTCTCGGCCAGGTTCGCGCCGCGGGCGGCCGCGCGGAGCACGTCGACCGCAGCGGCTTCGCCGATTCCGCTCACCCAGTTGTCGCGAGCCCGCGTGACCTCTCGTGTGCGATCGATCGGTCGACAGCGGGGCACGAGATCCACCGTCGAAGGCCCCCGCAGCGCCAGGGCGAGAACTCCGCGCGATGCGCACTGATCGGCCGACCAGAGCGCGAGCCCGTCGGCCCCCGCAGCCGCGGTAGCCAACCCGATCGCCCGAGCGCCCGGTCCGCCCCCCGAAGCGAGAGAGGCAAAGAAGGACGTCGCAGCGTGATGGGCGAAGTCGGAGGCCACGAAGAGCAGATCGCCCTCCCCCGCGGCCTTTCCGAGGTGATCCGTGACCTCCTCGGCGGCGTGGGGATCGTCGACTTCGAGGTCCTCGAGGAGCACGGCCTCGAGTTCGGGCCCGGCGAGCATGGCCACCACCAGGCCCGGGTTCTGCTCCGCCGCTTCCCCCGCCGCGAAGACCCCCGACACGCTGCCGCCGTGGATCGGGAGATTGCCGGCCTCGGTTCGAACCGCGTCGAGCACGTCCCCCACGCCCTGCCCGATGGCCGCCGTGGCGAACACGAGCAGCTCGTCCGCCGGCGTTCCGCCGAGGCGATCGCGCGCCGCGCCGACAGCCTCCCGCGCGGCTGTGGCTGCAGAAATCGAGTTCGAAAATCCCAGGCCCAGCTGCATAGGGCGCGCAGCATACGCAACGCCGCACGCGAGCAACCCCGAATTCCCCGCCTCGATTCCCCCGGCCGGGGCGATGCGCCATTTCCCGCCCCGGAGCGGTCGGCTAGGATGCCCCCTCGCGGTGCCCCCAAGCCCTGGTTCGGCAACCCACCCCCGGCAGATTTTCAATCCATGCCCCGGTGTCCCTTTGCAGTCGGCCATGCGCCGATCGCCCGTTGCCCCGGACCAGAGGTCAAGCTTGGCTGATTTTGAATTCGTCGACGCCCCCGAGCGGCTCGAGGAGCTCGCGAACGACTGGCTCGGCGAAGCGGTCCTCGCGGTCGATACCGAGGCGGACAGCTTCTACCACTACTTCGACAAGACCTGCCTCGTGCAGGTCGCGACGACGAAGCACGCCTACCTGATCGACACCCTGGCCTTCGAGGGGCCCGAGGCGATGGAGCCCTTCGGTCGGGTGTGCGCGTCCCCCGACGTGCGCGTGCTCTTCCACGCCGCCGAGTACGACATCTACGTGCTCAAACGCGACTACGGGTACACGTTCGCAAACGTCTTCGACACGATGATTTCCGCGCAGTTACTGGGATATGGCTCGATCGGGTTGGCGGCGATGATCGAGCACCATTTCGGCGTGAAGGTGCCGAAGGACGAGCAGCGCTCGGACTGGTCGCGCCGCCCGCTTAGCGAGAAGCAGCTGAATTACGCGGTCGGCGACGTCATCTACCTGACCCGCCTGGCCAAGAAACTCGAGAAGGAACTCAAGAAGGCCAAGCGCCTCGAATGGGCGCAGGAAGAGTTCGACACCCTGTGCCAGCGCGAGTGGCCGGATCGCAAGTTCGACCGCCAGGGCTACCTGAAGATCAAGGGGGCGCGAAAGCTCGACCCCCAGAGCTTGAGTGTGCTGAAGGAACTCTTCCTGATGCGCGACGCCCGGGCGCGAGAGATCGATCGGCCGCCCTTCAAGGTGCTGGGCAATCGCACGCTGCTCGAAGTCGCGACCGCGAAGCCGAGCCGCAACCATCAGCTGAAGTCGATCAAGGGCATCACGGATCTGCTGGTTCGACGCATGGGCGAGGACATCCTCGCCGCGGTCGCCAAGGGACGCGAGGTCGAGCATCCACCGATCCCCAAGAACCTCAACGGCAACGGCCGGCGGCGCATGGATCGCAAGACCGAGCGCCGCGTCAATGACCTCAAGGCCTGGCGCACGCAACGCGCGCAGGAGTTGTCCCTCGACCCCGGCGTGCTCTGCCCGAACGCCGCGCTCGAGACGATCGCCTGGCGCAATCCCGAACAGGGCAGCGATCTCTCGGATGTGAACGAACTCAAAAGCTGGTTCAAGCGCGAGTTCGGCGACGAAGTCGCGCAGACGCTTCGCGAAGCCGCGGAGCGCCACAAGAGCCAGGGGAAGAGCGGCGGCGGAGGTGGCGGCGGCTCGCGCAAGAAGGGCGGGCGGAAGTCCGGAAGCCGCAAGTCTTGAAACGAAATCGGGGCCCCCGACTTTCGTCGAGGACCCCGATGCTCAGCTACGAGCTTTGAGTCTGGCACCCATCTCTGGGAGGGACGGAACCAGGACTCGGGTCTTTCTTGCCTTACAAGCTGTCTTGGAGAGACACAAAATTCGTTTTGGACGATTGGCCCCCCGGTCCGACCTTCGGCCCGGGGGGCCCACTTCCTAATCCGTCACCAGGGACTTCAAACATCTTCGGGGGTGCAATCTTGGGGGAAAGCGCCTCGTGGATGTCTTCGCTCCAGGTGATGGTTCGAACTGGATGAACGCGCCCGAAACATCCAGTCTGTCACCGTCGGATTGTTCTTGGTTCACTCCTAAAGCACGCGGTGTGCCAACTCCGTCTTTGCGCATCGTTTTTTTCTAAGTCTTCGCCACAGCGACACTTTTTCGGATCGATCCCGAATCCGGGTCAGAAGAGAATTAGTGAGGATTTCGACGCCCTTTGATGCAGGGACTGGAAGTCCACTGTGGAGCCTTCTCCGGTCCCTGTGCGAGTCGGAAGTCAAGTATTTGAAATTTCTCCGTTTTTCTGCGAATCGGAAATGAATGTTGCAGTCGGTGGGGGGTGCAACCGCGGTTGGCGGGTGCGGGGTCGCTTCTCGCGAAGCGACGACAACACTTCGCGATAGACTGCCCGCCGTGTTTGCCGAACGACGCCAGCGGTTGCTCGATGCCATGGGTCCCGACGCCGCCGCGATCGTCATGGGCGCGCGCCTCGCCACCCGCTCCGCCGACACCGAATTCCCCTTCCGCCAGGACAGCGATTTCCACTACCTGACGGGCTTCGATCATCCCGGCGCCGTTGCGCTCTTTCGCACCGACGACGGCCCGGCCTTCACGCTCTTCGTGCAGCCCCGCGACAAGGCGGCGGAAACCTGGACGGGCTATCGCCCGGGAGTCGACGGCGCGAAGCAGGATTACGGCGCCGACGAGGCCTACCCGATCGACACACTGCTCGAGGAACTCCCGAAGCAGATCGAACGCGCCGGGCGCTTGTTCCACACATACGGTCGCGACGCCGAACTCGATCGCACGATCGTGGCTTCCCTCGAGTCGTTGCGCGGGCGCACGAAACTCGGCTTCGAACCGCCGGGCGAGATCGTCGATCCGCGCGACCTGATCCACGAGATGCGGCTCATCAAGGAGCCCGCTGAGGTCGAGATCATGCGACGCGCAGCCGCGATCACCGCGGTGGGTCATCAGGAGGCCGCGCGCATCTGTCGCGACGGTCGCCACGAATACGAACTGCAGGCCGAACTCGAGTATGCGTTTCGGCGCCTCGGCGGTTCGGGGCCCGCCTACGGCTCGATCGTCGGCGGCGGAAAGAACGCGACCATCCTGCACTACGTCACCAACGCGGAGAAGTTGCACGGCGGCTCCCTCTGCCTGATCGACGCCGGGGCCGAACTCGAAGGCTACGCCTCGGATGTGACGCGCACCTACCCCGTCGGCGGACGCTTCAACGGTCCCGAGCGCGCGGTCTACGAGATGGTGCTGGACGCACAGAAGAAGGCACTCGAAGCGTGCCGACCGGGCACGACATTGCCGACCATCCACAGCACCACCGTACGTGCCCTGGTCGAAGGCATGGTGAGCCTCGGTCTACTCTCGGGAACCGTCGACGACCTGGTCGAGAGTGAGGCGTACCGCACCTACTACATGCACGGCACGAGTCACTGGCTCGGCCTCGACGTGCACGACGTCGGTAGCTACACCCACGCGGGCAAGCCGCGAACCCTCGATGCCGGCATGGCGTTCACCGTCGAGCCTGGCATCTACGTCGCACCCGACGATGAACGCGCGCCGGAACATCTGCGCGGCATCGGGGTGCGAATCGAAGACGATGTCGTCGTCACCAGCGACGGTATCGAAAACCTCAACCTCGCCATTCCGAAAGAGCCCGACGACGTCGAAGCTTGGATGGAGTAGGAGCCCTCCCCGTGTCCGACATCGAATCCCTCCTGAAGGAAACCCGAAGCTTCAAGCCCGACCCGGCGTTCAGCAAGCAGGCCAACTGGAACAAGAAGACGGTCGCGGAGTTCCGCAAGGCGGGGGCCCAGAACTCGCCGCGCTTCTGGGCGAAACAGGCGAAGGACAACCTCACCTGGTTCACCCCGTGGAAAAAGGTGCTCGACTGGAAGCCGCCGTTCGCCAAGTGGTTCGTCGGGGGCAAGCTCAACGTCAGCTACAACTGCCTCGATCGGCACGTCGAAGGGCCCGGCGCCCACCGTCGCAACAAGGCGGCGATCATCTGGGAAGGCGAACCCGGCGATACCCGCGTCATTACCTACGCGGAACTGCATCGCGAGGTCTGCAAGTTCGCCAACGTCCTGAAGAGCCAGGGCGTCAAGAAGGGCGAGCGCGTCGTCCTCTACATGCCGATGATTCCCGAGCTCGCGATCGCGATGCTCGCCTGCACGCGCATCGGAGCACCCCACAGCATCGTGTTCGGCGGCTTCTCGGCCGACGCGCTGCGTGATCGCATCGACGATGCCGGCGCCAAGATGGTGATCACCGCCGACGGCGGTTTTCGCAAGGGCGCAGGCTTCCCGCTGAAGAAGGCGGTCGACGATGCCCTCTCGATGACGGACATCGTGGAGAAGGTGATCGTCGTCGAGCGCACGAAGCAGGACGTCACCATGAAAGCCGGTCGCGACGTCTGGTGGCACGATCTCATGGAGGACGCGAGCCCGAAGTGCGCACCGGCGAAACTCGACTCCGAGCATCCGCTCTTCATTCTCTATACGAGCGGCAGTACCGGTAAGCCCAAGGGCATCCTCCACACGACCGGCGGCTACCTCACCCACGTGACGACGACCTTCAAGGCGATCTTCGACATCAAGGACGAAGACGTCTACTGGTGCACCGCCGACATCGGTTGGATCACCGGGCACTCGTACGTGGTCTACGGCCCGCTGGCGAACGGCGCGACCACGATGATGTACGAGGGCGTGCCGGTTCACCCCGGGCCCGATCGCTGGTGGTCGTTGATCGCGAAATGGGGCGTCAACATCTTCTACACCGCGCCCACGGCGATCCGCACCTTCATTCGCCTCGGCGACGAACATCCCAACGCACACGATCTCAGTTCGCTTCGCCTGCTCGGTACGGTGGGTGAACCGATCAACCCCGAAGCGTGGATGTGGTACCACAAGGTGATCGGGAAGAAGCGCTGCCCCATCGTCGACACTTGGTGGCAGACGGAGACCGGCGGAATCATGATCACGTCGCTTCCGGGCGCGGTCGCGACGAAGCCCGGTTCGGCGACGCTCGCCTTCCCCGGCATCGACGCCGAGATCTACGACGACGACGGCGAGGTGGCCAAGCCGCCGAACGGTGGTCTGCTGGTCGTGCGCAAGCCATGGCCCGGCATGTTGCGCGGCATCTGGGGCGACCCGAAGCGCTACAAGGAACAGTATTGGAGCCAGTACAAGGACACCTACTTCGCGGGGGACGGCGCCCATCGCGACAAGCAGGGTTACTTCTGGATCATGGGTCGCATCGACGACGTGATGAACATCTCGGGGCATCGCATCGGCACGATGGAAGTGGAGAGCGCCCTGGTCTCGCATCACGACGTCGCCGAAGCCGCGGTGGTGGGTCGACCGGACGACATCACGGGCACGGCGATCGTCGCATTCGTGAGTCCGGTGGGGGGCACCGATGCTTCCGACAAATTCAAGGACACCTTGCGCGCGCACGTGAGCAAGGAGATCGGTGCGATCGCCAGACCCGCGGAGATCCGGTTCACCGACGCGCTGCCGAAGACACGCTCGGGCAAGATCATGCGACGTCTGCTGCGCGACGTAGCCGCCGGCAAGGAGAGCAGCGGCGACACCTCGACCCTCGAGGACTTCAGCGTGCTCGCGAAGCTCCGCGAGAGCGACGAGGATTAAGCACCCGATATAGAGCGAAGCTCCGTGTCAGATGTGGAAGCGACCGACCAGGTTGCGGAGATCGTCTGAATCGTCCTGCAGGGCCGCCGACGCGTCGCTCACGGTACGCGCACCCGAAGCCGACTCTTCGATGCTCGCGACGAGCACCTGGAGACTCCCCTCGATCGTCTCGGCGCCCCGGCTCGCTTCGGTGATCTCGTTGGCGATCTGCTCGCTGCTCTGGGAGATGCGCTCGACATTGATCGCGACTTCGTGGGCGGCGGTGGAACACTCCTCGACCGAGGTCGCGACCGCCTGCGAGTTCTCCGCGAGGCCCATCACCGACCTCGAGATCTGCCCCGTCACCTGCCGCTGCTGAACGAGGTTCGTTTCGATGTCGCGCGAGATCTGATTCACGTGCTCGATCACCGAAACGATCGCCTCGATGGCGGCGACCGAGTCGCGGGTGCTCGCCTGCATCGTCTCGACCTGGGCGCGGATCGATTGGGTCGCATTGCCGGTCTGGCGCGCGAGCTCCTTGACTTCCCCCGCGACCACCGCGAAGCCGCGACCGGCCGCGCCCGCCGAAGCCGCCTCGATGGTGGCATTCAAGGCAAGGAGGTTGGTCTTGCCGGCGATGTCGCTGATCGCTTCGACCACCTGGCCGATCGCGAGCGCGCCCTCGTCGAGGGTGTTCATCAATCCATCCGCGTTGTTTGCCGATTGGCGGGCGTGCTCGGCCACTTCCGAAGCCTGATGAGCGAGTTGGGACACCTGGGTCACGGCGTCGCTCACGTCGATCAGCGACTCCGAAGAGCTGCGCACGCTCTCGGAGATCTCGCCGATGCGCGATGCGGTTTCGCCGAGGTTCACCGACATCTCCTCGACCGATTCAGAGATCGTGCGCACGTTCGACGAGGAGGTTGCAGCTTCTTTCGAGATCTCGTGGAGGCTGTCCGAGAGTTGATGGGTCGCAGCGGAGACGCTGCGCGCTTCTTCGTCCATCTGGTCGGCCTCACCGGCGATCCGCTGTGCCACCACCGAAAGCTCCTGCGCCGAAGTTCCGATCGAACCCTGACGAGCCTTGATGTCACCCACGAGGGATTGGATCCGCTCGATGAAGTAGTTGAAGAAACGGCCCACCACGCCGAGCTCGTCCGAACGCTGGCCGTCGACGCGCTGGGTGAGATCGGCGTCGCCCTCGGCGATGTCCTGCATACGCGTGCCCAGGTCGGCGAGCGGGCCGAGGGTCGACTTCATCACCAGGCGATTGATCACGATCAGCACGACGAAGAAGAGGACGAACTCGCCCACGAGGGTCATGGCGCGCAACTCGGCCGCCACCGACACTTCGCGCGCTGTGCTGGTCAACTCCCGGGAAGCTTCGATCTCGATTCCGTGCAGCAGGTCGATTCGCTGGGTCGCCTTGCGAAACCAGTCTTCTGCCTTGACGCCAAAGCTCTCGGATCTCGACATTGCGAGCTCGCGCATCCGAACGACTTCCAGGTTCGTGGCGTCGTTCTCGAGTTCATCGAACTTCGCGATGAGAGGATGGGAAGCGAGTGCGGCGAACTCCCGGAGATACAGTTGTTGTGCCTCGACGAGGGCCGTGACGCGAGCACGGTCGCTCATGGACATGCGATTCGTCGCGAAGGCGTTCGCGAGAACAGCCCGCTCGATCCCCGCCCGCTCCTTGCCCTGGATGAGGGACACGTAGGCCGCGGCGCGTGTCATGACGTCCGAATCGTGTGACGCGTAGGCGAGTGCGCGAATCAGATCGAGCAGCGATTCGTTCGTCGCCGAATATTCGAAGATGATCGCAGACGCGGTATTCGCCAGGGAGTCGACTCCGTTTCGCTTGCCCACGGTTCCAACGACGCGACCGAGTGCGCGATCGAGCTCTTTCGCGAGAACATCCGTCAGCGCGATCCGATGGGTGCGCGCCGACTCCGCGAGTTCCCGGATACGCTGATCCGCCGCGCGCCGCTGGTCGTCGAGTGCGTTGCGAAACTCGCGCCCCCGGCTCCCGATGTAGCCGGCGCTCAGACCGCGCTCCTTCTGCAGCTCGTGCACGACCATTCCCGCGGAGGTCGCGATCTCCGCCATTTCGCGAATGGAGGCCATCTCGCGGGCGACCCCCATCTCGCGAATGAGCGGGCCACCACCGAGAATCGCGAGGCCCACGCCCGAAACGGCGACCATCGCGACGAGTCTGCGTCGAATCGTCAAGCGCACTCCTCCGCGTTGCCGGATTGCAGCGATGACGATGCATCGACGAAGGCTTCGCGGCGCTTGACTCCTACATAGAAAAGAGTCAAGCCATCAGCGAATCGTCACACGGTTCTCGTCATCGGACGCGAACGCCGACGATCGCTCACGGCTTCAGTCACGCCAGAGCGAAGCGTGCCAGAGTTTCTTGCCTCGCTTGATCAGGATCGTTTCGCCGTGCAGGAGATCACGGGAACACAGGCGTGCGTCGGTGCCGACCTTCTCGCCGTTGACCGATACCGCGCCGCCCTTCAGGAACTCGCGCGCTTCGCGCTTGGACTTCGCGAGCGTCGTTTCGGGCAGGAAGTCGGCGAGGGCGACGCCTTCCTTTTCGAGATCGGTCTTCGCATGGGTCGAATGCGGCACATCGGCGAAGACGTCGCGCAGCATCGCGGAGTCGAGTTCGCGCAGATCGCCCTTCCCGAACAGAACCTGTGTCGCAGCCTGCACACGCGCGAGTTCGTCTTCGCCGTGGATCGCCCGGGTGACATCGGCCGCCAGGCGGATCTGCGCGATGCGTTGGTGCGGCGCCTCCGCGTGCTCCGCCTCGATGCCTTCGATCTCTTCGCGTTCGAAGAGGGTGAAGGTGCGAAGGAAGCGACCGACGTCCTCGTCGCTCGAGTTGATCCAGAACTGGTAGAACGCGTAGGGGCTCGTGCGGTCCTTCGAGAGCCAGATGTTGCCGCCCTCGGTCTTGCCGAACTTCTTGCCGTCTGCCTTGAGCATCAGCGGCGTGGTGACCGCGAATGCTTCCGCCTCTTCGCCGCGCGCGGCGGCGTCGCGCCGAATCAGGTCCATCCCGCTCACGATGTTCCCGTACTGATCCGAGCCCGACATCTGCAGGGTGCAGCCATGGGTACGGTGCAGATGCAGGAAGTCGTAGGCCTGCAGGAGCATGTAGGAGAACTCGGTGTAGCTGATGCCCTGGTCGCGGTTCTGGAGGCGATCGCGCACCGAGTCGCGCTGGATCATCGCGTTCACCGAAAAGTGCTTGCCGACGTCGCGAAGCACATCGATGTAACCGAGCCCACCCCACCAATCGAGGTTGTTGACGAGGGTCGCGCCGCACTTCGGGTCTTCGTCTTCCCAGGTGAAGAGCGGGCGGATGATCTCCGCCTGACACTCGACGTTGTGGCGCACCTCTTCTTCGCTGAGCAGATTGCGTTCGGCATCCTTCCCACTGGGATCGCCGATCAGACCGGTCGCGCCGCCGAGCAGAACGATGGGCTTGTGTCCCGCCTTCTGGAAATGACGCAGCAGCGAGAGCGCCACCAAATTGCCGATCCCCGGGCTGTCCGCAGTGGGATCGATCCCGACGTAGCCCGTGCGCGGCCGCTCCGCGAGATGTTTCTCGAGACCGTCGCCCGCCGTCTGATGCAGCAGGCCGCGCCATTCGAGTTCGGCGAGAAATGGGGTCTTGGCGCTGGCCATCGGGAAAGCGGGCTCCGCTCTTCGTTCGAGTTCCGGGTTCGAGGTGGCCAACTGTATGAGAAGCCTTCCCGCGAAGCCAGAAATGGAAGCGCGATCAATCGGACAGACGTTCGAGCTTCCACTCTTCGGGTGAAAGACGCGCGACCTCGTAGACCGCACCGAGTTCGGGCTGCTCACTCGCCAGCACTTCACCCGAGAGCCGCTCGGCCACCGTGCGCACGATGCCCTTGTGGGCGACGAGCAGGACGGATCGTGCCTGGAGGGCGAGCACGCGCTCGAGCCCCTCGACCACGCGCCCGCGAAAGTCGTTGCGACGTTCGCCACCGGGAAAGTCGAACTCGATGCCGAGACGCTGCCACTCCGCGTGGGCGTCGGGATCGCGCGCCTCGATCTCCTCGCGCGTCAGCCCCTCCCAATCGCCGAAGTCGATCTCGCGAAAGCCGGCTTCCAGGCGGATCGAGTGGTCGGGGGCGATGATCGACGCGGAGCGCCACGCGCGCTGCAGCGGGCTCGCGACCACGCAGTCGAAATCGATCTCCCCGATCGCCCGTGCGGCGGCCGCCGCCTGATCGGCGCCCAGCCCCGAGAGCGCCACATCGGTGGCGCCGTAATAGCGAATGCTCGACTGCCCGACGGTCTCGCCGTGTCGCACGAGGACGATGCGTTCGATTCTCGACATCGAGCGGGGGCTCCTGGTCCTGGTCAGCGTGGAAGGGTCCCGGGTGCGGGGAACAACCTGTAGACTCGGCGCGTCCACATGGGGGTGGGGGCGAAGGTCGGAAAGGCCGCTACGCGCGTCAAGCACGCTGCGATGCGGTGGCCGACCGTGTGCGCTCGTCTCCGGGTTCGAGGCAGGTATCGGAGGGCGGCATGGCGGCATTGAATAGCAGGGGTTGGTTCACGATCGTACTGGCGATCGTGTTGTTCGTGATCGGCGCGTTCTCGCTACCGCGCCTCGAGGGCGATGCCCCGGTGCTCACCGGCCCCGAGGCCGTGGCGCTCGGAACCGCGGGAGTCGAACTCGAACTCGAAGCCCT
This sequence comes from Myxococcota bacterium, assembly GCA_028278345.1. Taxonomy (GTDB): domain Bacteria; phylum Myxococcota_A; class UBA9160; order UBA9160; family UBA4427; genus DUBZ01. The sequence continues at coordinate 22,740 of JANQEL010000227.1, forward strand.
CGATGTCGGAACCGGTCTTCGCAGCATCCAGGTGCGCATCGTTTCGGGCGGCGGCGGACAGACGATCTTCGACGAGACCTTCGTGGGGAACGTCTTCAGCGGAGCCGTCGAATCGGGGACTCGCCGCATCGCGATCCCGCTCGATCCGCGCGCTCTGTCCCTCGCCGACGGACCGGCGACGCTGATCGCGACCGCGCGCGACTGGTCGTGGCGCGACACCGGCGCGGGCAATCGCAGCGAGATCAACGTGCGCCTCGAAGTCGACACGCGCGCACCGCGGGTGCAGACCACGACCGGGCTCACCTACGTCTACCGGGGAGGTGCTGGGGCCGCGACCTATCGCGTCGACGAAGCGACCGTGCGCGATGGCGTCGCGGTGGGAGATCGCTTCTATCCCGGCTATCCGGCTCCGGGTACCGCCCCCGAAGCCGGGCAACGCGTGGCCTTCTTCGCGGTCGAGGTGCATGCGCCGCGCAATCCCGAGATCCGTCTCGAGGCCGAGGACGCGGCGGGCAACATCGGTACGGCTTCGCTCAACGTCCGCGTCAACGAGCGGAAGTTCTCCGAAGAGCATCTGAACCTCTCGAAGCGCTTCTTCGACAACGTGATCCCGCCGCTGGCCGAGCAGACGGGCGTGGTTGCGCTCACCAACGTCGAAGCCTTCCAGCAGATCAACAAGGACATTCGCGCGCGCGACGAAGCCCGCATCCAGGAACTCATCGCGTCGAGCGATGCCGAGCGCTATTGGCACGAGCCCTTCATCCAGCTGCCGAACTCGCAGGTGATGAGTCGCTTCGCGGAGCAGCGTCGATACTTCGACGCCGGGCGCGAGATCTCACAGGCCACCCACTATGGATTCGACCTCGCGAGTCGCAAAGCGGCGCCCGTCACTGCGGCCAACCGCGGCAAGGTGATCTTCGCGGGCGACCTCGGCATCTACGGCAACTGCGTGCTCCTCGATCATGGCATGGGAATCACGACCCTGTACGGCCACCTGACCGACTTCGCGGTCGAACCGGGTGCGATCGTCGAGCGCGGCCAATCGCTGGGCCGAACCGGCGCCACGGGCCTCGCGGGCGGCGACCACCTCCACTTCGCAATCCTGGTCGGCGGCACCTACGTCGACCCCCTCGAGTGGTGGGATGCGCGCTGGATCCAGAGCCACGTCGAGGTGAAGCTGGCCGCGCTCTCCCGCTAGCGCGGCCTCCCCTCCGCCGCATGACGAACGAGTGGCACGAGGCGGCGATCGAAGGAAACGTCGAAGCCGCTGAACGCATGCTGGCAGGCGGGCAGGCGATCGATCAGTTCGATCGCCATGGACAGACCTCGCTGATGCTCGCCGCGAAGCACGGGCAGGCGGCGATCGTCGAACGGCTCATCGCGGGAGGGGCCAGGCTCGACGTCAGCGCGAAGTACGGGCTGAGCGCGCTCATGCTCGCGATCGTGAACCACCATGTCGAGATCGCCCGGGCCCTTCTTCACGCGGGTGCAGACACCACCCTGGAAGGCAGTGGGGCGCCCGGCTTCGCCGGGAAGAACGCGGGGGAACTCGCGCGCGAGCTGGGTTTCCACGATCTTGCCGACGCCATTGCGCTCGACCAGATCCGTCGCAGCTTTGCTTCGCGCGAAGCACCCACGGAGATCACCGATTCCAAGCAACTCTCGGATATCGAATACGAAGAAGTCATGTCCTTCTCGGCCCTGTCGTGGAGCGAGGTGTCGTTCGATCAGATCGAACGCAATGCGGATGCGATCTTCTGGTTCTCACCGGATGCGTTCTGTTACTACCTCCCGGGCTTCCTGTCCGTGGGGCTACGCGATCAGAGGACCGACTCGAACGCCTACGACGCTCTGATCGGCATGCTCGACCGCAGCCCCGAACCCGAATACTGGGACGACTTCTTCGCGCCGCGCTTCAGTCAGCTCTCGCGACCGGAACTTCGCGCGCTTGCAGCCTGGGTCGATTGGCTCGAAAGCCAGCTGCCCGATGGCTTTCATCCCGGCACCTACGAACGTGTCCGCGTGACCCTCCTCTTCCTGGAGGAGGCGCGCGCGTCCTAGCTCTCGACCCGCAGCGTATTGCTCATCCGATCTTCTCGGCGCAAGCTCGTCCTCACATGCCCGTTACCCTCCCCCTGCGCGCCGATCTCGAAGGCCGACTGATCCGGCGTTACAAGCGCTTCCTCGCCGACGTCGAAACGGCGGACGGCCGCGAACTCACCGTGCACTGCGCGAATCCCGGTTCGATGAAGGGTTGCTCGACGCCGGGGGCCCTGGTGCGTTGCTCGACGAGCGACAATCCCAAGCGCAAGCTCGCGCATTCGCTCGAGATGATTCGCGTCGGGCGCAGCTGGGTGGGGTTGCAGCCGATCCACGCGAACAAGCTGGCGGCCCTGGGTCTCGAAGCCAACGCGATCGATGGGCTGCGGGGCTATCGCACGGTACGCCCCGAGGTGGATGTCGACGGGGGGTCGCGCCTCGACTTCCTGCTCGACGATCACACGCGACGAGAGGCGCCGGCGTACGTCGAAGTGAAGAGCGTGACCCTCGAAGATGACGGTGTCGCGCGCTTTCCCGACGCGGTGACGAGCCGAGGCAAGCGCCACATGGAGACGCTCGCGCGCTTGAAGCAGGGCGGAGCACGCGCCGTCGTGCTCTTCGTGGTGCAGCGGGTCGACTGCGACCACTTCGAACCCGCCGATGCGATCGACCCCGACTACGGCGAAGCGCTGCGCGATGCCGTGGCTTCGGGCGTCGAGGCGATCGCAGTGCGCGCCCGCGTACGCGCCCGTGGGATCACCCTCGAAGAGAGGCTACCCATTCGGCTGTGAGCGATCCTCGGAAAGACGCGACGAACCCGGCCGACGAACTCGGTCCACCGACCCCGCGCGCACGCATCCGTCGCGTTCGCGAGAAGCTGCTGGCGTGGTACGACGCGCACCACCGCGATCTACCGTGGCGCCGCTCGCGCGACCCCTACGCGATCTGGATCTCGGAGACGATGCTGCAGCAGACCCGCGTCGAGACCGTCATCCCCTATTACCGACGCTTCCTCGAACGCTTCCCGGACATCGGTAGTCTTGCGACTGCCGACCGCGACGATGTCTACGAGCACTGGGCCGGCCTCGGCTACTACTCCCGCGCCCGCAACCTCCACAACGCAGCCCAGATGATGGTCGCCGACTTCGCGGGCAATGTGCCTTCGAATGCGGAGGACCTTCAGAAGCTCCCGGGCGTTGGTCGGTATACGGCGGGTGCGGTTGCGTCGATTGCGTACGGCGAACCCGAACCCGTGGTCGATGGCAATGTGATTCGTGTGCTGACGCGGTTGCTCGATATGCGAGCCGATGTCACACGCAAGCCGGTGCTCGAACGTCTGTGGCACGAGGCCGGTTCGCTCGCCAGGGGCGCGCGCCCTGGCGACATCAATCAAGCGCTGATGGAATTCGGCGCCACCGTCTGCACACCGAAATCACCCCGCTGCAAGCGGGCATGCCCGCTTGCGAGGATGTGCCACGCACGCGCCGCCGGCACCGTCGACGAACTCCCGAACAAGCCCAGGAAGAAGAAGCCAAAGCCGGTCGAAGCGGTATCAGTGTGGCTTCCGCGAGGCAACCGTGTTCTCGCGGTCCAGCGTCCCGAAACGGGACTCCTCGCGAATCTATGGGAGTTCCCGGGCGGTGAACTCGAACGCGGCGAGGAAGCGAAGGCCCACGTCGAACGCATCGTTCGCAACTCGGTCGGCCTCGAGATCCTGAACCCCACCTACGCCGGCACCGTCGAGCACATCTTCACCCATCGACACCTCCAGCTACACGTCTTTCGAGCCGCGGGCGCCGAAGGACGAGTGGGCTTGAACGGCTACCAGGCCCATAAGTGGATCGCCCCGAAGAAGTTCGATTCGCTACCGATCGCTTCCCTCACGCAGAAAGCACTCGAACTCGTCTAGCAATCGACCCAACCCAGCCGGGGCCAACCAGATTCGGATCCAGTTGATGGCAGGCTCGAAGGCGTCAGCGGTCTGCGACCGTCTCCAACCCCCAGACCACCACGTCGATGCGCTTGCTGAAGTGCAACAGTGGGGGTTCGCCGGCGAGTTCGATTCCAAAGGGGTTTGTGAGTTCGTTCAATTCGATCTCGGCCTCGGCGCTCTGCAACGGCCAGGGCACGTGGTGCACGTCCGCGCGGAATAGCTCTCCACGCGGCGATTGGGCGTAGAGGCAGTAGCGCTCGGTGAGCCAGTGCTCGAGCGTACCGGGGCGGCTCTCATGGGGTTCGCTCGTTGGTCGAAATCCGGCGCGAAATCGCACGGGATCGCTGCTTCCGCGCCGACTCGAATCGAATCGGATCTCATCGCCTTCGGAGTCGGCGGCGATCCGCGCGTGCTCGTACGGTAGATGAAAGAAGCGCCGCGCTGCCCATACCGCGACTGCGTTCGCAGCATCGAGGCTCAAGAACCAGACACCCGGCTTTCCATCTACCTCTACGTACAACCGCAGGTTGAGTTCGGGAAAAGCAGAGAAGTACGGAAGGTCCGGCAGCGGCCGACGCATCACCCCCTGCATCGCGAAGGGAACCACGCCGACCCACGACGTGCCTTCGTACTCCTGAACGACCAGCGGTGCGGGCACCAACGGTTGCAGGCGCTCGGCGGGTATCGGCCAGTGGGCGAACAACAGATCGCGCCAAGATTGCCGCCAGCTCCACCGGCCCTCGGGCAACGGCCACGGACGATGTTCCGTTCGATCGAATGCGGTATGCGTATCGGCGTCGACGTGTTTCATCACTGCACGATCGCCACCCACCACCACATCAACTCGTGATCCACACCCACAGATGAGGTCCGAGCACCAACAGGCCGACGAGCACGGAAGCGATCGCGCTCAAGAGGACCGCTCCGGCCGCGACGTCCTTCGCGCGTCCGACCAGCGGGTGGTGATCGACCGACACGGCATCCGCCAGCGCTTCGATCGCGGTGTTCAGAGCCTCGGCGGTCCACACCAGGCCCATGGCCAGCACCAGGGCGGCCCACTCCAACCACGAAAGTGGGAGCAGCACCCCTACCCCGATCACCGCGATGGTGAAGACGAGGTGGATCCACGCGTTGTGCTGGGTGTGAAGCAGATGGCCGACTCCCGCAAACGCGTAGCCGAAACTCTCTGCGCGGCGCTCGAGTGAGAAGCCAGTCGCTTCGTCGTTCGCGCTTTCTTCGGGCGTGACCATGGTGCCCAAGATAGCGGGCCTCTTCGATCCGCCGCGGCGCTTCGACCCGCCGCGGCGCCCTACTTCGCCTTCGGCTTCATCAGCACGCGATGCTGTGGTCCGTGGTCGGGGCCTTCGAACGGATCCCCCGCCACCTCGAACCCCACCTTCGTGTAGAAGTCGACGACATCGACGGGGACGTTCGCCCACAAGAGGGTTCCGTGGTTGCGCGCGACGTGTCGGCTGGCCGATTGGACGAGCAGCCGGCCGATCCCCTCGCCGCGCAGGCCCGGCGCGACCGCAAGCGCGCGCAATCGCCACGCCTTCGGCTCCACCATCGCGGGGCGCGGTTCGTGGTGGAGCGTCGCGATGCCGAAGGTCTTGCCCTTCATGATCGCGCCGAGGTGGTGTGCGGTGCGGCCCTTGTCGAGGGGCAGCTCCACTTCGCTCAGCAGACCCGGCTCCACGAGCCAACGCTCGCGCAGGGGCTTCAATTCCTTCAGGCTGAGGGATTTGATGTTGGGGCGAGGCATGCCCTTCCCATCGGAGCATTGCGCCTGCGATTCGAGTCGTTTTCACGGGTGCAGAAGGCAGGCAGGCGCGCGCTCGGGCGGTGCTTCGCGATCGCGGGTACCCTGCCGCGCGATCGGAGCGAAGCGTGTCGAGCACCTTTGGCAGGATCTTTCGGATTGCAACGTTCGGCGAATCCCACGGCGGAGGCGTGGGGGTCGTGGTGGATGGCTGTCCGCCGCGCCTCGAAATCTCGGCAGAGGAGATCCAGCGCGATCTCGATCGCCGAAAGCCCGGCCAGAGCCGCCTGACGACGCCGCGCAAGGAAGCCGACCAGGTCGAGATCCTCTCGGGCGTGTTCGAGGGCGTCACCCTGGGCACACCGATCGCGATGCTCGTGCGCAACGCCGACGCGCGTCCTTCTTCTTATGAGAACATGAAGGACCTCTTCCGTCCCTCCCACGCCGACTTCACCTACGAGGCGAAGTACGGCCTGCGCAACTGGCAGGGGGGCGGGCGGGCGAGCGCGCGCGAAACCATCGGGCGGGTCGCCGCGGGCGCGATCGCGCGCAAGATCCTGAAGCAGGTCGCCGGCATCGAGGTACTCGCCTGGGTGGACCGCGTGCAGAACGTGCAGGCGAAGGTCGATTCCTCCAAGGTGACCCTCGAGCAGATCGAAGCCTCGATGGTGCGCTGCCCCGACGGCGACGCTTCACAGGAAATGATCGAACGCATCGACGAGGCGCGAAACCGCAAGGATTCGCTCGGCGGCGTGGTGTCGTGCGTCGCGCGCAACGTCCCGCCCGGGCTCGGTGAGCCGGTCTTCGAAAAACTCACTGCGCAGTTGGCGGCGGCGATGTTCTCCCTGCCGGCCGTGAAGGGCTTCGAAGTCGGCAGCGGCTTCGCCGGCACCGAACTCTACGGCAGCGAGCACAACGACCCCTTCATCCCCGGCAAGGACGGCGTACCGGACACGTCGAGCAATCGCTCGGGGGGCATCCAGGGCGGAATCAGCAATGGCCAACCCATCGAGTTCAACGTCGCCTTCAAACCCACCGCCACCATCGGCGTCGCCCAACAAACCGTCGACCGCGACAACAACCCGACGACCCTCGAAGCCCAGGGCCGCCACGACCCGTGCGTGCTCCCGCGCGCCGTCCCCATGGTCGAAGCGATGACCTGCCTCGTCCTCGTCGACGACTGGCTCCGCCAATGCTCGGTCCAGGTTCTAGATTGACCATCGAATCGACGACTCGGCCAATCCAAACCAATCCGAGCCAGATCGATCTCAGTCCCGAGGCGCCGGCTAGATTCGCCTCATGTTCTTCGAATGGGATCCAGCGAAGGCAGAAGCCAATCTCGAACGCCATGGTGTTTCGTTCGAGGAGGCATCTACGGTCCTCGGAGATCCGCTGGCCGTGACGTTTCTCGATCCATACCATTCGGGAAGCAACACTCGGTTTCTCACGTATGGGACCTCGAGCCAGCATCGCCTGCTGTTGGTCGTTCACGCAGAACGTGGAGATCGCGTCCGACTGATTTCATCGCGCGAAGCAACGCGCCGCGAGCGAGAACAATATGACGAAGGCACGTGGTAGCGAGTCGGAGCCAGAGATGCGCGACGAATACGACCTTTCGGAATTGGGTGAGGGCGAACAGGGCAAGTACGCTGAACGCTACGGCGAAGGCGCAAGACTGGTCCTGCTACAGCCCGATGTCGCAGCAGCGTTTCCCGATGCTGAATCCGTCAACGAAGCGCTTCGCGAGCTGATGAAGGTTGCAGCTCGCATCAATGCCGATTCAGAGGCTGACGACGGATAGGCCCGACGGCAGGCTCGACTGACAGCGCGCCCAAAAGCGAGGGTCGGATGATCCGAGGTGCCTGCTTGTGCGATCGGGTCGCATTCGAGGTCAGGGGCGCGATTGCGGAGCTGCAGAACTGTCACTGCTCCGAGTGCCGCAAGGCCTACGGCGCGGCATTCGGGACTGTGGCCGTGTGTGCGAAGAGCGATTTCGAATACGTTCGCGGGAGCGAACTCGTTCGGCGCTTCGTGCAGAGCGAACGGGTGAATCGCTACTTCTGCGATTCGTGCGGGTCGCCCCTTCCCATGGTGGAGGAGTGGGATCCGCTCGTCGGCATTCCGGCGGGGCTGCTCGAAGACGATCCCGAGGTCCGCATCTCTTCCCACATCTTCGTCGGTTCGAAAGCACCCTGGTGGGAGATCACCGACGACCTCCCCCAACACGACGCCTGGCCCGAAGGCGGGAACATGAACGAACGCGCCGACGACCTGAAGACGAAGTAGCGCGCTACACCAAGACCGGCGTCACACCCCGCAACCACTGCGCCACCTCTTCGGCCTCGAGTGGTTTGGCGAGCACTTCGTCGACACCCAGTTCGATCGCGCTCGCGACATCGATGCTCTGGTCCACCCGGGTCGCGAGCAGGATCGGCACCTCGGCGCGCACTTCGAAGAACGCGCGACACAGGGCCAGTCCATCGAGGGGAGGAAGTGCTGCGTCGACGATCACCGCGTCGTAGTTGTCGGGGCGCGAAGTGAACTCTTCGAGGGCGAGCTTCGCGTCGCTGTAGCCCATCACCTCGTGCTCGAGACCCTCGAGCATGAAGGTCGTCTCGGCCAGCGCCGCGACCTCATCGTCCACGAGCATCACGCGCGGCCGGCGCTCCTTCGGCGTCTCGAAGACCAGGCTCAGATCGCTGGCGAACAAGCGCTCCATGTCCGACATCGGATCTTCGATCTCTTCGAGGGTCAGCCGCACCAGCACGACACCAGCGGGGTCGCCGCCCTCTTCTTCGGTCGCCACTTCGCTTTGCACCCGCGCCCAGAAGGTGTTGCCGTCGGTGCGTTGCAAGAGCATGTCGCTCGGGTTCGCGGGCCCCATTCCGCACGCGCACGCGAGATGCTCGGCCAGCTCCATTTCCGAGGGTTCGCACACCAGGTCGTGGATGTTGGCCTCGCGCAGCGACTGCCCTACCGACGCAGCGGTGCCGAAGAGTTCCGCCGCCCGGGCGTTCGCAGTGCGAATCAACCCATCGGGATCGACGAGGAGCACCCCCGCCGTTCCGCCGTCGTTGGCTGTGTCGCTGGGTGCCGCCAAAGCGATGGCTCCCCCGCGCTTGCTCGGGGGGTCGGCAACACGGAAAGCGTAGGCACTCCCGCGTGGCTCAGGCCACGGAATCGACACGTCTACGTGTTATGAGAGTGCCGACTCGGTAGAAACCCCGATCGCATCAGGGCAGCAGCACGAAACCCGCTACCGCCGCGAGCGCCGCCAGGAGCGTCGAGACGAGGCCGAGGAAGCCGTGGAGCACCGGCTCGCGCTCCCCGCGCTCGACCTGGCGCCCGAGGAACGCCGTCACCGAGTACACCGCGACGACCACGAGCCCCACGACCCCGTGAAACGTCCCCAGCACCCCCCAGTCGCGCAGGTAGACCGCCGAGGCCGCGCCCCCGACGAACCCCAACACGGCGAACAGCACGAAGGGTTTCGCGAGCCGAAGATGAAGCTGCACGAGGGAAGGATCCGGCGGTTGTCCCTCGAGCCTCCGCCTGCGCATGTTGAACCCGATGCGCATCACATAGAAGAGCGCAGCCAGGCAGATCGTCATCCAGGCCGGATGCAGGTGTGCGAGCCACCAGTAGAGAGGGTCGGTTCCCGTCGGGTCCAGTTATTCGATCCGGTGCACGATCTCGTCCGGCAGCCGGTCGAGCAGCGACGAGAGCGCGCGTTCGAGGTAGTCGATGTCGCGCGATTCGAGGGTGAGCATCACGCGGTAGTGCTCCTCTCCCATGCGCGGGTACGAACCGAGCATGAGCTCTTCGAACTCCTCGAGCAGCGCGTGGAGGTGCGACGCGATCTCACTCTCGAACGACTTCACGTACACGCGCTTCAACTGGAACGGGATGCCGGTCATCTGTTCCGCCACCGACGAGAACTTCGCCTCGAACAATCGCGGAATGCCCGGCAGCACGAAGACGTTGTGCACGCTGATCAGCGGAAACCAGAGCTCCCCCGACTCCTGCACGCCCGCGCCCTTCGGCAGGATCGCCATCTTGCGCATGCTCTCGTTGAAGTGGTCCCCCGTCGCCTCTTCGATGCGGCGACAGAGATCCTCGTCGAGTTCCATCGGCAGGCCGAACGCCTTGGCGACCCCGTCCATCGTGAGGTCGTCGTGGGTGGGCCCGATGCCACCCGAGGTGAGCACGTAGTCGTAGTCCTCGCTCATCTTGCGGACTTCCTCGGCGATGATGTCGATTTCGTCGGGAATCGTGAGGATGCGCTCGAGATCGACGCCGATCTTGCGAAGCTCCTTCGCGAGAAAGGGCGAGTTCGTATCCACCACCTTGCCCGAGAGGATTTCGTTTCCGATGACGAGGAAGCCTGCGGTCGGCATCCCGTGATCCTAACAAAGCGTGGGCCCGTCAAAGCCCCTTCCCCAACCCGCCGCGCGAACCCGAGCCCGGCCGCACGCGGTACCCTCCGGCCGTGGATTTTCGGGTTCGCTTCATGCCTTCGGGCCGCGAGGTGCGCGTTGTCGCGGGCACGACCTTGCTCGAAGCGACCCGGGAGGCCGGGCTGCCGATTGCGACGGCGTGCGGGGCCAACCAGCTCTGCGCCCTGTGTGGGCTCGAGATCCTCGAAGGCGAGGCCGGCCTCGTCGCCGAAACCGACGAAGAGGCCCACATCAAGGAACTCAATCGCGTCGACGCCGAGCTTCGGCTCTCGTGTCAGCTCGAAGTCACCGCCGACCTCGTAGTGAGAGCGCGGTATTGGTAGAGGAATGGTGAAGCGGGCCATCGTCCTGATCGATCACGGCAGTCGCCGCGACGAAGCGAACGCTCAGCTCGAGGCGGTCGCCGCAGCGGTGCGCGCGCGCTCGCCCGACGACCTCGTCGAGTGCGCCCACATGGAACTCGCCGAACCGACCCTGGCCCAGGCGGTCGAGCGCTGCGTCGCCATTGGTGCCCGCGAGATCGTCGTGCACCCCTACTTCCTGGGGCCCGGCCGACATACGCAGGAGGACATCCCGCGCTTGGTGGCCGAGATCGCCGCACAGCATCCCGACGTCTCGATCCGCACCAGCGAACCGCTCGGGGTTCACGCGGGTGTGGTCGAGGCCGTACTCGATCGCGTGAACGCTTCGAGCTGACCCCGGCGATGGCGTCGTTGCCCGGCGCGCGCACCCCCTTCGCGCGTTAGCATCCGCCGCGCCCGGTTCCCGCGCGGAGGTCGTCATCACTCCCCCGAACAAAAACGCCAACGTCTTCGAAAAGGGGGGCCACCTCTACATGGTGGTCGCCGCGATTGCGGTGGGCCTCGCGGGCGCCGTCGGCGCGGTGCTCTTCCGTCTCCTGATTCGCACCGTCCAGGCGATCGCGTTCGGAGGGGTCGACGGGCTCTCGGCCCTGGCCGAGGAGGGGCTCGCCGCCGAGGCCACCGATCCCCTCGCCGAGGCGATGGAACTGCCGTGGTACTGGCGCATCGCCATCCCGGCGACGGGCGGGTTGATCGTCGGGCCCCTCATCTATTTCTTCGCGCGTGAAGCCCGCGGGCATGGGGTGCCCGAAGTGATGAAGGCGGTGGCGCTGCGCGGCGGGGTGATTCGCGCGCGCATCGTAGCGATCAAGGCGTTGGCTTCGGCGCTCTCGATCGGCACGGGCGGTTCGGTCGGTCGCGAAGGTCCGATCGTGCAGATCGGCTCGGCCTTCGGGTCGACGCTCGGGCAGGTACTTCGACTGCCGACGTTGCAGCTGCGTACCCTCGTGGGTTGCGGAGCGGCGGCCGGCATCTCGGCAACCTTCAACGCGCCGATCGCGGGCGCGCTCTTCGCAGCCGAGGTGATCATCGGCGGCTTCGCGGTGACGCAGTTCATGCCCATCGTGCTGTCTTCGGTGGTCGCCACCGTGGTGTCGCGCTTCTTCCTCGGCAACCACCCAGCGTTCGAGGTGCCGCCGTATCAGATCGTGAGCCCCCTCGAGGTGATCCCCTACATGGTGACCGGGGTCGCGGCGGGGCTCGTCGCGGTCGCGTTCATTCGCACGCTCAACGCCACCGAGATCTTCTGGGAGAAGCTTCCGATCCCGCAGTATCTGCAGGCCTGCATCGGTGGCGCGCTCGTCGGTGTGATCGCGATCGAACTCCCCCAGGTACTCGGCGTGGGTTACACGACGATCACCGCTTCCCTCGAAGGATCGCTACCGGCCCTCACCCTCGCGATCCTCATCGTGGCCAAGATCGCCGCGACCTCGATCACGATCGGTTCCGGGGGTTCGGGCGGCGTCTTCGCACCTTCCCTCTTTCTCGGGGCGGTGACGGGCGGCTTCGTGGGTACGCACATCCACGCCCTCTTCCCCGAAGCCACTGCGACGTCGGGGGCCTACGCGCTGGTCACCATGGGCGCGCTGGTCGCCGCGACCACGCACGCGCCGATCAGTGCGATCATCATCATCTTCGAACTCACGCAGACGATCGACATCATCCCCGCCCTGATGACCGCCTGCGTGATCAGCACCCTGGTCTGCCAGCTGCTCTCGCGCGACTCCATCTATACGTCGAAGCTGCGCCGCCAGGGCATCGATCTGCTCGCCGAGGAAGACCCGAACGTCCTCAAGGGTCTCTACGTACGCGACGTGATCGACACCCAGCCCGAGGTGATCCCAGCCTCGGCGAACTTCCAGACCATCCTCGACCTCGTGGTGCAGAGCGATCACGCCCAGTTCTTCGTGGTCGATCGCGAAGAGAAACTCCTCGGCGCGATCTCGTTGGCCGAGGTGCGAAGGCTCATCTACGAGCGCGAGAACCTGCAACATGTGGTCGTCGCCGGAGACCTCGTCGACCGCAACCGCCCCACCGTCACCGAAGAGGAAGACCTCTCGGTGGTGATGCAACTCTTCAGCGGAACGAGTCACGACGAATTCGCCGTCGTGCGCACCGACGACCCGAAGTCGATCGTCGGCACGGTGATGGAGAAGGACGTGATCGAGGCCCACAACCGCGAGTCGATGCGCCGCGATTTGCTCGGCGGCCTCTCGAGTCACCTCGGCGCCGTCGAGAAGGGCAGCACCGTCGACCTCGGCGGCGGCTATGCGCTGCGCGAAGTGATGGTGCCCTCCCACTACCTCAACCAGACCCTGCGCGATCTCTCCCTGCGCGAACGCACGGGGGTGCAGGTACTGCTCTTGCGCCGGGCGAAGAAGCTCGCGAGTCGCGCGCGCGAGGTGGTGGTGCCCGGCGCCGACGACGTGCTCGGCGAAGGCGACACCCTGGTGGTCGCCGGAAAGTGGGAAGCGCTCGAGGGTTTCGAGACCCCGCGCTAGCCGCGGTGCCTCAGAGCTTCTGATCGAGGGTCAGGTCGACGCCGCTCGACCCCGGAAGGATCGGGTTCGCGATCTCACCGGCGAGATCACCGGGCAGCTTCGTCATCGCATTGCCGTCGCCGTCGAGTCGTGCGGAGAGCGCGATCTCTCCCTCGAAGCGCATGCTCGGGATCATCACCTGGGCCTGACCGATCTCGAACTCGACCGGGAAGCTCGGGCGCTCGACGCGAACGACTGCGAGCGGCGGGCCGCCCACCTGGCCGTGGCGGCGCGCGATCACGAAGAGCAGGGCGTCCGCGGGGGCAGCGCCTTCGAGGCCGGCGGCGAGTTCGACCCGGCCGCGAATCACTTCGGCGGCGCTCGCGGTGTTGCCCGTGTTGCCCCGGGTCGGGCTCGGATCGAGGGCCGGCTCGCCGCGCTGGGTGGGCGCTGCCGGATTCATCGGCCCGGCGCTCCCCGGGCGCTGCGCCCGACGCGCGCCATCGGGGTAGATGCGGTCGAGGTTCGGTTGGGACGCCTCTTCGTCGGGGTCGTAGGGCCCGATGCCGCGATCGCAGGCGAACGAACCTGCGACGGCGAGCGCGACGAACATCCGGATGAACGACTTGCAATCGAGCATGGCGTGCGACCTTAGCTTCCTTCCCGCCGTTCGCGATGCATTGCCACACCGATAGAGGTGAAATGCCGCGCGGTTCCGTGATACGGTCGACTCGCTTCGGCCGCGGAACCGGCCACGCGCGTCCAACCGGGAGCCGCAGGGAGAAAATCCATGTCCCCCCTTTCGCACGACCCGAGCAAATCGACCGCCAGAGCGACCAGCGGGACGCGCCAACATGCACCCCTTCCTGCCCGCGGCGGCAATCCGTCGAGCGAGGCGCAGGGCACGTCGCCGGGCAGCTTCGCCAACCCCGCCGACATCGGTGGTGCGCGCGCCTTCAGCTCCCCGGACACCCCGGGCATGCCGCAGCCGAGCGAGCTGACGGCCTGGGATTTCATGCCGAGCGATTGGTCGCAGCGCGATGGCCAATGGACGCCTCCCGAAGGCTTCGAACCCATCACCCAGCTCGAGTTCGCTCGCCTGGGTGAGATCACCCCCGAGATGCGCCGCGTCTCCGAGCGCGAACCCCATCTCACCCCCGAGCAGGTGCGCGACGAAGTCGCCGCCGGCCGCATGGTGATCCCCGCCAACAAGGTCCACCTCGGCTACCAGCTCGACCCGATGGCGATCGGCCGGGCGAGCAAGACCAAGGTCAACGCCAACATGGGCGCGTCCCCCGTGGCGAGCACGATCGACCTCGAGGTCGAGAAGCTCGAGTGGGCCGAGCAATGGGGCAGCGACACGATGATGGACCTCTCGACCGGGGGCGATCTCGACGCCACCCGCACGGCCATCATCCAGAACTCGCGCCTGCCCGTCGGCACCGTGCCCATCTACTCGATGATCATTGGCCGCACGATCGAAGAGCTCGACAAGAAGCTGATCCTCGACCAGCTTGAGCATCAGGCGGCCCAGGGCGTCGACTACTTCACCATCCACGCCGGCGTCCTGCAGGAACACCTTCCGATGGTGAGCCAGCGCCTGATCGGCATCGTGAGCCGCGGCGGCTCGCTGCTCGCCAAGTGGATGCTCCACCACGGCGAAGAGAATCCCATGTACCAGCTGTGGGACGAGATCTGCGAAGTGATGCGCGGCTACGACGTCACCTTCTCGATCGGCGACGGGCTTCGCCCCGGCGGGCTCGCCGACGCCACCGACGAAGCGCAGCTCGGCGAGCTCTCGGTGCTGGGCGAACTCACCGAGCGCGCCTGGCAGCACGGCGTGCAGGTGATGGTCGAAGGCCCCGGCCACGTGCCCTTCGATCAGATCGAATTCAACATGAAGGCCCAGCGAAGGCTCTGCCACGGTGCACCGTTCTACGTGCTCGGACCGCTGGTGACCGACGTCTTCCCCGGCTACGACCACATCACGAGCTGCATCGGTGCCACCTCGGCCGCCTACCACGGCGCTTCGATGCTCTGCTACGTGACGCCGAAGGAACACCTCGGCCTGCCCAAGAAGGACGACGTGAAGCAGGGCTGCATCGCCTACCGCATCGCGGCCCACGCGGCCGACATCGCCCTCGGCATCCCCGGCACGCGCGATTGGGACGACGAGCTCACCAAGGCCCGCGCCGCGCTCAACTGGGAGAAGCACTTCGAGCTGGCGTTCGACAGCGACACCGCCCGCGCCTTCCACGACGAAGACCTCGATGTCGACACCGACTTCTGCGCGATGTGCGGCCACGACTGGTGCTCGGTGCGGATCAGCAAGGAGATCCAGCAGTTCGTCTCGGGCAGCGACGTCGAGTACGCGTGGGAAAAGCCGAAGGTCTCCGCGGCGCTGAGCGAAGAGCAGAAGGAAATCCTGCGAAAGCGCGGCGTGCTCTCGCCGGCGGAACTCCACCGCCTGGCTTCGAAGACCAAGCGCGAGATGGGGGCCGAGACGAGCGGCGAGATGGCGGCCTGCCATAGCGATGTCGCCGAAAGCGACGCGGCCCGGCGGCTCCAGGTGGAGACTCTGGGCGACGAGGCCGCGGTACCGAAGTTGCGCCCCGATGGGCGCATCGACATCGAAGCCAGCGAACAGCCGTAACGCTTCGCCGACCCCCGAAACGCAAAGCGCCTCGGAATCTCTCGACTCCGAGGCGCGAAAGTTCGAAGCCGTTCCCCCCCCGGTTTGGCTTCGATCTTGACCTCACTCTTCGGAGCCGGGGTCCGGGGAGTTGAGTGATTTCTTGCCTGTCAGGCGCATAATTGCTGCGCGCTGGCGAGGGGGCGGCCCCCCGATCGGCTCGGACGGGCCGCGCCCCGTCGCAGGTCGATCGCATAAAGTCGCGTTTCTACGAGAGAATCCCGTAGCCAGTTCCGAGCCCGTGGTGTATGCTCTGTCGCTTCGAAAAATTGCTTTAAATTCAAGGACTTACGAGATTCTTCGCCCGTCGTAACCGGCTGATCTTGCGCGCGTACCGCTGTTCAGACTGCCGAGGCTGCGTGCGGGCCTGTTTCTCGAACTCTTCCCCACGCTTCGGGGACCCATTCTAGACGGTCGGTGACAGTCGGCAGGCAGGGAGAGAAGGGAGCGCGCGATGGACGTCAAGATCAAGCTCGAAGTGGAATTCAGCATCACCGAAAGCGGTCTCGAAGACGCCTTCGACGAGTACGATGAGCTGACGGTCGAAGGCTTGCTGCGCGAGCTGCTCGACAAGTCTGTCGCCTGTGACGACATCGCGGTCAAGGTCATCGCCGGTCCGAACACCCTCGAAGAGTACGACGAAGCCAGCGGCTCCTGAGCCGGCGTGGCGGACCCCGCCCAGGGCACATCGACTCCCCCCTCCCCCACCGACACCGACCCGAGCGTTCGCACGATCCCGCTCTTTCCGTTGGCAACGGTCGTGCTGCTCCCCGCGGTGCGCGTGCCGCTCTTCATCTTCGAGCCGCGCTATCGGCAGATGACCCGGGCCGCGCTTTCGGACGAGCGTTTGATCGGCATGTGCACGGTTCTGCCCGAAGGTCGTGTCGCGATGGAAGGCGACCCGGAGATCTACCCGGTCGGTTGCCTGGGTCACATCGAGCACGCCAAAGAGCGACCCGACGGCACGTGGGACATCGTGCTCGAAGGCCTCGCCCGCTTCGAAGTCGAACGCGAACTCGAAAAGCCCGAGGGGCGTTTGTTCCGCGAGGCGCGCGTTCGACTGCTCGAAGAAGAAACGGCACCCAAAGCCGATGTCACTCGCTTGCGGGCCGAAGTTCACCGCAGCTATGGTGACGTGCTCGCACTGTTGGCACCCCAGAACGTCGAAGCCTTCGAGGCGCAGAACTTCGACGCCATCTCCGACGACGTGTATGCCAACACCATTTCTCTATCCCTCGACATCGACCCGGTAGAGAAACAGAGTTTGCTCGAAAGCAGTGGCGTGCTTTCGCGACTCGAACGCGTACTCGCTCTGCTCGAGTTCCAACTTGCGGAGTCGAAGGTGCGCAACGCAACGAATCCGAAGACGTTGCAGTAGCCATTCTCTCGCGAATTCGCGCTCGAATCACGGTCTGATCGCCGTTTTCGGAATCTCGCGCATTTGTGAGAAAAACAAAGAATTTCTTCGTTTCGACGAGTTTCGTTTTCGGGCGAAATCGACCCGGTGACACGCGATCGCAGTCGGCGAACTCATCTCAAGTGTGAAGTGGAACTCCTCGGATTCGCAGCACGTTCCGAAAACCAAACATCGGTACGAGTATCGCGGACGGCTTCACTTCGTAACGCACCATTGTGTCGGCGCATTTGAACATTCGAGTCGATTCTTCTTTGCGAAAACGTGACATGCGTGGTTAACTGCGCGCCCGCTCGGGTTCCAGCAGAACGACCCAACCCGAGGCTCCGAAAACCTTCAGACGACAGCGCGCAAAGACGTCTTCCTCCTACTCGAACCACCCCCTCGAGACGTCGATGCCATCGAGGCTTCATGACCTTACCCCCCAAGGTCTGGGACGGCGCTCGCCGCCGTCTTCGAGATGAACTCGCTCCCGTTTCGTACGAGATGTGGATCGCGAAGATCGTCGCACGGGCTGCAGAGCCCGACCGCGAAGGCGGCCGTGCCGATGGCGGCGTCGAATCCGGCGCCGATGCGATCGAGCTCTTGTGCCCGAACCACTTCCACGCGGTGCGCGTGCGCGACTTCTTTTCGAAGCCGATCCATGACGCACTGCAGGCCGAGTTGGGGCGCCGCGTCGCGGTACGCATCGGGGTTGCGACGGATCGTCCCGCGGAAGCGGATCAAGCCGATTGCGCTGCGGCCGTTCCCCAGGTGAAGTCCCCCGAAGCGAAGGCCGCCAAGGCGAAAGCCGAGCCGGCGATGACGCTCGGCAAGAGCAGCGTCGACAGCGGTTCTTGCGATGCCGTTCGAATGGTCGTGCCCCGCCCGAAGCGCCGCACCGAGACCACCCCGATCGGCGATGCCCTCGGCTCGCTCCTCGGGGGCACGCCGGCCGTGTCGAAGGCAACCGCAAGCGCCCGGGGCGACGAAGCGAAGCCCACGCCGGGCGCTTCCGAACCCTGCCGCGAGCGCCGGCCCGAACGTCCGCGTCGCGCCGTCGCCACCCGACCCGTCGCCCATGCCCATGCCCACGCCCACGCTCACGCCGCCGCAGCAGGCGGAGCCCGCGTCGGTCCTTCGACCGCTTCGATGCGCCAACCCACCTTCCCCCTCACCTTCGATGCCTTCACGGTCGGCCCCGCCAACGCGCTGGCGCGCGAGGCCGCGATGGCCCTCGCCACCCCGGCTTCGAATGGCGGGCAGCTCGGCCTCAACCAGGTGTTCATCGTTTCGGGCTCCGGGCTGGGCAAGACCCATCTCGCGCGCGCGGCCGCCGCCGAGGGTGCGCGCACGATCGGCCCGCGCGCCCGTTATACGACGGCCGAGACCTTCACGAGCGAGTTCACGAGCGCTATTCGCGGCGACAAGATGCACAGCTTCAAGAAGCGCTACCGCGGGGAGTGCGATCTGTTGGTCGTCGACGACGTTCAGTTCCTCGAAGGCAAGGCCGCCACCCAGCTCGAGTTCTTCCACACCGTGCAACACGTGCTCGACGCGGGTGGGCGCGTGCTCCTCACCGGCGACCGCTTTCCCCAGGAGCTCACCCACCTCGATCCGCGGGTTCGCGCGCGCATCGCGAGCAGCGTGGTGGCCGAAGTCCAGGATCCCGACGCGGGGCTGCGGGGTGAGATCCTGCGCGCCAAGGCCGCCCACGGCGGCGTTCGGCTGCCCGACGATTGCGTCGAGCTGCTGGTCGAGCGCGTCGAGGGCAGCGTACGTGAGCTCGAAGGCGCGCTGATCCAACTCGTGACCGTCGCCTCGCTGTTCAAGCGCCCGATCGATCTCGATCTCACGCGCGAGAGTCTCGACGGGCGCGCGCGGAGCCTGCGCCTGGTCGACACCCCCGCCACCACCCAGGTGGTGATCGAGACCGTCGCCGGCTTCTTCAAGACGACCCCCGACGCGCTGGCCTCGCGTTCGCGCCGGCGCGATGTCCTCGTGCCGCGGCAGATCGCGATGTACCTGTGCCGCCGCTTCACCGACGCATCGCTGGCGGACGTGGGGCGCGAGCTCAATCGCGATCACCCCTCGGTCGCGAACGCCATCCGCAAGATCGAGCGCAACCTGCTCGAGAACGTCCGCCTGCGATATCAGGTCGAGGCGCTGATCGGGCGGCTGCGCGAGCTCGGGCACCGGCCGATCCACTCGGCGGACTGAGCGGCAGGCGAGCGGCACCCGAGAGGCAGAATCCGCAATACGCACGCAGGCATCGGTGCGTTCTGTCGGCCTGGCCTGTCGGCCCCTGACGTTTTGTCGGCTTTGTCGACCGAAGGGCCGCGGGCTCGTCGTCGAGGTTCAAGCGGGTATGAGAATGCGCCGAAACTCCAACGAGTATGGCGACCCACGTGCCTCATCCCGTGGCGCCCGACGACCCCCCTGATCCACCCGCGGCGAGCGAGGAGGAGTTCGGGGTCTGGCGCAGACCGATCGGCAGCCTGCCGACGCGGCTGGGCTTCTTCGTGCTCGGCGTCACCTTGTGCACCGCGCTGGTGATCACCGCCATCTCCCTCGAAACGATCGACGCCTTCCTGCGCGAGAAGACCCAGGAGAGCTTCCCCGTCGTGCTCGAACGCACGGCGGCCGAACTCGACACCTGGTATGCCGCGCGCCTCGAAGAGGCCGACCGCTTTCGCCGCGACCCGGTGCTCGCGAGCTATTGGAACGACCTGCCGCTGGGCCCCGAACTCGCGACGCGCGCGCGCGACGAGATCGCCGAGCAACTCGACCGGCGGCTGGCGATGAGCGACGCCTTCGAGGCCGCCTTCGTGCTCGACCAGTACGGCGAAACGATGCTCTGGCGCGGGCGCAGGGTGCAGCTCTCCCTCGAGACCCTCGCGAGCACGCACCACCAGGCGTTGAGTGACGCCGACCGTTGGGAGGGCCGCGGCGTGCAGCTCGCCCGCGTTCGCTTCGGCGACACCCGGACGCCGACCCTGCACCTGCTCTTCGACCTCGATCACCTGACCGACATCCTGAACATCCACGGGCGGCTGCTCGAGGGGCGGATCTCGATCGTCGATCGCGATCGCCGCTACCTCGCGAGCAGCACAGCCGATGCCCTCCCTGAGCAGTTCGAGCTCGCCCTGCCCGAGCCCGGCCAGACCCTCGAAGCGCGCGACGCCTCGGGCCCGGAGGGCGAGCGCCTGATCGTGAGCGCGATCGCCCTGCCCCGGCACCAGTGGACCCTGGTGATCGAAGAGGAGTACGACCGCGCCTATTCGCGCGTCGTCACCGCCACCCGTCGCGTGCTCGGGATCAACCTCGCCATCGTGGCCCTCTTTGCGCTGGTGGCCTACCGCTTCGCGGTGAAGATGGTGAAGCCGATCGAGGAGCTCTCCGACGCCGCGCGGCGCATCTCCGAAGGCGAGAAGAACGTCCCGATTCCCGAAGGGGGTGCGGGGGACGAACTGCTGGTGCTGACGCGCGCGTTCTCCGAGATGACCGACCGCGTCGAGGCCAACGCGCGCGAACTCGAAGACGCCCACCGCAGCGTCGAGCGCGCGAACAGCGAACTCGTGACGCGCAACGACGACCTGCATCGCGCCAACGAGGTGCTCGCCCAGCTCTCGGTGACCGACGGCCTCACGGGCCTCCACAACCATCGCCACTTCCAGGACGCCCTCACCCGTGAAGCCAAGCGGGTCGACCGCACCGAGGAGCCGTTGTCGCTCATCCTCGTCGACATCGACCACTTCAAGTCGTGGAACGATCGACTGGGGCACGCAGCGGGGGACGAGATCTTGCGGCGTGTCGCCCAGGTGATGAAGACCCTGCTGCGCAGCACCGACCTGCTTGCCCGCTACGGAGGCGAGGAGTTCGCGCTGCTCGCACCCGGCACGAACATCGAGGGTGCGACCCAGCTCGCCGAGAAGATGCGCACCACCATCTCGGAGACGCGCTTCTTCATCGATCCCCCGAGCGAGCACCAGCGCGTCACCGTCTCGATGGGCGTGGCGCGCTACCGCGGCGATCGCAAGCGGCTGTTCAGTGAAGCCGATCGCGCCCTCTACCGCGCGAAGGCGTCCGGCCGCGACTGCGTCGTGGTCTTCGACGACGACATCGACGCCTGATCTTTGTCGCAGCGAGGCGTTCCCCCTCGCGTTTGGCGTCGTGTATTGGCAACCCCTCGCCAACTCGGTTAGGGTCGCGAGACCGAAATGCGCTGGAAGGGTTCGTTCCTTCGCTCGCGTGTCGCAACGCTTTAGAAATAGACACGCGCGCGAAGGTTCGTTTGGGAAGCCGGTGAGAATCCGGCGCGAGCCCGTCGCTGTAACTGGGGACAGCATCGACAAATTGCCACTGATCCAAGGCGTGGACTTCCTGGCGAAGTCGCGCGGCGGATTGGGAAGGCGTCGATTGCTGGACGATCCAGAAGCCAGAAGACCGACCTTCCATCGTCCATGAAGTAGACGTTCTTCTCCGGGTCCGAGAAGGAGTTTCGAACGTCGCGCTGCCCGCGCCGAGCGATCCGATGGATCACCCGGCACGGCGCCGAGCGCGACGGTTCTCCTCCCCACCGAGCCCCGGCGCAGACGCCTGCGGCGCACTCGGTCCGCGCGCCGCAGGGACGGCCGCGGCAACACGTGCTGTTTGCCTTCGGGGAAACGAGGAGAACAACCCAGATGAGCCATATCGCTCGCCGG
Organism: Myxococcota bacterium; assembly: GCA_028278345.1. Taxonomy (GTDB): domain Bacteria; phylum Myxococcota_A; class UBA9160; order UBA9160; family UBA4427; genus DUBZ01. Next base: position 44,562 of record JANQEL010000227.1, read on the forward strand.
GCGCGCCGCAGCGCCCTTCACCGCATCGTCACACTATTCGCCCTGGCCACCCTCGGCGTCGCCGCCACCACGGCACAGGCGACCACGGTCAACTTCGACAGCTTTGCTCTCGACCCGAGCGGCTACTACAACGGCAGTGATCTCGCCGGTGGTTTCACCATCGGCAACGCCGATTTCACGAACAACTTCACCGACTTCGGTGGAGGTTGCTGTTGGGATGGCTGGTCCGTCTCGAACCACGGCGACATCAGCACCCCCGGCTTCGGCAACCAGTACAGCTCGTACACCGGCGGCGGCGTCGGGGGGAGCAGCAACTTCGGTGTTGGCTTCACCGACTCCGCGGACATCACCCTCAACGGCGCCACGGCGGTCACCGGCGCCTACCTCACCAACACCACCTACGCCGCGCTCTCGATGTTGAACGGCGACGCCTTCGCGAAGCAGTTCGGGGGGGCCTCGGGAACCGATGCCGATTGGTTCAACGTCACGATCGAGGGGAAGCTCGGCGGCGCGTCGACGGGGAGCGTGGTCTTCTACCTGGCCGACTATCGATTCGCGGATTCGGCCGACGACTACATCATCGATGAGTGGACCTGGGTGGATCTTTCTTCCCTCGGGACCATCGACGAGCTCGACTTCACCTTCGGCTCTTCGGATGTCGGGACCTTCGGGATCAACACCCCGACCTATGTCGCGATCGATTCGCTCACGTCCGTTCCCGAGCCCGGCAGCGGAACGCTTCTGGCCTGCGGAGTCGCGCTACTCGCGGGTCGACGGCGCAGTTCGATCCGACGCTCGTAGGGCGTGACGCAGACGACGTAGTACGCCGCGGCGCGGTGCATAGACCTGCACCGCGCCCGGTGGACGCGTCTTGAATCGACGGTGGCTCCAGATCCACTGCTCGGGTGCAGCGCGGATCGCGGCTTCGATCGCGGCGTTCATGCGCGCGACGTTGATCGCGAGCGCCTTCTCGCGCGCCTGCCCTTCGGGCTCGAACTCGAGGGGCGGGCCGATGCGCGCGGTGTGTCGCCCGCTGCGCCCATCGCGAAAGAAGAAGACGGGAACGACGGGAGCTCCGCGCGTCATCGCGAGCTGCGCGGGACCGCTTCGCGTGCAGGCCTGGATGCCGAGGAAGGGGGCGTACACGCCTTCCTCTTCGCTCGCGTTCTGGTCGAGCAGCAGCGCCACGTAGCGCCCGCGCGAGAGCGCGCGGAAGATGCCCAGGGCTGCACGCCCCATGGCGAGGGGCTCGAGGCCATTCGCTTCGCGCCAACCCGTGACGATGCGATCGATCTCGGCGTTTGCGAAGGGATGTTGAACGACGCTCACCGGCAGGCCGTGGTGTGCGAGGGCCGCCGCACAGAACTCCCAGGAACCGAAGTGGGCGGTCAGAACGAGCGCACCCGCTTTGCCCTGGTTGCGTTCGAGGGCTTCGAGGTTCTCGCGCCCCTCGATGCGGACCCGCTCGAAACCCGCGCGCGAGGGAAGCGCAACCATGCGAGCGAGTTCGGCGAAGCTGCGACCGAGGTTCGCGAAGCTCCCCTGGAGGATGCGCCTCCGCTCGGCTTCGTTCTTTTCGGGAAAGGCGAGACGCAGGTTCGCGCGGGCATCCCGGGTGCGCGGGCCACCGAACAGCGCATAGCTTCGAGCGAGGGCCGCGCAGAGTTCGCGAGCGAAGTTCGCGGGCAGGTGCCCTACGAGGTGAAGAGCGCCTCGTAGCCCGCCTGCGATCATGCGATCTGCGCTGCTCACCACTTCGCCCTCTTCTCTCCGCGCGCGCTACGGGGTCGTCGATTCCTCGCGCTTGCGTGTGAAGCGCACCCCCGTCCAATCCAGCACACCCGCAATCGGTCGGGGCTTGCGAACTGTCATCGTCACGAAGTCGATCGGGAAGCGATCGAAGAGCGCGTCGGCGATGCGCTGGCCCAGCGCTTCGACAAGCTTGTGCTCGCGACCGCCCGCGACCTTCTCCACCACCTCGTACACCTCACCGTAGTCGACGGTGTGGGTGAGATCGTCCGAACGACCGGCCTGCGTGAGATCGAAGCCGAGTTCGAGATCGAGGCGCACGGGCCTTCTCATCCGTCTCTCGGCCTCGCTGACGCCGAGGGCCGAAGGCACCTCGATGCCTTCCAGAAGGATCACGTCGGGTTCTCGTTCGCGGCTGCGCTCGCTCATGGCGGTACGACGTTACCGCGCTGCGGGCGAATCCAACATCGCGCGCAATTCCGCGATCAGCATGGAGCGCATCGCCTCGGGCTCGATGATCCGCTCGAGGGAGCCGACTTCGCGCGCGCGCTCGACGCTGTGGATCTCGTCGAATTCGGTGGCGAGCTCCGCCTGCTTCTCGAGGGTGACGTTTTCGATCATCGAGTCGAGGGCCTCACGCGCTTCGGTGGTGCCGCGTACGCGCAGCTCGCGCTCGCAACGCTTCACGCGCTCGTCGGCGAGGACGCGCACGCGGACGTCCCGCGCGAACACGACCTTGGCCGCGGGGCCACCGCCGATCACCGACGCGTAGGAGCCCGAGAGCGCGAACGCCTTCATCGAATCGTTGAGCTCCTGCGAGAAGACCACGTAGGCACCGCCGTGATAGCGCGACACCACCTGGAAGAGCAGCGGCCCTTCGAAGTTCACCACGGCAGTCGCGATCTCGGCGCCGTATTCGAGCTGCAGCTTGCGCAGGCTCTCGGGCGAACCGTCGAAGCCGGAGAGGTTCGCGAGCACCACCACCGGGCGACGGCCGCTCGCTGCGTTGATGGCACGCGCCACCTTCTTCGACGAGAGCGGGAAGAGCGTCCCGCCCGTCCACGATTCCGGTCCATCGAAGGGGCGATAGCCGTCGCGCGGCACGTTCTGGCTCTCGATTCCGATCACCGTCGTCGGCATGCCGCCGAGATGGGCGTCCCACACGATCGCGGTCTCGGCGCCCACCATCTGTCGCCAGCGTTCGAGATAGCCGCCATCCTGATCGATCACCGCCTTCATTACGCTGCGCATGTCGAAGGGGCGCTTGCGACCGGGGTTCGTCTCGTCGTTGAAGATCTCCCCCACGGTCTTGAAGTCGGAGCCCTCTTCCGCCGAGATCTCGACCTCGCACACCGAGCGATCGTCGGCGTCGGTAGTCTCGAACGAGCGCGGGCGGACTTCGTCGGGCGCCACGTAGGTGTAACGGTAGTACTCGAACAGGGTCTGATAGGCCTCGGCGAGGTTGCGCGCGTAGTACTGCGCCTGGCCGTTCGGGCCCATGATGCGCTCGTAGCCGCCAATGGCCTCTTCGCTCTCGGCCGCGACCGCACCCGAGGCTTCGAGGGCCGCGCGACCGGTGAGCACCATCGAGGCGTGGGGCGTCATGATGAGGGCACCGCGGGTGTGCATCAGCATGGTGGCCAGCGCGTCGAAGTAGCTCTGCGCACCGACGTTCGTGCCCTGCACGATCAGGTTGATCTCACCACCGGCCTGGGTGAAGTTGACGATGCGCCGCACGACCCGCGCCGTCGCGTCGAGGTTCTCGGTGCCGCTGTCCATCGCGATCTTCGCGCCACTCGAAACCGGCACCCATTCGAAGGGCACGCCGAGTTCTTCCGCGAGATCGAGGCCGGCGACCAGGCGATCGCACTCGGGGATCGAGAGCGCACCCATGCCGAGGGTCGGATCCGAGAGCGCGAGCACGCGCTTCATGCCTTCGGGGTGCTTGTCGGTCGGCGTCGAGATCACACCGAACACGACGCCCGCCGTGTTGGTTCCGGGTACGCGTTCGATCGGAACGGCCCGCGGTGTCTGGGCCGATTCGTCGAGGTCGTACTCGACGAAAGTGCCGCGTGGGATGCCGCTCGAGCCGTTGCTGCGATTCGAACCGTGCGCGACCTCTTCCGTCACCTCGTCGGTGATGCGGCCTTCTTCGTCCGTCGTCAGCATGCTGATGACTTCGTAGGGGTAGACCCAACGCCTTCGGCGCGCGGCCACCACCTTGCGCTCGTAGTCGCCGGCGGGGCGCAGCGGCTCGTCGTGGGGTTCGCGCCAGGAGATCTCCATCTGCGGGCCCGTGTCGGTGATCACGACTTCCAGAGCCTGCGCGGGGGCGTCGGGGGTTTCGGGATCGAGCTGCTGCAACCGCACGGTCACCTTCTCGAGGCCGAGATGGCGGGTCGCCGGCAGCAGGCGTCGCGCGAGCTTCGCCGCGGTGTCGCTGTCGATGACGATCGCGGGCGCGACGGCGATCGAGATCCGGTTCCACTGCAGGCGACGGCGCGGATCGCGGGTCTGCAACACGGTGCGCAGGCTACGCGCCGCACGGTGGAAGACGCGAACGAACGCGGGGATGCGCTTCTCCGCGTCCGCGGTCGCACCGGGGGAACGATCCCGCGCGTCGGCGAGCACGAACACCCGCTCGTCGCCGGGTTCTTCGCGGCTGCGGCCGTAGAAGGTGTAGATGCCTTCTTCGCCCGGCAGGCGTTCGAGTTCGAAATTGTCCAGGCGCGCGAGCGCAATGCGATCCGCGGTCTCGGGGTGCATTTCGTGCAGGCGCGTGTTCTCGCCGAACCCCTGGCCATCGCTCGCGGCTTCGAAGGTCTTGCACTGATCGTTGCCATCGTCCTGGATGAACCCCGTCACGAGACGACACGGCAGCGCGCTTCCCTCGAGTTCAGCGGCGACGCGCGAAGCGATTCTCTCGGCTTCCCCTTCGCCTTCGGGAAGGGATACGAGCAGTTCCATCGAGTGCGCGCGTTTGTCGCCACCCTGGGTGAGCCGCTCGGTAGCGCCCACGAGCGCCTTGGCGACCGCTTGCGGCGCATCCTTCTCACCCGGTGTAGCTGCGACGACGAGGCCGACGTCGGGATACTCGAAACAGAGCACGCGAATGCCATCGCGCTTGATGAAGCTGCGCTGGCTCGGGATCGCGGGGGAGTAGACGCGCTGCACATGGGCCGCGAGGGCGATCTCGCGCAAGCTCGGGTCCGTCGCAGCGAGCCAGTTGCCCACGCGATCGAAGACACGCCTGGCCGCCGCGGCCACTTCGAGCATCACGCCCGCCGACGGTTCGCTGGGCCTGCTCTTGCTCTCGCTCTCGCGCAACCAGTTCTCGAGGTCGCGCGAGCGCTGCTCGGCCGCCTTCTCGACCTCGCGCTTCTCGAAGAGCACGTAGTTGGCTTCGTGGGAAGCGTCGGCGATGGTGTCCGAGAGCCGGCCGCGCATGCGCGTGATGCGGATCAATGTGCCCGAGAGCTTCGCGTCCTTGTCGAACTCGATGCCCGCTTCAGCCAATGCCGTCAAGTGACGCAGCACGGCGAGCACGAGGCGCAGGCGCAGACCCGTTTCGACCTGCGATGCGAAGAGCCGGAGCACGGCGCGCTCGAGGGCGTCGCTCGGTTCGAGCTGCTTGACGTCGTAGTGCGCGAGCGCGCGGCGAACGAGATCGAGGAATTCTTCGGCGATGCCGGCACCCTCGGCGCGCAGGCGTCGCACGAACATGCGGAAGCGCGCTTCGTTCGAGGGCCCGAGGTCACCCGAGATCGAGGCGCGGGGCGCGCTGATGAACATCTCTTCGGTGTCGACGAAACTCGAGAGCGCGTCGCGGATGCGCGAAAGCTGTTCGAGGAAGCCCAGGGAAACGCCTTCGGGGATCGGCGCTTCGAGGAAGGCGACGAGGCGTTCGCTGCGCTCGGGGTTGGCGTCGAAGCCGAGGAGCACGCGCCGCACCTCTTCGAGCACCGAATCGATCGCGGCCTTGCGGGCCGAGCGTTCCGCCCGATCGGCCGAAACCAGATCGGGGTTGCCGAGGGGATCGTCGCCGTCGGGCTGGAAGAGCAGTGCGAGGGGATCGGTCTGCTCGGGCAACTCGATGCGCGAGCTCGCGCCGGCGCCGTCTTCGTCGTCCTTCGCCGGCTCGATCACGAGCAGCACTTCGCCCGCGCTCACCTGCTGGCCTTGACGTACGCGCACCTCGCTCACCACCCCGGAGACCGGCGCGTTGAAGGCGATCTCCATCTTCATCGCTTCGACGAGGCCCAGCGGTTGGCCGGCCTGGACGGTGTCGCCTTCCTTCACCTGCACGGCGACCACCATCGCGGGGGTGCCCGAAAGCACCTGCCCCGCGGTCTGCCAGCTGTAGCGATAGGGGTGGCCGTCGATCTCGATGCGCAGGCCGAGGTCGGAGGCGTCGTAGAGGATGCGGCGCACGCGGTCGTCGATTTGCAGGCGCGCGCGGTTCTGCCCCTCTTCACTCATGTAGGCGCCGACCACGCGCCCATCGAGATGCACGCGATAGCCCCACGCGCCGGTCGCGTAGACGGTGGTGCGGTAGCTCTCGCCCTCGAAGCTCACGTCGATCTGCTGGCCGGTGGAAGCGGGTATGCGTTCGGGCGCGATGCGCGAGACGTCGGAGTAGAAGTTGAGACGCGCAGCGGCGCGGCGGCGCTGATACGCGAGGATTGCCGCGGCTACGAAGGCGTCGCGCGCGGTCGGGTCGTCGGTCTTCGAAGCGGGGCGTTCGCGCCGATCGAGCCAGCCGGTATCGACGGCGCCGCCGCGATACTCGGGGCTGTTGAGCACTTCGAGCAGATAGCCGCGGTTCGTCGCGCCGCCTTCGATCACGACTTCCATGTCGTGCAGCACGCACTCGAGTCGTGCGAGCGCGTCGTCGCGATCATCGCCGATCGCGATCACCTTGGTGACGAGGGAGTCGAAATCCGGCGGCACGGTGCTCCCGGCCAACACCCCCGAATCGATTCGCACCCGCGGGCCCATGGGCGGCTCGAAGCGAACGATGCGCCCGGGCGAAGGCAGGAACCCCTGGTCGGGATCTTCCGCGCAGAGGCGGGCTTCGATCGCGACCCCTCGTTCGTTGATCTCGACGTCCTTGATCGACTCGCCGCGGGCGATGCGGATCTGCAGCTGGACGAGATCGATGCCCGTGATCTCCTCCGTGATGCCGTGCTCGACCTGGAGGCGTGGATTCACTTCGAGGAAGTAGAAGTGATTGCCCTGGAGCAGGAACTCGACGGTCCCCACACCGGAGTAGTTGACGTGCGAAGCGATGCGCACCGCGGCCGCTTCGATGTCGGCGCGCAGCTCTGCCGAGAGATCCGGCGGCGGCGCTTCTTCGAGCACCTTCTGATGGCGGCGCTGCACCGAACAATCTCGCGAGCCGACCGCGATCACGCTGCCGTGGAGGTCGGCGGCGATCTGGACCTCGATGTGGCGGCCGTTCTGCACGCGCTGTTCGAGAAAGAGGCGATCGTCACCGAAGGCGCCCTTCGCTTCGGCCGCAGCCGAGCGGAAGCCTTCGGCGAGCTCGTCCTCGCAGTCGATCATGCGGATGCCGCGACCACCGCCACCGGCCGTGGCCTTGATGACGACGGGGAAACCGATCTTGCGCGCGTGTTCGAGGGCTTCGTGTTCGTCCTTCAGTTCGCCGCCGCTCCAGGGCGAAACGGGAACCTGGGCTTCTTCGGCGGCGAGCTTCGAAGTGATCTTGTCGCCGAGGGAGCGCATCGCGGCAGCAGTCGGGCCGAGGAAGACGATGCCGGCTTCGCTGAGCTTGTCGACGAAGTCGGGGCTCTCCGCGACGAAGCCCCAGCCGGGCCAGACGGCGTCGGCTTCGACCTGCCTGAGCGCGGCCAGCACGCCTTCGTGATCCAGATAGGCCGAGACGGCGCCACCGGGATGGGAGATCTCGATCGCGCGATCGGCCTGACGCACGAAGGGAGCGTCGCGATCGGGGTGGGTGTAGAGGGCGACCACTTCGAGGTCGCTGCGCTCGTGGGCGCGCAGGCTCTTGACCGCGCGCACGCAGCGCATCGCGGCTTCGCCGCGGTTCACGATGGCGAGACGTCGAATTTCGGTCATGCCGCCACTCCTCGCGTTTCGACCGCGTAGGCGAGCCAATCGCCGTGATGGGAAAGCGAGAGACTCATGTCGAGGGGTTCTCCGTCGAGGCGGAGCTTCGGAATGCGTCCGCTCTTCGTGATGTCGACGCGGTTCGGGTCGACATCGAGTTGCTTCGCGAAGGCTTCGCGAGCGAGCTGGCGCACCTGCGTGCTCGGATCCCCTTCCGAGCCGCCCTCGGCGGTGCCGCGAGGCACGACTGCGCGGAGTACGTATGTGAAGTCACTCGGAGCCCGCGCAGCGAGGGCGTGCACGCGATCGCTCCCGGGTTCGAGCACCACGAGGAACTGCCCGCTCGTGTGCCGCACGGGCATCCAGGTCTCCGCCCAGCGCTTCTCGAACCACACCTCGAATGCGCGAGGTGAGAAGATCGTGCTCGGGTCTTCTTGCTTGGCGGCCTTGAAACACGCTTCCTTTGCGGCCCAGAGCTGCCAGCGCGTGGTCTTGCCGAGTTGGTCGCGCTCGATCGCAGCGCGCTCGGCGTCGCGAAACACGCGCGCGTCGAAACGCTGGCTGTACGTCGTGATGTCGGCGTCGACGTCATGGATGTCCACCACATCATTGCCGACCATCGAAGTACGCCTCTTCCATGTTCGAGAGCCGCGCGAGCACCTGCTTGGCGAGATCGAGGGAGCGCCTTGCACCCTTGGCATCCGACTTGGGTTCGAAGCACTCCATCTCGACATGGAACGTGTCGCCCATGTTCGGAATGCTTCCCCAGGTCTCCTGGGTATCGCCGCGGGCATAGACGCAGAGCACCCGACAACCGGGAGTCGAATTGATGATGCGACCCACGCCCCAGGCGATCGACTCTCCCGTGACGCGACCCGTGCGACTGCGCGTGCCTTCCGGGAACACCATCGCGATCTCTCCCCGGTTCAGCAGATAGGTCACGCGCGAAAGCACCTGCCCCACCTGTTCCCGCTCCCCGCCACGCGAGATCGAAATGCACTTCGCGAGGAAGGTGAGAAGTCGCGTCATGTAGGTGCGCCCGAAGTTCTTTCGTTCGGGCGTGTTCCAGGCCAGGGCGTCGTAGTGGATCGAGTAGTACCACCAGGGCGCGAGGGCCCACGCGACGATCAGCGAGTCGATCAGCGTCAGGTGGTTCGGGCAGATGAGCAGGGGCGCATCACTCTCTTCGCGCAACGCGCGAAAGCGCGCGCGAAGCGCCTTCGCATCTGCGATGCGGTAGCCGAGAATCCACCGCATGAAGAAGACGAGCGGACCGATCCAGAATGGAGCGACGAGCCGCCCCACTTCACGTTGGAACGCGTGATGGAAGAGCACGCGACGGGATAGCCCCGTTGGCGCCGCCTTGCCCATGCGAGCCTCCGAAGTCGCTACCGGCTCAGCCGAGCTTCGAGGCGATCAGCGTGACGGCGTCGCCGACGGTGTTCACCGAATCGACGTCCTCGTCGGCGATCTCGATGTCGAACTCGTCCTCGAATGCGATCACGACGTCAACCAGCCGCGCCGAGTTCACCTTCAGGTCTTCGAGGATGTTCGTATCCATCGACACCGAGGCGAGGGCATCTTCGTTCTTCACCCACGGCGTGAGGATCTTGACGACTCCTTCCATCACTTCCGACTGTTCCATGACTCCTCCAATTGGCAGATTTTCGAGATTGAGTTGGCGCGTCGCGCAGGGGAGATCGGGCTCCGCCTACGCTTCCCACTTCTTGTAGATCACGCAGGCGTTCACATCGCCGAAGCCGAAGCTCGACTTGGCGAGGATCTTCATGTCCGGCGCATCGCCGCCCTCGTGGGGGATCGACTGGGCGTAGGGCTGGATCTCATCGTGGACGTCTTCGCAGTTGATCGCGGGCTGCACGAAGCCGCCCTTCAGCATCAGGACGGAGGCCACCGACTCGAGACCGCCGGCCGCGCCGAGGGCGTGACCCACGAGGGACTTCGTTGCGGTGATGGTCGGGAAGTCATCCGGCGCGCGGTCGAGCCCGCGCGACCAGGAGCCGATCTCCTTCGGGTCGGCACCCGTCGCGGTGAGGTGGCCGTTGATCACGTCGACCTGCGAACCGTCGATCTTCGCGTCGGCGAGTGCCGTCTTGATGCAGCGCACCACGCCTTCGGGGTTCGGCGCCGTCATGCTGCCGCCGGTGCGGTGGCCGCCGCAGTTCACGGCCGACCCGAGCACTTCGGCGTAGATCTCGGCGCCGCGCGCTTCCGCGCTCTCGAGACTCTCGAGCATCAGCATGCCCGCACCCGAACCCGGAATGAAGCCCCCCGCCGATGCGCTCATCGGGCGCGACGCCTTCTCGGGTTCGTCGTTGAAGTCGCGGCACAAGACGCGCATCGCGTCGAAGCCCGCCCAGATGTAGTGGCTGGCCGCTTCGGCTCCACCGCAGATCATGCGCTCGGCGAGGCCCGCGCGAATGCGTTCGACCCCCATCGAAACGGCTTCGGTGCCGGTGCTGCACGCACTCGAGTTCGTCGTGACCTGGTTACCGAGGGCGAGCTGCCCCGAGACACGCGCCGAGATTCCGCTCGCCATCACCTGCTCGACCGAGGTCGAGCCCAGGCGGCGGATCTTCTTCTGGTCGGTGAGCGGCACGACCTTTTCCGCCGTCGTATCCATGCCGCCGATCCCGGTGCCGAGGATCGCGCCGGTATCCCAATCGACGTCGCTTTCGAGCTCGGGCACCTCCAGCTCCGCGCTGCGCCAGGCTTCGACCGCGGCCAGGCTCGCGTAGCGATGGCTCATGTTCATCGCGAGCAGTTCGTCTTCGCGGAAGGTGGCTTCGGCCAACTCGTCGACGCCCTCGGGCGTACCGGCAACGCGACAACCGAACTTGCAGTCTTCCATGATCGCCTGATAGCGGATCCCGGACTGTCCCTTCCGCAGCGCCGATTCGAAGGCGCTGATGCCGTTGCCGTTCGGCGCGATCACGCCGAGACCCGTCACGACTACTCGTCTCATCGTGGAACTCCCATTCCCGACAGCACTCCCGAACACACCACGGTACCGTCGTCGAGCGTCATCTCTACTTCGCAGCGAAGCTTCTTGCGGCGGAACATGCTCTTTCGCGCGGTGGTGGTCACGCGATCGCCCGGTTTCACGATGCCCGAGAAATCGACCTGGGCGTCGGTGAACAGCGTGATGAGCTTCTCGACCTCTTCCGCCGAGTGCTCGGCGGCGTAGAGGTAGATGCCGTACGCCACGACCCCGGCCTGGGCCATGGTCTCGATCAGGATCACCCCCGGCGTCACGGGGTTGCCGGGGAAGTGACCGCGATAGAAATCCTGGTCTTCGCGAAAGGTGTACCGCGCCACGATGTGATCGGGGTCGAGCTCCACGATCTCGTCGATGAAGCGGAAGGGTTCCTGTTGGGGGACCCTGGCGAGCACTTCTTCGTGGCTGAGCAGATCACCCACCGTACATGCCTCCGTTGACGTGCACGACCGTGCCGTTGATGTAACTCGCGCGCGTCGAGAGATAGGCGACCACGTCGGCGACTTCGTCTGCCGTTCCCATGCGGCCCTGCGGAATCCGCGAGAGGATCTGTTCCTTGACCTCGTCGGGAAGCTCTTCCGTCATGTCGGTGTCGATGAAACCGGGGGCGACGGAGTTCACCAGGATCTCGCGGCCGGCGAGCTCCTGGGCCAGCGACTTCGTGAAGGCGTCGAGCCCGGCCTTCACCATCGTGTACGGCACCTGACCGGGGTTGCCGGTGTGCCCCACCACGCTCGAGATGTTCACGATGCGGCCGGTTCCCTTTCGCATCATGAAGCGTCGCAACACCATCTTCGAGAGATACCAGGTACCGCGAGCCACCTGGGCCACCGAATCGTATTGCTCGAGGTTCATCGTCAGCATCGGGGCGTTGACGTTGTAGCCCGCATTGTTGACCAGCACGTCGACGCGACCGGCCACCTCCTTCAACTCCTTCACCATCGCGTCGATGGCGTCGGAATCGGAGAGATCGGCGCGCACGCCGAAGCCGTCGGGCAACTCGGCGATCAGCTTCTTCGCCTTCTCCTCGCTCGAGCGATAGTGGACGCCCACGCGAAAGCCCTCTTCCGCGAGTCGTCGGCAGCAGGCTGCACCGATCCCGGTGCCGCCCCCCGTCACGAGTGCCACCGCGGCCTCGCTCATCGATCGTCCCTCCCGCCGTGGGCGTGTTCCGAAGCCAGGGGATAGTCGCCGTAGTCGATGCCGGTGAAGGTGCCGACGCGCGCCTTCTCGATGCGGTAGATCTCCTGATCGTCGACCAGCACGCGCGCGTTGCCGACCGCCATCGAGGCGCCCTGGGTTTCGAGTTCGGTGTAGCGGCGCACGTCGATCTCGTAACGCACGAGTTTGTCGTAGGGCCGGATCTGCCCCATGAAGTCGACTTCGCCCACGCCGAGAGCGCGACCGGTTCCCGGCCCACCGCGCCAGACGCAGTAGAAGCCGAGCAACTGCCACACGGCATCGAGGCCGAGACAGCCCGGCTGCACCGGATCGCCGTTGAAGTGGCAGTGGAAGAACCAATCGTCGAGACCTACGTCGGCTTCCGCAACGATGCGCCCGCGCGCCTTGTTGGCTTCGATCTCGGTCACGCGATGGAACATCATCATCGGCGGAGTCGGGAGCCGCGCGCGAAAGCTCTCCGGCGGATCCTTCACCAGGCGGCCATAGGCAAAGGCCAGCAGTTCGGCACGATCGAAGTGATCGCGGCCGCGAAATTCTTCATACGTGATCGGGTTGGTCACGCTGCCCCTCCCGACGACGCGCGATTGAACCGCAACAGATATCGCCCCCACGTCAGTCCCGACCCGACACCCACCAGCGCGATGTCATCGTCGGCGTTCCACTTGCCCCAGTTCTGCGACACGACCGATGCACTGCTCGCGCCGCCGGTGTTGCCATACCAGTCGACGTTGAAGTGATGGCGCTCTTCGGGAATGTCGCACCGGTTGCAGACGTTTTCGAGCATCCGGAGGTTCGCCTGGTGGCCGATGAAGTGCAGGCGTCGGCCCTCTTCGGCGTATTCCTCTTCGAGGGCGCGATAGCCCGCGATCGTCTTCTTGATCGCGAACATCTGCACCGTGCGCCCTTCCTGCTCGAAGAAGCCGAGGCGTGGGATCACCACCTTGTCCTGCCCGGCGGGATTCGACGCGAGATTGCTGCCCAGCACCGTCGCCGCACCCGGGTTTCGCGTCGAAAAGACCGCCGCCGCTGCGCCATCGCCCCAGAGCACCGCCGAGTTGCGGTCCGAGTAGTCGATGGTTCGCGTCATGACTTCGGCGGCCACCACCAGCACGAAATCGGGCAATGCGCCCTCGTCCATCATGGAGAGCATGCGGACCGCCGCGAAGTAGCTGGTGCAGGCCGAAGCGACGTCGAAGGCCGGGGCTTCGATGCCCAGCAGATCGGCGACACGCGCGCCCTCCGCCGGGATCGCGTAATCGGGGGCACAGCCCCCGCCGATCACCATGCCGATCTGGTCCGCCGTCACGCCTGCGCGCTCGAGGGCCATCCTGGCCGCTGCGGCGCCCATCTCGGCGTTCGACACCTCGGCCACCGCGATCCCCTCGCGCGGATCGCGATTCTTCGTTTGTGCGATGTAGTCGAGGGGGAGCCCCGTGCGCCGCGAGCGAATTCCGACGCGATCCATGATCCAGTCGTCACTCGTCTCGATCTCGAGGCTCTCGAGAAAGGCGTTGGTGATCTCGTTGGGCGGGTGGAAGTGCCCGATCCCGTGGAGTTGAAGACTCACTTCGCGCACCCCCCATTCATCTGAGGCACTCCACATCTCATGCCGCTTGATCGCGGTGAGATGGTGCGCGTTCGGGACTCAGAGTCATTGTTTGACGGCACGGAGTTCTGCTGGAGCACGAGCGCTGACAAGAGGGGCCACTCCACACCACGTCAAGCGTGGCTCATTGAACGCACAAACTAGCCTGAAAGGCGAAAGGGCTTTGCAAACCTCCTGCAAAACCCAGCATTCGTAATGTGTTTTTCGATCGGGTCGGACGAGCCCCGACTCGGGTCGCTGCATCGCGATACTCGAGGGGGCTGGGTGGACGCGGCTTGCTTGGGTGGGAGATCCGGTCGGGGGTGACCGCGCAGGCGCGTCGCGAGGAGGCGGCAGCTTACCATGTGAGATTCCGGATATCTCACCCCTGCGGGGAAGGCGTCAGACCCAGACCGACCTCGTGGAGAACACCGGGGAGCGACTCGAGCTCGATCAGCGAAATCTTGCTCCCTCCGGGGAGAGCTTCCTGAAGAGTGCGGAAGTACGGCCGGTCGGGGCGGGCGTCGACGATCAGCGCGATCCCGCGGTCGGTCTCGCTGCGGATCAGCCGCCCCATCATCTGCTTGAGGTGCAGCTTCATCTTCCCGAGCGAGAGGCGGGTGAAGGGGTCTTCCCCCGCTTCGCGCACGCGCTCCTCTCGCCGGCGGCGAAGCTCGTTCGGCACCTCGAAGGGGAGCTTCTCGATCACCACCGCCTGCAGGGCATCCCCCGGGAGATCGAGACCCTGCCAGAAGGTGCGCGCCCCGAGCAGCACCGCGCCCTCGCTCGAGTTCGCGAAGCGATCGACCAGGGCGGCGGGATCGTCGTGGGCCCGCACCGGGGCGAGCACTTCGATGCCGGTTCGATCGAGGGCCGTACTCAAGAGCGCCGCGACTTCACGCATGCGCTTCAGGCTCGTGAACAGGCCGAGGGTTCTTCCGCCGAGTTCGCGGGCGAGCAGTTCGAGGGCGCGCGCCGTGTCGGCCACCGGATCGCGTACCCGTGCCAACGCCACCGCGCGCATGTTGTCGTGATACGGAAACGGACTCGCGACGCGAACGCGTTCGACGAGATCGCGACCGCGTTCTTCGATCTCGAGTTCGCCGAGCGCCGCGAAGGCATCGTTGGCAACGAACAAGCTCGCCGACACCGCGGCGAAGGTGTCGAGTCCATCCATGAAACCCGCGTGATACGAAGACGCCGGACTCACCGGACGAATCGAAAGTCGAAAGCGCGAACCCGGTCGGCCGAGTCCTTCGAAGGAAGACACGTGACTCGGCGAATCACTGAACGCCATCCGCAACCCGTCGGCCGCGTCGTAGAGATCGCCGATGCCGCGCATCAGCGGGTCGTCGCTTTCGTCGACGGTCGTGCGTTCGGCGGCGAGGGCTTCGGCCGCCTGGGCGACGCCGTCGAGATGGGTCGCGGCTTCGCGCGCGAAGCGGGCCGCGTCGGGAAGATGGACGTCGGGCTCCTTCGGTAGCTGCAGTTCGCCGTACTCGTTCGCGAAGCCCACGATGCTCTTCGCGAGCCCGCCGAATGCGACGTCCACTTCGCGTCGCCACGAGAGCACGTCGACCGCGACCCGCTTTCGCAGTTCGACGGGAAGCAGGCGCGCCTCGCTGCGATCGCTCGGGCGGCCGAAGATCTCGTCGATGCGTTCGAGCACATCGTCGGGCTGCACCACCTGGGCGTACACGTTGTCGGCCACCCCGGCGAGCTCGTGGGCCTCGTCGCAGATCACATGGGCGAGCCGCGGATAGTCGGGCGGCCAGCGCAAGAGCAGATCGTGGTTGGCCACCACGAGGTCGGCCTTCGCGAGCGCCGCCCGGCGGGCGCCGAAGGGACAACCCGGCGTTTTTCCACAAGCTTCCCGGCTGCAGTGCTCGGCGCGGCCAGCAACGGAACGTGTTCGCAAATCGCGCAAACGGGGGTAGCGGCGCATCAGGGCTGCTGGGAGGTCGCCGATCTCGGCGTGAGCGCGCGTGCGCGCACAGGTGAGCAGCACGCTGTAGGCCGCGCGCTCGTCGGGGAAGACGTCGATGTCGCGACCCTCTTCGAGCACCTGGTTCAAGCGTCTTTCGCAGGCGTAGTTCGCCCGGCCCTTGATCGAGAGCGCGCACAATCGCGGATGACCCAGGAAGCGCGCCGCGGCGGCAATGTCCTTCCGCAGCAACTGATCCTGCAGGAGTTTGGTTCGCGTCGAGACGACGATCGGTCCGCGCTCGCCGCGCTCGCGTCTTTCCCTCGCGAAGGGGATCGATGCCGCCAGATAGGCGAGTGACTTCCCGACGCCGGTTCCGCCTTCGAGCAGCAGTGTCTTGCCGTCGCGCAGGTGGCGGATGAAGTGGCGCGCGAGTTCGATCTGCTCTTCGCGCACGCGGTAGCCAGGGAAGTAGCGACGACCGCGGGCTTCGTCGTGAAGTGCGTCGAGGATCGCATCTTCGTCGAAGGGGACGGGGGCTTCGTCGCAGTCGCCGATCTCGATGAACTGCGCGCCCGGTTTGGCCGCGTCTTCGCCCCTGCTTTCCAATCCCTCGATGATCAACGGGCCGTGCAGCAGTTCGAGCCACGGCGACTCGGGTTCGTAGCGATCGAGGGCGCTGCGCGCGTTCGCGTAACGCGCTTCGCCGAGCTCGGCACCGGCGGCGATCGCGGCGAGCACCTCTGCGGTATCGAGGGCGTCCTGCAGCGCGCGATGTCGTTCCTCGCGACCGAGCAGCGTGCGCACGATGGTCGCGAGGCGCAGATCCGAGGCGTCGGGATGGGTGAGCGCGAGCAGGTCCTGGGTGTCGAGGAAGACCGCGCGCTTGAAGTCGGGTGAAAGGAAGCGCGAGAGGAAGCTGCGCTCGAACTCCGCGTTGTGGGCGATGATCACGCGGCCCGCGAGGGCTTCCTCGACGCGGTAGCGCACGTCGTCGAGGCGCGGCGCACCCTCGACGTCGCGGTCGCGCAACCCGGTGATGCGCTGGATCTCCGGCGGCAGCGGCGCGCTCGGGCTCACAAGGCCGCCCAGGGCCGAGATCTCGACCCCGGAGGCGGCGAAATCGATTGTGAGAACGCCTACTTCCAGGATTTCGGCCGCCGAATCGCCCGGCAGCCCGGTGGTCTCGAGATCGACGATCGCCAGCGGCCCCGCGCGCTCGACGAGGCGGCGAAACCAGGCCGGATCGAAGCCGAGATCGTCGGCCGTGCGGGGCTGGAGCGAGAAGGCCTCGGCGGCTGGGGTCTCGGGCAAGTCGGCGTACTCGCTAGCAGTTCATTGAAGAGCCCTGACCGAGCCAGGTGCAGTCATTCGGGCCAAGACCAAGGCGCGGAAGCGTGGGCGTAGCCAGAGCTACGGCCGCGGTTTCGCAACGCGGGGATTGGCCCGAAGGGCTGCGCATGGCGACCGAAGGGATCTTCAATGCACTGCTCTAGTTCGAGGTGGGTGAAGGACGCCCACTGTAGCGCCGCGAGATCAACCGCCGGCGAGGGCGGGAAGAAAGTGCACCTCGCTGCCATCCGGCACGGGTTCGAAGAGCGGATCCGCGACCATCTCGCCGTCGATGGCGACCGCGAACTTGTCACCGAGGCGTTCTTCGAAGCCCGGGTAGCGCGCTTCGATCGCGCGGATCACGGCGCGCACGGTACCGGCCTCGACTTCGAGGGTCGTCTGACCGTCGACATGGGATTGGAGTCGCGAAGGAACGCTGACCGTGCAGCTCATCGCTTCGCGGTTCCGCGCTCCTGTATCGCGGCCAGCAGCCTTGGGGGCGAAATCGGAAGTGACTCCATGCGCACGCCGGTCGCGGCGGAGACCGCATTCGCGACGGCTCCGAGCGCCGGCACGAGCGGCGTCTCCCCCACTCCGCGCACACCGTAGGGGTGCTTCGGGTTCGGCACTTCGACGATCACCGTGTCGATCATCGGAACGTCGGAGGCCACGGGCATGCGGTAGTCGAGGAAGCCCGCGTTCTCGACTTCGCCATCCTCCGAAAACACGTAGGCCTCGTTCAACGCCCAGCCGATCCCCTGCACGGCACCGCCCTGCATCTGACCTTCCACGTAACTCGGATGGATCGCACGCCCCGCGTCCTGGATCGCCGTGTAGCGAATCACTTCGGTGCGCCCGGTCTCGGGATCGACTTCGACATCGCACAGATGCGTGGCGAAGCCCGGGCCGACGCCGCGCGCGTTGAGCTGCGCCTGCCCGTTGATGGGGCCACCCGTCTTCTCCATGCGACGTGCGATGTCGGCGACCGTGAGCGGGTCGGCCTCGACGCCGCTGCCTTCCGCGGGAACACAACGCCCGTCGGCGAACACGACCTGATCGACTTCGCACTCCCACATCATGGCCGCCCGCGCGCGCAACTCGGCGATGATCTCCTTGCAGGCGTTGATCACCGCCCAACCCGTCGCGAAGGTGGTGCGGCTTCCGCCCGTGCCGTCGTTGAACCCGACGCCCTCGGTGTTCGCCACGACGGGGCGCACCTGATCGACGTCGATGCCGAGTTCCTCGGCGGCGAAGATCGCCATCGAAGCGCGCGAGCCGCCGATGTCGGGGTTGCCTTCCACGACGATCGCTCCGCCGTCTTCGGTGAGGTGCACCTCGGCGCTCGACTGCTGCCCGGCGTTGAACCAGAAACCCGAAGCCACGCCGCGCCCCTGATTCTCGCCCAGCGGAGCCGTGTAGTGGGGATGCGCCTTCGCGGCCTCGAGGGTTTCGATGAAGCCGATCGTCCGGAAACGCGCGCCGAAGGACATCTGCGAACCCTCTTTCATCGCGTTCGCGATGCGCAGATCGATCGGGTCGACGTTCAGTTCGCTTGCGAGTTCGTCGAGCAGGCTCTCGAGGGCGAATGCGGGCATCGGAGCCCCGGGTGCGCGATAGGCGTGCATCTTCGGCTTGTTGAGCACGACGTCGAAGCCCTCGATCACGAAATTCGGGATCTCGTAGACCGAGAAGATGGTCATCACCCCGGCGTTCACCGGCGAGCCGGGAAAACCGCCGGCCTCCATCGCCATGTTGACGCGCCCGGCGATCAGGTCGCCGTCGCGGGTCGCGCCGATCTCGAGTTCGATCTTGCTCCCCGCAGCGGGTCCGCTCGCGCGGAAGACCTCTTCGCGCGTCATCACCATTTTGACCGGTCGGGCCGCCTTGCGGGAGAGCACGACAGCGACGGGTTCGAGATAGACGGTCGTCTTCCCCCCGAAGCCCCCGCCGATCTCGCTCGGCGTGACCTTGATTCGCGACTCGGGTATCCGCAACACGGCCGCCGTGTCGCGGCGAATGCCGAAGCCACCCTGGGTGCAACACCAGATCTCGCTGAGCCCTTCCTCGTTGGTTCGCGCAACGACCGCGTGGGGTTCGATGTAGCCCTGGTGCACGGTCTCGGTGCGAAACGTGCGCTTGAGCACGACGTCGGCCGAGGCCAAGGCCGCCTCGACGTCACCGCGTTCGTAGTAGAAGGTCTCGGCGATGTTCGACGGGGGTTGCCCCTCGCGGCCTTCCGGCTCGAAGTAGTCGTGCAGCACGGGGGCATCGTCCGCCAGGGCGTCGTCGAGGTCGAAGACCGCGGGAAGGGGTTCGATCTCGACTTCGATCTCCTTCAGCGCGCGTTCGGCGATCGCTTCACTCGTCGCCGCCACCGCGGCCAGCGCGTGCCCGCGGTAGAGAACCTTCTCGCGCGCCATGATGTTGCGCGAGCGCTCGGCGGACTCCCTGCCGTGCTTCAGCGGGATGTCGGGAAGATCGGCCGCGGTCGCCACGGCCTTCACTCCCTCCATGGCCTCCGCCTTCGAGGTATCGATGCGCACGATGCGACCGTGGGGCACGTCGCTGCGCAGCACCTTCCCCCACAGCATGCCGGGAAAGGAGAGGTCGGCGCCGAATCGCGCACGCCCCGTCACCTTGTCGAGGCCATCGGGGCGGATGGGGCGAGTGCCCACCCAGCGATACTTCGAATCTTCGCGTGCCTCGACACTCATGGATGACGACTCCCGTGGCGGTGTAGATCTTTCGCGGATCCGAGTAAGCTTGGCGGACTCAATTCCCGCGTCAACGTTCGCGGGTTGCGATTCGCGCCCGCCCACTCCCGCACACGGAATTCACCTCCCATGGAAATCGAGCGATACGTTGCCCCTGGCACGCTCAGCGAAGCGGCGGGCCTGCTCGCAGACGAATCGATCAACCCGGTCGTGATGGCCGGCGGAACCGATCTGCTCGTCCAGGCCAAGCTGCAGGAAAGCGATCCCTTCGTCGTCGTCGACGTGAAGCAGATCCCCGAGCTGCGCGAGATCCGCGTGAGCGACCGCGGCTTCGAGGTCGGCGCCGCCGTCACCGGCGCCGAACTGGGGGAACACGATGAACTCTGCGCGGCCTGGCCCGGCGTCGTCGAAGCCGTGGAGTTGATCGGCTCGACCCAGATCCAGGGACGCGCGACCGCGGGTGGCAACGTCTGCAATGCGTCGCCCGCGGCGGATTCCGTGCCCGCATTGATCGCGGCCGGCGCTGTCGGCCGGGTGTTCGGCCCCGATGGCGAACGCGAGGTTCCGGTCGAGGAGATCGCGACCGGACCGGGTACCACTTCGCTCGGTCGGGGCGAACTGCTCGTTTCCTTTCTGCTCGAGCCTCCGAACGCCCGCCGCGGCGATGCCTACCTGCGCTTCATTCCGCGCACCGAAATGGACACCGCGGTCCCCGGGGCGGGCGTCTGCCTCACCCTCGACGAAGCTGGCCAGGTCGAAAGCGCGCGCGTGGGTCTCGGCGCGGTCGCCCCGACCGCGCTGCGCGTCGATGCCGCAGCCGAAGCCATTGCCGGTGGCCCCCTCGATGGCGACGCCCTCGAACGCCTCGCGAGCGCAGCCCGCGCCGCCTGTCGCCCGATCGACGACAAGCGTGGCACGGCCGACTACCGAACCCAGCTGGCCGGCGTACTCGCGCGCCGCGCCGCGAAGATCGCGCTCGAGCGCGCCCGGAGCTGAGCGAAGGACGACATGCCGAAGACCCACATCACGACCCGCATCAACGACGACGAAGTCGAGTTCCTCTGCGAGCCGCGCCAGACGTTGCTCGAAGTCCTTCGCGAAGAACTCGGCCTTACGGGTACCAAGGAAGGTTGCGGTACCGGCGATTGCGGTGCGTGCTCGATCACCCTCGACGGCCGCCTCGTCTGCGCTTGTCTCGTCCTCGCCGTCGAAGCCCAGGGTCGGGAGATCGGCACCGTCGAAGGGGTCGCCGATGGGGACACGCTCCATCCGCTGCAGGCGAAGTTCCTCGAACACGCGGCGCTGCAGTGCGGCATCTGCACGCCGGGGTTGATCGTCGCCGCGAAGTCCCTGCTCGAACGCAACCCCGATCCCAGCGAAACGGAGATCCGCTACTGGCTCGCGGGCAACCTCTGCCGCTGCACGGGCTACGACAAGATCATTCGCGCCGTGCAGGATGCGGCGAGCGAGCTGCGCACCTCTCAGTAGGAGACTTTCGTCTCGAGGCGTCCGTCTTCTCCGCGAACGATGCGCACGCGCGTCATGCACGCCATGCAGTAGAGCTGATCGCCTTCTCGCAGTTCGCGCGCCGAACGCATCACGATCTTGCACACCGGGCAGAGTGCTTCGTTCGGGGCCAGCTCATCCTCCGGTCCGAGCCACCGCCGGTAGAACTTGCGGTACTTGCGCGGCACCTCGTCGAAGCCGCGATCGTCGAGCTCATAACGACGGCGCGGCCCCGATTCGGCCCCTCCCTCCCCTACGTCGACCATCTGGGTCGCCACGGATCCGTCCGCCATCACAACCCCAATCGACGCACGGCTTCGCGATAGTCGCGACCGAGCTTCGTGATGGTGTCTTTCTCGACGCCCAGGGCCTTCGCGGTGTGTTCGAAGGTGTTGAGCGCGAAGGCCTCGAGCTCGTTCTTCACCAGCTCGATCCAGGCGCGCCGCGAAGGGTCGGTCCGCAGACGTCGGGCGATCTCGTTCTCGCCGAAGCCGATGTGACGCCGCTCGTCGCGCAACATGCGCTCGAGCATGTCGACGGTCACCGGGTCGCCCACCGACGCGTGGGCACGGAAGGCCGCAAACTCCATCGCCTCGAGCGAGACGTTTTGCGCGAAGATCGCGAGATCCCACTGCTTGGTATCGACGAGATGCAGGAGCTTGTCCCGAAACTCCAGCATCGCCGGCGTCGCGCGCCGTTCGATTTCGGCAGTGGGATCTTCGACGCCGATGTCCTCGAGCCTCTGCAGGATGACCTCGACGTGACGCGCTTCGTCGACCACCTGGGTCGCGAGGAAGATCATGCTCGAGCGGTTCGGCGCAATGCGAACCAGCCCACTCGACGCTTCGAGGGCGGCGGTCTCCGCGACGGCGTAGTTGCAGAGCGCCGTCGTCAGGCTCTCGACTTCGTCCGGCGCGAGATCGTCGGCCGCAATGTCGGCGCGGTGCCCGTGTTCGAGATCGGACAGATAGTCCTGCACCGCGCCGAACCAGTGGTCGAAGCTTCGAACCTCTCGTTCGAAGACATCCGGTTCCAGATCGTGGATCTCACGAATCTGCGACACGCAAACCTCCGATCAGGGCCGGGTCGGCGTCTGGTATTCGATGCCAACGCGATCGAGGCGCTTCTTGAACTCGCCGAGCACGGTGTCGGCCAGCAGGCCTTCCATCTCTTCGGGTTCCATCGTGGCGAGGTTGGCGCCCTGCCAGTTCGCGGCTCCGCCGCCGGCCTGCTCGCGCGCGTGCTGCATTTCCTCGCGCGCCTGTCCGTCGCGGAACTGATCCGCGAACGTGGCGAGCATGAAGTACGACATGTCGCGCTGCATGCGTTCGATCTCGGGCTTCTTCTCGGGGAACTCGCGAATCAGGGCACCGATCCGGTTCTCGCCAAAGCCCACGTGACGTCGCTCGTCGGCGATCGTGCCGGAGAGCGTCTTCGCGAACTTCGAGTTGAGGTCGCGATTGGACGCCTCGAGCATCTCGAAGACGGTGAACGCCATGCCTTCGAGGATGATGTTCTGGCCGACGACGCCCGCGACGAAATCCTTCTTGTCGACCTTCTCGAGAAGGATCTCGGCGAACTGCGCGAGATTGGGGTTCGTCTTTTCGGCGATGACCGTCTCGAGTTCATCCTTCTTCACGCCCAGGTCGTAGAGGCGCTGGGTGAAGATCTCGACGTGCCGCGCCTCGTCGAGGGTCTGCGTCGCGAGGAAGCGCTTGCTGGCTTCGTCGGGCGCCGCGTTGATCAGGCCCGAACTCGCGGCGAGTGCGCAACGCTCACCCGCGACCAACTGCGTCGTGAGCCGGATTGCCTGCTCGCGCATCATCGGATCCTGAAGCACGAGTTCCGGTTCCTTCTGGTTCGGTTCGTGCCCGAACTCGGTCTCTTCGAGATAACCCTGTGGGCAGGATTCGAGCCAGTACTGGATGGAATAGGCGTCGAGGAAGTTGGTCGTCATGATGTCTCCTGATTCGCGGGCGCAACCCAGGAAACAGCAAGTTCCGTGCCGCCGGGCACGCAACTGACATCATGTCAAACGGCGGTAATGCCACACACAGTCGTGACACCGGATGGATGAGGGGCGGGGCGCCACGATGGGGACGGCGCCTGGGACAGATCGGGACCCGCCGCTCGCGAGGCCCGCTCGTCGGCCGGCTGACGGCCCCTACGACTCCTCGATCCGGTGGTTCATCGGGGGCTTGGGGATCACGACGACGTCTTCGTTCGCGTAGCGCTTCTCGCACTGGCCGGCGCTTTGCTTCACGATCGCGCGCTCGAACGCGGCATCGAGGGCGAGCCACTCCTCCATCAACTCGGGCTCGACCCCCGCCTCTTCGATCGACTCGCGAAGCAGCGCGTGGCGCAGCTCGAAGAGTTCCTTGTTGATGAAGATGTGCTTGTGGGCGGTGTTGGCCGCCTTGCCGCGGTAGACGCGCGGGCCCCCGAAGGCCTGGCCCATGAAGTCGCTCTGCTGGGCTTCGATGTGCTTCTGGTCGACCTCGCTGAAGTAGCCCTTCAGCCAGGGGTGTTCGTAGACCTTGTCGTAGAAGAGCTTGTGGATCTTCTCGATGACCGGTCGGCCGCCGAGGCGTTCGTAGAGGGGTCTGCTCATGGCGTCACCTGCATTGCGCTCATGGATACGCAGGACATATCGGCGCAATGCGGGCGGAAGGTTACGAGAATCTGGTAACGCCACCGCAAAGCAGGAGGGGTGAGACGAACTGTCGCCCCACCCCTCCTGGTTCGAACCCTGGCTAGATGAATGAACGTCTAGACGTAGATGCCGCCCTTGAACTCGCGGTCCTGGCGGATCATCACGTTGATGAGGGCCGGCTTGCCCGAAGCGGCAGCCCGCTCGAGGGCGGGACGCAGCTCGGCCGGATCCTCGACGTTCTCGCCGTAGCCGCCCAGCGCCTCGACGACCTTGTCGTAGCGGGTGCGGTTGAGGATCGCGCCGTCGAGGCGGTCCCAACCCATCATCGCACCCTGGGGTCGCATCATCTGGCCCCAGGCGCCGTCGTTACCGACGATGCCGATGATCGGCAGGTTGAAGCGCACGGCGGTGTCGTACTCGAAGCCGTTCAAACCGAACGAACCGTCGCCGTAGACGATCACCACGCGCTTGTCGGGATGCGCGAGCTGCGCCGCCAACGCGAAGGGCATGCCGACACCGAGGGTTCCGAGCGGCCCCGGATCCATCCATGCACCCGGCCCCTTCACCGGAATGATCTTCGCCGCGGTGGCCACGATGTCGCCGCCGTCGCCGATCACGATCGGGCTGTCGAGGGTGTCGAGCCAGTCGCGTACTTCCCTGCACATGCGCTGGGGGTCGACGGGGGTTTCGTCGCTGTTGAGCGCCGCCTGCACCTTGGCTTCGGCTTCGTTCTCGAGCTCGCGCAGTTCGTCGCGCCAGGCCGTGAAGTCGAGTTGCAGCCCCTGGTTCTTCATCTCTTCCGAGAGCATCTCGAACGAACAACCCACGTTGCCCACGAGCGGCACGTCGGTCTGACGGTTCTGGCCCATCAGGATGTTGTCCATGTCGAGCTGGATCACCTTGGCGTCTTCGGGGATGGCCTTGCCGAAGCGCATGCGGAAGTCGAGCAGCGTACCCGCGAGCATGATGCAGTCGGTCTTGGCCAGCGCATCGCGCCGCGAGCGGTTCAGGAACTGCGGCGACTCCCACGGCACCGTGCCGCGACCCATGCCGTTGCAGTACGTGGGCAGGTGGATCTCGTCGATGAAGCTGTTCATCGCGGCTTCACCTTCCGACCACTTGACCGCGGTACCGGCCATCAGCATCGGGCGTTCGGCCTTCGAGAGTTCTTCGAGGGCGTTGCGCACCTCCGTGCGATCGGGCGAGATGCGCGGCGCCGTCGTGCGGATGCGCGGCACCACCACCTCTTCGTCGGCCACCTGCCCCATGAAGATGTCCATCGGGATCTCGAGGAAGGCGGGGCCGGGGGTGCCCGAGATCGCGTGGCGGATCGCCAGCTCGATGTACTCGGGGATGCGATAGCTCTCGAAGCAGGCGTCGGCGTACTTCGTGATCGGGCGCATCACGCCGATGTGATCCATCTCCTGCAGCGAGCCGCGGCGCAGGTTGTTGAACGGGCCCTGCCCGCCGAAGACCAGGATGGGCGAGTTGGCGCGCCAGGCGTTCGCCACACCCGTCACGCCATCCGTCACACCGGGGCCTGCCGTGATCGCGGCCACGCCGACCTTTCCGGGGTTGCAGCGTGCCCATGCGTCGGCGGCGTGCACGGCGGCCTGCTCGTGGCGCACGTCGACGATCTTGATCCCCTCGTCGAGGCAACCTTCGTAGAGCGGCATGATGTGCCCGCCCGACAGAGTGAAGATGACTTCGACGCCGGCCTCTTTCAGGGCCTTGGCGGCGAGCTGTCCACCGGAAAACGGCATGGGGAATCCTTTCGTGGGCCCGACGCAGGTCGGGAGTGATCGGGGGTAGAGAGAAGGGGTTGGGGGAGATCGCGCGTCATCTCTTCCTGGCTCGGCGAGATCGGCGCGAATCGCGCAATCGGCACGCGCGATGTCGATTCACGGTATCAACCGGGCCCTGCCGCCGCACCCCCGCGAAACGCGTCTCGCGCGGCGTCCCACAACGCGAGTCGGCGGGAATCATCGCCCGAAACGAAAACGGGGCGACTCCCGTGAGGGAGCCGCCCCGTAAGCGTCTCGCCCGATGTCCGCTAGCGGGTGCGGAACTCGGCGCGGCGGTTGAGCGACCAGGCCGATTCGTCGTGCCCCATCGCCGCCGGCTTCGACTCGCCGTAGCTCACGATGCGCATCTGCGAATCCGAAACGCCGAGCGCCGACAGGTAGCGGCGAACCGCTTCGGCGCGGCGCTCGCCCAGCGCCAGGTTGTATTCCTCGCTGCCGCGCTCATCGGCGTGACCCTCGATGACCGCGACCGCGTCGCTGGCCTTGAGCGCCTCGGCGTTGGCCTTCAGCACGTCGCGCATGTCGTCGCGAATCTCCGAGCGATCGAAATCGAAGTACGCGGTGCCCAGGCGCACCTCGGTCGGGCGGGTGTCGCGCACCGGTTCTTCGGGCGGGTCGCCCTGGCTGAATTCGCTGCCCGTGTCCGGAGCGGGTTCGGTTTCCGCGACCTCGGCGGTCTGCTGGCAGGCCACCGTGAAGAGCAGAGCAAGTACCGTTGCCGTCAGCGCAGTGATTCGTTTCGTCATGGTTCCCTGTTGTTCCCCTGTCCTTGTGTACGGCTTGCGTACATGGCGAATCAGCTCGCGGCAGTCGATCTTGCGATTGATTTCGCTGGTGAATGTTGATTGGAGTGCACCGCGCGATCGCGCTGGGACTGTTCGTCAGCTCGTCGACAGCGTGTTCGATGTGCTGCCAGCCCCGATCCCACCCAGGGGGCAGATGATGGGGGTTCCTCCCAGGACCCGCAACTCTCGCGCAACTCCGGCGACGCTGCTTTGTCACCGCAATGCGCCCAATCGTGCCGCGATTTTTCCTCGACGCTCAGTCGGGGGCGGCGGGTACCTGGGGTTCGGGGGGCTTCGCACGCGGGAAGACCACGTTCGATCCCTCGGCGAGCACCGTCACCATGAGGTGAACCAGGTCGCGGTTGCCGGGTAGTTCGTCGAGCCCACGCGACAACAATGCGAGTGCCTCGTTGCGTTGCCCCGCCGCGAGCAGCAGATGGCTCGCTTCGAGGTAGGCGCGCGCCAGATGGGGATCGTCGTAGCGAACTGTCACATCGTCTCCGCGCCGGGCACGCTCGGCTTTCACCTTGGCGGCGTTGCCTTCGCCCTGGGCCAGCGCGCGATAGAGCTCGAGGGCCTCTTCGCTGCGGCCGGCGTCGCGCGCGCGGTCGGCAAGCTGCAGCCCACTTCGCAGTAGGAGTGCTTCGGCGGGTTGTCCCTCGCATTCTTCGGCTGCCAACCTCCGGGCCAACGCGCGAGCGCGTTGCGGTCGCTTGCCCTCATCGAGCACCTGCTCGGCCGCCAATGTGATGGCTGAACATTGGTCGTGATGTTCTGCTCGACGCCAGGCACCGCCAGCCCCGCGATAGGCATCGAAGCGATCGACGGCGAGTTCGCCGCGGCCAGCTGCGAGGTTTGCGCGTGCGCTGCCGGCGAGTGCGCGGGTGTTCTTGCGATCGCCCACGAGAGCGCGATCGAACAAGCGCGAGGCCTCTTCGACATCGCCCCGCGCCATGGCGAGTTCGGCTCGTTCGAGGTGGCTCTTACCGTGGTCGTCGTCGCCGAGCGGCAGGATCGACGCGCACCCTGCGATGCCCACCAGGAGTGCAAACGCGGCAAGCGCAAGAAGGGTTCGAGACTCCCTCACCTCCTTGCCAGTCGATCCGCCCGACATGCGCCCGCCTCCATTCGACCTGCCTATCGATAGATACCCGGATTCGCGCGTGAAGGCGAATCTCTTCGCGCTCGCGGCACGCGGGTTCAACACGACGAGGGGTTTCGGTAGGGTCCGCGCCGTGTCCTCCGAATCCACACCCGAAAACCCGACGCCGGCGAAGGACGAGCAGCTCGCACTGCTTCGTTTCGGGGGTGAAGTCACGCTGAAATCGCCGGCCACGCGCCGGCGATTCACCAAGCGGCTGCTCAAGAACCTGCGCGACGCACTCAAGTCAACGGGAGGTTCGGGACGAGTCGAGCGCGACCACGATCGCGTCTACGCCACCGCGCCGAAGCAGGTGGATCTCGCGCCACTCGCGCACTGCTTCGGCGTGCAGTCGCTCTCGGTCGTCGAGCCGTGTGCGTGGAACGACCTCGACGACATCGTCCGCCACGCGACCGCGCGCTTCGGCGACAGCGTGCGCGGCAAGACATTCGGCGTGCGGGTGCGGCGCGTCGGAAGCCGCGAGGCCATCCCGTTCCGTTCGCAGGATGTCGCTCGCGCAGTCGGCGCGGCGCTCAATCGCGAAGCCGCGGGCGTCGACCTCGATCATCCGCAGGTCGAAGTGCAGATCGAAGTCATGCCCGGGCAGGCGTACCTCTTCTCGGAGCGCGTACCCGGCCCGGGGGGCCTGCCGCTCGGGGTCGAGGGGCGCGCGATCGCGCTGGTTTCCGGCGGCTTCGATTCCGCGGTCGCGGCCTGGACGGTGATGAAGCGCGGCGTCGTGCTCGACCACGTCTTCTGCAATATGGGCGGGCGCGATCATCAGCTCGGCGTGCTGAAGGTGATGAAGCACATCGCCGATCATTGGTCCTTCGGCCATCGCCCGCACCTGCACAGCATCGACTTCGATGCCGTGACCCGCGATCTGCAGGAGAAGGGCGAGCCCCGCTACTGGCAGGTCGTGCTCAAGCGCTTGATGCTGCGCGTGGGGGAGATGATCGCGGCCGAACGTGAAGCCCATGCGATCGTCACCGGCGATGCCGTGGGCCAGGTGTCTTCGCAGACCCTGCAGAACATGGCGGTAATCTCGGAAGCCACGCGAACGCCGGTGCTGCGCCCGCTGGTCGGCTTCAACAAGGAAGAGATCATCAAGATCGCTCGCGACATCGGCACCGACGTACTTTCGAAGGACGTCGCCGAGTACTGCGCCATGGTGCCGAGCAAGCCGGCCACCAGCGCGAGCCTCGAAGTGATCCTCGAAGAAGAGAAGAAGCTCGACCTCTCGCTCCTCGAACGCGCGGTGGCCGAGCGAAGCGTGATCGATCTGCGTGCCCTCGATCTCTCGAGTGCAGAGTCGGGCGCCCTCGAGATCCACGAACTGCCGAAGGACGCCGTGCTGATCGATCTGCGCTCGGCCGCGGCCTATCGCGGTTGGCACTACGAAGGCGCATTGCACCTCGAATTCCACGAGGCGCTCCGCGCTTATCCCCACTTCGAGAAGGGCCAGCACTACGTGCTGGTGTGCGAGTTCGGCTTGAAGAGCGCACACCTCGCCGAGATGATGCAGCGCGAAGGCATGCAGGCGAGCCACTTCGGCCGCGGCTTGAAGGACCTGATCGACCACGCCCGCGCGAACGGGCTGCCGGTACCGAACTTCTAGCGAGGGTGTTCATGCTGGTCGCCGCACGCGTGGTTCACGTCCTCTCGGTCGTTCTGTGGATCGGGGGCGTCGCCTTCGTGACCACGGTGCTGATTCCGGCGATTCGCAGGCACCCGAATCCCGAGGAGCGCGGCGAGATCTTCGAACAGTTCGAATCGCGCTTCGCCCTGCAGGCGAAGGTCACGACCTTCCTCGCGGGCGCCTCGGGCTTCTATCTCCTCTACGAGATGGATGCCTGGGCGCGCTACCTCGACCCGTCGTTCTGGTGGGTCCACCTCATGACCTTCGTGTGGTTCGCTTTCACCCTCGTGCTTTTCGTGCTCGAACCGGCCTTCCTTCACCGCTACTTCCTCGAGCAGGCGAAGAAGGACCCCGAGCGCGCCTTCGCGTTCCTGCAGCGGATGCACTGGGTGCTGCTGACCCTGAGCCTCACCGCGATCGTGGGCGCAGTGGCAGGGACCCGCGGCTACCTGCGCTTCTAGCGCACGTCGTGAGCGTGTGGCCCCGACTCAGAAGTTCTCGGAGAGGTAGTTCTCGAGACCGACGCTCTCGATCAGCCGCAACTGGGTCTCGAACCACAGGATGTGGTCGCTTTCGGTGTCGGTGAGCAACTCTTCGAGCATCTCACGGGTTCCGTTGTCGCCCTCCTCGCGGCAGAGCGCGATCGCCTCGTTGAGGTTCTTCGCCACCTCGATCTCGATGGCGAGATCGTTTTCGAGGATCTCCTTGGGCGTGGTTCCGATCGTGAGCGGAGCACGCGCCGCGACATCGGGTCGACCGTCGAGGAAGAGAATCCGTTTCACGATGCGGTCGGCGTGCCCTCTCTCGTCTTCGCTTTCGTGTCCGATGCGTTCGTAGAGCTTCATGTAGCCCCAGTTCTCGAGCATGCGCGATTGCACGAAGTACTGATCGATCGCCGTGAGCTCGACGGCGAGCAATGCGTTGAGGGTGTCGATGACTCGTTGGCTGCCTTGCATCATGACTCCGTGCACGAGGGAAGAAACGTCGATTGCGAATGCGACCGGCCGGGATGGTGATGGAAGGAAGCCTCGCGATCAAGAATCACGCGCTCGAGACCACACTGAGACTCATCGACACATCGCAGCGCTGGGAGGTCGGAACCGAACCAATCGATTTCGAATCCAGTTGATCCTTCGATCGGCGGCCGTCTTCCTACAACTCGCAGGTGAGTTCGGGTGCACGGTGCCGGATACCTAGGCGCCGGGCGCTCCTTCGGGGTCGATGCTGCGAAAGAGCCGATCCATGCTGGGCGTCGGGATCGAGGCCGAAGCGGCCAGTGCACGGAGTTCGTCGGCGAGCTGCCGCATCTCGCTTCGTGCCGCGAGAGCGTGACCGATCTGGATGCTCGCGGACGGGTCTTCGAGCATTCGGGGAATGATCTTCAGCAGGAGCCACCCGGGGATCCAGCGAAAGACCCGATGGCTCGAGGGCGTGATGGGGGTGCCGCTCGCCCCGAGCACCGCGTAGCCCTCGCGGATCGCTTCGAGCATCAGGCGAAGTACGTCGCGATCGAGTGCCAGCTTGCCGATGTCTCCACCCGCCATGTAGAGCGCGCCTGCGGTCGGGGCGATTTCGGCCGCGTGCGTCTTCAGCCAGGCGTCGATGTTCGGAGAGATCGACACCGGGAAGCCCGCGCTTCGCAAGGCGTCGGCCGCAGCAGTGATTCGTTCGCTACGGCTGCCATCGAGTTCACCGATCGTCGTTGGCTGGTCGCGCTCGGCGAGTACGACGTAGCGAATGACGCCTTCGCTCGGGATCCCGGCCGCGCCGGGAAAACCCAGGAGGACGCGATCACGCCCGAGTGCCTCGATCATCTGCGCCGCGCCGGCCGCGTTGTTGCCGAAGAACATGACGCTCGGGGTCCGGCGATTCGCCGCCAGGATGGGCAGCACCTCGGCGACGTGGTTCTTCGGAAGGATCACGAAGACGAGGTCGTACGCATCGTCGGGGTCGAGCTGCTCGATGACCTCGACGCGAGTCGTCGTCCTCTCCTGGCTCCCGAACTCTTCGAGCACGATCCCGTGCTCACGAATCTCGGCGGCCCGCTTCCCGCGCGCGAGGATCGATACGTCATCGCCCGAAGCTCGAAGCTTCGCGGCGTAGAGGACTCCGATGTTGCCCGCACCGTAGATCAGGATTCGCATCGTCTTCGGTGCGATATCAAAGCACGATCGGCCGCCGGTCAACCAGATTCGATCAGTGGCCTTCTTCCTGCAGCTCGAGGGCGCGTTCGAGGAGTTCGGCGCGTTCTTGCGGGGGGAGTGCGCGGAGCTTTCGCCACTGGGCGCGCAGGCGTTCGCGCTTTTCCTCGGGCATCTGGGACCAGCGGCGGGCGTTTTCGCGCATCACGGCGCGGTCCTCTTCGCCGAGTTCCTTCAGTTCGAGCAGACGGGCTTCGAGGGCGGCGCGTTCGTCGCTCGGGAGTTCGCGGAAGCGTTGGATGTCCTGCCACAGGGCCTCGCGCTCCTTGCGTGGCAGTTCGCGGAAGCGTCGGCGCAACGCCCTGCCCTCTTCGGGGGTGAGGTCGAGTTCGCGGGCCAGTTCGCGGGCGCGCTCGCGCGCAGCGTCGAGGGCCTCCTCGATGCTCGGCAGGCCGTGCTTCTCGCGAAAGGCCTGGTTCTCCTTGCGGATCTTCTCGCGCTCCTCTTCGGGCAGGACGTACATCAGCCGACCTTCGCGGCGCAGGATGCGGCGGCGTTCGCGGGGCGAGGCGTCGCGCAGTTGGCGATGCAACCGCTCTCTTCGCATGTCGCGCTCTTCGGGGGTGGCGTTGCGGAAGCGCTCGACGCGCTCGCGGATGCCCTCCGGAAGGCGCTCGAGTCGCGACTCGTCGGGCTTCGGTTCGGCGCTCTCTGCATTCGAGATCGACGCGCCGAAGCCGCAGAGTGCGAGCACGACGAAGAGCAGGACGCATCGCCGTGTCATGACGGTCATGTCGAACGACGCGCTCACGATGTCTCCTGAGATCCGGGGGGTTGCTGATCGCGCTCTTCGAGGGCGAGCAGGGCTTCGAGCAGATCGAGTTCTTCGATCACCTCGAAGTCGCGCAGGGTCTCGAGTTCGAAGACGATGGCCAGTTCGACGTCGCTTGCATCTTCGGCGTCGGGCGTCTCGCTTGCCGCGACCTGAGGTGGAGTCTCCTGGACCGGTTCGACCGTCTCGACGGGTTCGTCGGTTGTCGCCACTTCGACCACCGCGGTGTCTTCTTCAGGCAACTCGAACGTCGGGATCGGCACCACCTCGGATTCCGGTGTGGTCTGCAGTTCCGGCGATCGATCGGCCACCGTGGTTTCTTCGTCGCTGGTTGGCAGGGCAAGCCAGCCGGCGAGCAAAGCAGCCGCGATCGCCGCTGCAAGGGGCAAGCGCCAATCCCACGAAGACGCGGGTGTCTCGGCATCCCCTGCGTCCCGCGCGATCCGCGCTTCGAGTCGCTCGTAGAGATCCGACGACATACTCGGCGCCTCGAGGGAGCGAAGTGCTTCATCGACTCCCTCGAGAGCTTCGAGGCGTTCGCGCAACGCGGCGTCGCTTTCGACGGCATCGCGAAGCGCTCGTGCTTCGTCTTCAGTGAGCTCGCCATCGATCAGCGCCGACAGCCGTTCTTCTCGTTCGTCTCGTTCACTCATTGCATCACTTCCCGGCGCTAGTTCGCGCTGCCACCCGTTCCCGCGATTCCATCTTCACCGACCTTTGCCATGCGATCCGCGAGCGCGACACGCGCGCGGTGCACCAACGACTTCACGCTCTTCTCCGTCGTTTCGAGTGCGACGGCCACCTCGGCGTACGACATGCCCTCCACCGCCGAAAGCCAGATCGCCATGCGCTGGCGTTCGGGGATGTCCTCGAGTGCGGCTTCCACGCGACTCGTCCTTCGGCGAACGTCGAGCTGACGATCTGCCGCCGGCCCACTCGCCACCAGATGGAGCGGCGCGCGATCCTCGTCTCCGACTTCGTCCGCGCTGTCGTGGGGACGCGAACGCCGCGGTCTCCGCAGTTCGTTGAGCGCGAGGTTCGTCCCGATGCGGTAGAGCCAGGTCGAGAACTTCGCATCGGGCCGGTAGCGATCGCGGGCGCGATGAACTCTCAAGAAGGCCTCCTGCACCAACTCCTCCGCGGTCGCCGCATCGCCCACGATGCGCTGTAGGTAATGAAGCAGGGGGCGCCCCCAGCGTTCGAACAGCGACGCGAAGGCGGAGTCGTCCCCAGCGCAAAACGCCAGCATCTGCTGAACATCCGGGTCCGCGTCCCGCAATCGAGCCTCCGTTCAGCAGTGAAACCCTCGACCCATCGGGAGGTTGCGCCAGAACCCGGAAATTCCTCGATCTCGGCTCTCGAGCCGATGGGCGGCGCTAGAGCCCTTCGAGGAAGGCCGCGACCCGCGCGTTGAAGCCCTCGGGGTCTTCGAGGTTCGCGACGTGGCCCTGATCGAGCAGCACGACCGCCCTCGCGTTGCCGAGCTTCGCCTCCATCACATCAGCAGCGCGCAAGAAGGCCTTGTCTTCCGAGCCGATGATCACGATCGCGGGGCAGGTGATGCCCGGCAGCTCGTCCATGATGCCGGGGGCCTTGCCGGAGATCTGGCGACCGAAGTGGGCGAGCCCCTCGATGTCCTGCTGCACGATCGCGTCGCTTGCCGCCTTCGCCTGGGGGAGTTCGGGCTTGCGACCGATGCACGTCTCGCCGGCGCGCCCGGAGACGAAGGCTTCGAGGCCGCGCTCTTCGAGGTACTTCGCCGTGCGCTCGGTTTGATCGGCCCACTTCTGCTGCGCCTCGGGGTTCTTGAAGCCGGGGCCGGTCGCGAGCAATACGAGGCCCTTCACGCGCTCTTTGTGCTGGGCGGTGTAGTGGAGCGAAGCGAGGCCACCGAAGGAGTGCCCGGCCAGCACCACCTGGCCGCTACCGCCTTCGAGGGCCCAATCCATCACGCGACCGAGATCGTCGAGCACCTTCTCCATCGTGTAGAGCGACGGATCGTCGGGAGCTTCCGATCGGCCGTGACCGCGGAAGTCGTGGAGCACGACGCGCGCACCGGCCGCCACCAGGGGCTCGACCTGCGGGCGCCAGTTTTCGTGGGTCGTGCAATAACCGCAGGAAAAGACGATCGGCGTCCCTTCACCGTGGGCTTCGACGTAGAGCGACACGCCGTCGCTGGCTTCGATGTGGGTGGTCTCCGATCGCGCCAAGGCTTCCTCCGACTTCCGTTTCGACTTCCCGGTGCAGCGGCCGATCGTGGGCCGATCTGCGCGGCGCCCACCTTAGCGTCTTGTCGGACTGCTTCAGCGGATCTCGATCCACGCCGTGGGAAGCGCGAGCGGCCTCCCCGTCTGCAGCGCCGCCCACCAATCGCCGAGCCCCGTCATGCCCTCCGGCCACGGAAGCTGCGCTGCCAGGGCCTCGAATGGCGTCGTCTTCGCCATGGGCGAGCCGAGGGTGCCGCTCTGGATCAACTCCGTGATCTCGTCGGCGAGCGTCGGCGGCGCGGGGAAGGTCACCAGACTCACGTCGGCCCCTTCTTCGTGCCCGAGGTCGCGCAGGATCATGTCCACGGCTTCGCGCACACCGCCGAGCTCATCCGCGAGCCCGACTTCGACCGCCTGCTCTGCCGTCCACACGCGACCCTGCCCAACGCGATCGACCTGATCGAGTTCGAGCCCACGCCCTTCCGCCACCCTCGCAATGAAGAGGCGATAGACCTCGTCGGTGATGCTCTGGAGGCGCGCCTTCGCACCCTCACTCGGCACGCGGGTCGGACTCAGGAAGTCGGCATGGCGACCGCGAACGAGGGTCTCGCTCTCGATCCCCCACTTGTCCATGAACTTCTCGAAGACGGGAAAGAGGGAGAACACGCCGATCGAACCCGTGAGTGCGCCGGGCGCGAGCACGATGCCGTCCGCCGCCGAAGCCACGTAGTACGCCGCGGAAGCGGCGAGATCGGAGACCGAAACGACGACCGGGATGCCGCGCCGGCTCACGCGGTCGACGGCACTCCACATCATCTCGGCCGCGAGGGGTGAACCGCCGGGGCTGTCGAGACGCAGCACGATGCCGGCGACGTCGGGATCATCGGCTGCAGCTTCGAGGGCCAGGACGGTGCGCTCGCTCGCGAACACCGGCGACCCCGAACTGGTTCGCGAGGCCTTGCCCGAAACCACGACGCCACTTCCGTAGACGATCGCGACCGTGTGCTCGGGGGCGAAGCCCGTGCTCGAGGGGTCGGCGCCTGCGTATGCCGCAGCATCGAGGATGGGGGCGTCCTCATCGAAGAGGTCGACGACGTCGCGAACCCCATCGATCATGCCGCGCGCATGAAGCTCGGCCGGGGTCACGAGCCCCTCGTCGATGATCTCGATCACGCGTTCCTTCGGAATCCCGCGCCGCTCGGAGATCGCAGCCACGTAGCGCGCCTGCGCGCCGTCGAGCAGCGCGTTGTACATCTCGCGCGACGCGTCCGACATGCCGTTGTTCGCGAAGGTTTCGACCGCGCTCTTGTACCGACCCACCCGGGTCGCCTGGAATTCGATACCGAACTCCTCCCACATGTCGCCGAAATAGATGTACTCCGCCGACAAACCGAGCATCGGCACCAACGCTCCCGAAGCGACGTAGACCTCGTCCGCCGCCGTGGCGATGTAGTAGGCGCGATTCACCAACACCGACTCGGTTTCCAGTAGCGCGATCGTGTGACGCCCCGCCGCACGCAGTCGTTCGATCGCCCTACGTACCTCGGCGGCTTTCCCCCAGCCGAGCGAGACATCCCCGATGCGCAACACCACGCGTTCGATCCGGTCGTCTCGCTCAGCGAGTTTCAAGACCGAAAGCAGCGAGAGAAAGGGCTTTCCACTGTCTTCGAGCAGGCGAGAAAGCAGGGGAGCCTGATCGGCCTCCACGTATCGGCCGCCGATGGGAACCACGAGCTGCGTGCCGTCTTCGACGGGCACGTAGGGGTTCGAAAACACCGTCACCGCGAACACGATCGCGCTCA
This sequence comes from Myxococcota bacterium, assembly GCA_028278345.1. Classification (GTDB taxonomy): domain Bacteria; phylum Myxococcota_A; class UBA9160; order UBA9160; family UBA4427; genus DUBZ01. The sequence continues at coordinate 80,665 of JANQEL010000227.1, forward strand.
CGACTAGCGAGAACACGAGAAGACGACGCAACACCTTGGCCATTTCACTCCCTCCGGGCTCGGATAGAGATTAGGTCGGAACCGTTGCAACGAGAACCGTCGACGGACGACGACCTCTTCTCACCATTTAAGAATCGTACCTGCACCATCCGATAGCGACCTACCGAGCGCCCGTTCCAGCGCGCCTCCATGGAGAGCCCGTGAGTCTTCTCGATCGCCTGCTTTCGAGGTCCAACCCCGACACCGACGCCATGCTCGTGGACGAGCCTGCACATGCGCCCGAAGTGGAGCGCGAACTCGATGCAGCACGAGCCCGCATCGCGCAGCTCGAAGCCGAACTCGCCGACTCGCATGAGAAGGTGGCCGAAGCCGAGCGCAGCCTCGAACAGATCTCGAACCTCACCGAGAGCCTCGCCGAATCGCGCGCGCGTTCAGCGAAGAATCTCCAGGATGTGAAGAATGCCAGGGCTCGAGTCGAGGAGATGAACTCGACCTTGGCCCAGCACGACAACGCCCTCAAAGTCGCTCTTGCCGAGGCGAAAGTCGCGACCGAAGAGAAGGATCATCTGATCCGTGCGGTGCGAGCGGCGATCGAAGAGCTCACGGTTTCGATGAGTGCATCCGCCAAGGAGTGCTGCGAGGGCGCCGTGGCCGCGGAGAGCGTGGGCATGGCCGCGCACTCGGCCATGAACGAGGCCGCGGAAGCTGCCTCCCGCGCGGCCGAGATCATCGACGTCTCCGCCGCGATCCAGAAGGTGGCGGACCGCACCCGCCTGCTCTCCCTCAACGCGAAGATCGAAGCCAGCAAGGCGAACGAATTCGGTCGCGGTTTCGGCGTGGTCGCCGACGAGGTCGGGCGGCTCTCCCAGGAAGCCTCGGACGCGAGCGACCGCGTCGCCAGGGTGGCGTCGGTACTCGAGAGCAGCACGCGTCAGGTCTGCGAGTTCATCGAAGAGCTGCGCGAGAGCACCCAGGCCGTCAACCAGTTCTCCGAGCGCGTGGTCTTCACGACCCGCAAACAGGAAGACGCGATGCTGGCGCTGGGTGAGCAGATCACGACGGCCCCGGACGACTCCGAAGCCGCGCCGGCCGACTCCTAGCCGGCGAGCTTGCTGAAGGCCTCGACCACGTCGTCGGGAGCCTGGACGAGTTCGACGAGAACGCCCTCGCCCCCGATCGGCGATTCCTCGTTGCCCTTCGGGTGGATGAAGCAGACGTCGAAACCCGCCGCGCCCTTGCGAATGCCACCTGGCGTGAAGCGAACGCCCTGCCCTTCGAGCCAGCCGACCGCCGCCTGCAGATCGTCGATCCACAGGCCCACGTGGTTGAGCGCCGGGTCGTGCACCTTGGGGCGCTTCTCGGGATCGATCGGCTGCATCAGATCGACTTCGACCTTGAACGCACCGGCGCCCGTCACCGCGATGTCTTCGTCGACGTTCTCGCTCTCGCTCTGGTAGGTGCCGGTCGCTTCGAGACCGAGGGTGTCGATCCAGAACTTGCGAAGCGCGGCCTTGTCGAGACCGCCGACGGCGATCTGTTGCAGGCCCAGAACTTTGAAGGGTCGCTCGGACATGGGGTTCTCCAGCTCGGGGTGGGGAGGGTTGAGGCTGCTGCGCCCGAAAGCGCGGCGGCCCAGTCTACCCAACCGTTCGCCTTCGACCGCCCCCGTATCGCTACTGTCTGGCCGTGCCTGAACCCGCCGAGATCTTCGAGCGCATCTTTGCGCCGCTGAGCCAGCACGCGCCTGGAAGCGAAGCCTCCAGTCTGCGCGCCCTTGCGGCCGTACCGAAGCTCGCACTCGACGCGCGCATCCTGGATGTCGGCTGCGGACCCGGCCGCCACACCCGCCTGCTCGCCAGGGAGACGGGCTGCAGGGTGGCGGCGGTCGATCTCGCGCGTGCGGTGCTCGGGCGCGTACGCGTTCCCGGTGATGCCACGGCGGAGAGGATCGACGTCGTTCAGGGAGACATGGGCCGGCTGCCCTTCGCCGACGAGTCCTTCGAGCTGATCTGGTGCGAGGGCGCGATCTACTGTGTGGGGTTTCGCGAAGGCCTCGATCACTTCCGCCCCCTTCTGCTCCCGGGCGGGCATCTCGCCGCCAGCGACCTGGTCTGGCTGCGCGAGGAGCGCCCCGCCGAAGTCGTCGAATTCCTGGCCCTCGAGTACCCCGAGATGGTGAGCAGCGAGGTGCGCCGCGGAGAGATCGCGGCGTCCGGCTACGAACTGCTGGAGGAGTTCGCGTTGCCTGATTCCGACTGGTTCGATGTCTATTATGCGGAGCTCGAGGCACGGCTTCTCGAGCTCGATGGCGAAGACCTGGGTCCCGGAAGGGCCGTCGTCGAGATGTGCCAGCGCGAAATCGACGTGATGCGCAAGACGGACGGCGCCTGTGCATACGTCTTCTACATCATGCGAAAGACCCACTGATGCTCGAAACCCTACGGTCGTTCTTCGAACCCCCGATCACCGCCGACCCCGGTCAGGCTGCGACGCGCCTCGCCTGGGTGGTGCGCCTGCGTTGGCTGGCGCTGGGGGCCCAGGTGCTTTCGATCATTCCCGCTCTCGAGTTCGAGGTGCTCGAGCGCGAGATGGTGCCGCTCTTCCTCGCGGTGGTGGCTGCGCTCGCGCTGCTCAACATCGCGACCTGGGGTGCGCTGCGGCGAGAGAGCGAGGTGCATCCCGGCCACGTCTTCTTCCAGTTGGCGGCCGACGTCGCGGCACTTTCCGCGCTGCTCGCCCTCACGGGCGGTGCGTGGAATCCGCTGATGTCGATCCTCTTCGTCCACATGGGGCTCGGGGCGCTACTCCTCGAAGGACAGCTCTCCTTCTTTCTCTTCATCTTGATCCTCGCGTGCATTGGATTCAATCAGGCGATGGCCCGCATCCCTCCCGGTCTCGAGGGCAGCCTGCTTCCGCCCTACCTGTTGTTTCCCGCGCAGTACACCGTTGCCGGTGTGTTCTGGATCCTGACCGCGTGGCTCTCTCGCACGCTGATGGCGCTGCAAGCGCACTTCTCCTTCTTGAGCGAACGCAAGACGCGCATCGACCGACTTCGCGCGGTGGGTGCGCTGGCGGCCGGTCTCTCCCACGAGTTCGCGACGCCGCTCAACACGGCGAAGCTCAAGCTCGCCCGCCTCGCGCGCACCCAGGATCTGGGAGACGACAGCGATTGGGCGACGGCCAGCGAGGCCCTCGAACGCTGCGAGGAGATCCTGCGCCGCATGACGGGTTCGCAGCTCGAACCCGACGGGGTCCTCCTCGAGCCGGTGGACGTGCCGCGCATCGTCGAGCGCATGTGCGACAGCGCGCGGGAAACCAACCATGGGCAGATGGGCGGCAAGATCCGCTTCTCGAACGCCAGCCGCAGCCACCGGCGCGCCCTGCTCCCCGCGGTGGCCTTCTCGCATGCGATCCTGAATCTGCTCGACAATGCACGCGAATCGACCCAGGGCGAGGGGGTGACGGACGTCGTGGTGAGCTCTCGCGCAGGGCACCTCGAGGTGTCGGTGCTCGACCGGGGCCCCGGCTGGCCCGACGTGGTGCGCAAACACTTCGGTGAACCGTTCATTACCACCAAACCGGACGGTGTTGGACTCGGTCTCTACTATGTCCATAATCTGTGTGAAGCTGTCGGCGCCGAATTCATCCTGGAAGATCGCGAGGACGGCGGCGCCGAAGCGCGCATCATCCTACCCGCGTACGTACCCGCCGCGGAAACCACGATCGCCTGATCGCCTACCGACCTCCCCGATCGCGCCCAGACCCAGAAGCGCCTCGAAGAACAGCCACGAGGAATCGCAGCCATGCCCGAAAGCGAAGCCGCAACCACGACAGAAGAACCCGAAGATCGAGAGAAGACGTTGCTGATCGTCGAAGACGACGACCGCTTCGCCGACACCCTGGCGACCGAGTTTCGCGATCGCGGCTACACCGTGGGCCGGGTATCGGATCTCGCCGGCCTCGAAGGCACGGATCCGAGCGAGTTCTCCTACGCGGTGGTCGACCTGCGCCTGCGCCGTGACAGCGGCCTCGACGCGATCACCTCGATCAAGACCCGCTCACCCGGTACGCGCATCGTCGTGCTGACGGGCTACGGGAGTATCGCGACCGCGGTACAGGCCACCAAGAACGGCGCCACCAACTACCTCACCAAGCCGATCGACATGGACGAACTCGAGCACACCCTGGTCACCGGTGGCTCGGGGGACGAGACGCCGATCCCCGACGAGTTCCAGAGCCTCGACCGCCACGAGCGCGAGTACATCGAATACGTGCTCAACGAATGCGGCGGCAACATCAGTCAGGCAGCGCGGCGACTCGGACTGCATCGTCAGAGCCTGCAGCGCAAGTTGCGCAAGTTCACGCCGCGCTAGCGCGCCTTCCCTCACGGAGACGAAAATGAACCGCTTCGAAGACCTCGTTGTATTGCTGACGGGCGCCGCCTCCGGCATCGGCAAGGCGAGCATCCTGCGCATGGCCCGGGAAGGCGCGAGCGTCGTATGCGCGGACATCCAGCGCGAAGGCGCAGAGGCGACCGCGAAGGAAGCACGCGAACTCGGCGCGAAGGCCATCGCAGTGCCGGTCGACGTCGCCGACCCCGACTCCGTGCGCGAATGCGTCGACGCCGCGATTGGCGAGTTCGGACGCATCGACGCGCTATGCAACATCGCGGGCATCCTGCACTTCGACAACATGCACGAACTCAGCCTCGATCGTTGGAACCAGATCATCGCCGTGAACCTCACCGGCACGTTCCTGATGACCCAGGCCGCGCTTCCCCACCTGCTGGCCAACGGCGGAGCCATCGTCAACATGGCTTCGACGGCGGGTCAGGCGGGCCAACCCTGGAGCGCCGCCTACTCGGCCGCCAAGGGCGGCATCCTTTCGCTCACCCGCACGACCGCGGTCGAGTACGGAAGGCAGGGTGTTCGCTGCAATTCGCTATCGCCGGGTGGTGTCATCACCCCGATCCACAACGAGTTCCAGTTTCCGGAAGGCGCCGACCAGACGCTGCTCCAGCGCATCACGCCGCTGGACAAGATGCGCCCCGCCGAAGTCGCTGCGAACGTGGTCGCCTTCCTCGCCTCGCCCGATTCCATCCACATGAACGGCGAGGACATCCGCGTCGACGGCGGGACCCTGGCGTAGAGCGCGCTCTTCGATCTCTACTCGAGGAAGCTGCGGAGCACCGAGCTGCGGCTCGGGTGGCGCAGCTTGCGCAGGGCCTTGGCTTCGATCTGGCGGATGCGTTCGCGGGTCACGTCGAAGTCGTTGCCGACCTCTTCGAGGGTGTGCTTCGAGCGCTCGCCGATGCCGAAGCGCATCTTGAGCACCTGGGCTTCGCGCGGCGGGAGTGAAGAGAGGGCGGAGAGGGTCTGATCCTCGAGGCTCGCCTGGATCGCGGCCTCCTGCGGATCGATGGCTTCGGTGTCTTCGATGAAGTCGCCGAGATGACTGTCGTCGTCGCCGACCGGGGCTTCGAGGCTCACGGGCTCGCGCGCGATCTTGAACACCATCTGGACCTTCTCGAGGGGGAGATCCATCTCGCTCGCGAGTTCTTCGGGCGAGGGTTCGCGACCGAGCATCTGTACGAGGTGTCGCGTGGTGCGCACGATCTTGTTGATCGTGTCGATCATGTGGACCGGGATGCGGATCGTGCGGGCCTGATCGGCGATTGCGCGGGTGATCGCCTGGCGGATCCACCAGGTCGCGTAGGTGGAGAATTTGTAGCCGCGCTGGTACTCGAACTTCTCGACCGCCTTCATCAGGCCGAGATTCCCCTCCTGGATCAGGTCGGAGAACTGCAGCCCGCGGTTGTTGTACTTCTTGGCGATCGACACCACGAGGCGAAGGTTCGCTTCGATCAGTTCTTCCTTGGCGAGGTGGGCGCGCTCGGCGCTTTCGGCGTGCCAGTTGAGGGCGACGCGCACTTCGTCGCTCTTCATTCCGCAGGCCTCTTCGAGGCTCGCGACGGCGGCGTCGATCTCTTCGATCTGCGCCAGCACGTTCTCGATCTCCGCGCGATTGCCGCCGAGCTTCGCGAGCGCATCCTCCGCGCCCGCGCTCCGGCCGAGTGCGCGACGCGCACAAGTGGCGAACTCGGAGGCCGACATCATGTACGGCCGCATGATGCGCTGCGCGCGCCCATCGAGGCGCGCGAACGCCTCGGCGAGTTCGCGGAAGTCGCAGGCGAGGCCTTCGTACTGGCTTCGCGCGAAGCGGGTGCGGCGCAGCTTCGCGAGCATCTTCTTGTAGTCGGAGTCGTTCTCGGCCTGGAGCTTGGCGCGCGCCTGGCGCTTGCCCTTGCCTGCTACGCCGTTGGTCTTGGCCGAGAGTTCCGCGTTTCGGTCGGCGATCTTCTCTTCGAGCTTCTTGATGGCGTTCATCGTCGTGAGGAAGTGACGACGTCGCTTTTCCTTGGGCTCGGCGTTGGTGTCGTCGAGCCCGTCGACGACAGCGCGCAGGTTGATCTCACCCGCGCGGAAGCGCTCGGCGGCCGAGAGCACGGCCGCGATACCCCAGGGATTGGCGAGCAGGGCGAATTGCGCGTCGTGGGTCGCGGATTCGATCCGCTTGGCGATCTCCACCTCGCCTTCGCGGGTGAGCAACGCGACCCGACCCATCTCCCGCAGATAGACGCGAACGGGATCCTGGGTGGCCGAACGTTCTTCGGGGTGGAGCTTCGACTTCGTTGCGCGTCGCGCCTTCTTGGCAGGCGCTTCGGGGGGAACGCTCGCGACCTTCGACTTGCTCGCCTGCTTGCCTGTCTTGTTCTTGCTACCAGCAGCCTTCGAAGAAGCAGCGTCGGGAGCGCTCGCGGTCTTGGCCGCACGCTTCGTCGCACCGCTCCGCTTGGGAGTGGTCTTGGTGACAGCAAGGTCCGCGGACGTCGAGGGCGCGTTCGAAGCCATGGGGGGGTCTCCTTGCGAGCTGCATTTCCGCGGCGCTGCGTCGTCTCCGCGGGTCAGTGGCTGCGTCTTCTACAATTTGGCGTCTATGTCGTGGTCGTCTACGTCGGGCTGTCTCACCTCGGCGCTGGTTGCCGGCTTCGAAGCTTGCCAGGAATGAAGAGCCGAAACTTCATCGCTTCTTCACACCCTGCGCGGCGCGCCGTTCTTCGAGTTGTCTCTGCTTACGTGCCAGGAGGTCATCGTGGTCCGCGTCGGGGTCGTGGAACTCACGAGTGACCTGGGATTTCTCTGCCGCTCGCCGCCTTTTCGTGAACCACGAGAGGATGTCGTCGAGCATTCGTTCCGGGGAAGTGTCGCTGTCTTGAACCCAATCGTCGACCGCTACGCGTCGAAGTCTCGCTGCGGCCTCGGCGTCGAGACGCTCCTCGAGCAGGTCGAGGTCGATCGCGCCGCCGTCGTCGACGTGTCCATCTTGCGCTGCGTCAATCAACAGCATCAGGATCGCCTTCCAGGAACCTTCGGGGACGAGTTCGTCGACGCGCTCACGCAGGTTGTCCGAGAGCAGCGTGGGGTAGAGATAGGCGAGTTGGGTGAGGCGATGGAGGTGTTGCTCCTCGCGCCCTGCGGGTGTGCGATCGACCAGGCGCGGTGCCGATGAACTGCCGGTGGGCTCGCCGCCGCGCGCGGATTCGCGGGGGTGACGCCCGCGTGCGTCACTCTGGGCGCGTCTCACGACGGTTTCGACGGCCGCGGGGTCGGTCGAGGTCACCAGCGCGAGGCGCCGCGCGTACTCGACGCGCTCGACCGGATCCTGGTAGAGCGCCACGAAGCGCGCCACGTGGTTGACCACCGAGGCCTTCTCCGAAGGGGTCGTGCAGCCCTGCTTGATCGCGTTGCGCATCACGATCTCGATCGCCTCGGGGGCACCGTCGACGAGTTTACGCAGTGCGTCAGGACCGTGGGCTTCCAGATAGCTGTCGGGGTCCTCGCCGGGCGGTAGCAAGGCGGCACGTGCACGTAGCCGCGCAGGCAGCAGGATTTCGAGGGCCTTCTCGACGGCGGCCTGTCCGGCGGCGTCGCCGTCGAAGAGCAGGACGACCTGCTCGGTGCGGCGCTTGAGTTGTCGAGCATGGCCCTCGGTGAGCGCGGTGCCGCACGTTGCAAGCGCCTCGGGCATGCCGGCGCGCGCGAGCGCGATGCGATCGAAGTAGCCCTCGCAGAGAATCGCGCGTCCCCCGCGGCGAATGCCTTCGAGGGCTTGCGGGAAACCGTAGAGCGCATCGCGCTTGTGGAAGATCGGGCTCTCGGGGGTGTTGAGATACTTGGGTTCCTGATCGGGAAGCGTCGCGCGCCCGCCGAAGCCAATGATGCGATCGCGCACGTCGCGAATCGGGAACACCACGCGACCGCGCAATCGCGCGTACGAGCCGCCGCGCTTGCCTCCCCGATCGCCGTCGCGCTCGACGAGCAGCCCCGCTGCGATGGCGTGCTCTTCGCTCACCCCACTGCGCTCGAGTTCGCGACCGAGCTCGTCCCAACTGTTCAGCGCAAAGCCGATGCCGAAGCGCTCGATCGCCTCCTGGTCGAGACCGCGCTTCGCGAGATAGGCGCGTGCGGCTTCGCCTTCCTTCGAAGCGAGCCCTGCCCGATAGATGCGTTGGGCGACTTCGTTCGCGGCAAAGAGGTGTTCATTGATGCCGCGGCTGGAACTCCCGGTCTCGGGGATCTCGATCCCGACTTCGGCGGCGATGTTGCGCGTCGCCTCGGGGAAGGTCAGCCCCTCGTGGCGCATCAGGAAGCTGATCACATTGCCGCCGACCTGACAGCCGAAGCAATGGAAGATCTGACGCTCGGGGTTGACGTTGAAGGAAGGAGTCTTCTCGTCGTGGAAGGGACAGCGGCCCTTGTAGTTGCGGCCGGCCTTCTTCAGCTCGACGTAGCGTCCGATGAACGAGACGATGTCGGCGCGATCCTTGATCTCCTGGATCGTCTCTTCCGGAATAAGACCCAAACTTGCCCCGTTTCAATTCAACCGGGCGAAGGTCCCATCACTGGCTGTGCGGTTTGCGCACATGGGCTGTGCGCCAGCACCGCAGTCGTTCAGTTGGACATCCGCCGCATCTTCTTCAGCGCGCGCTTGCGAGCCGCAGCCGCCTTCTTCTTCTTGCTGATGCTCGGCTTGTCGTAGTACTCGCGTCGTCGCAGCTCGGTCAGGATGCCGGCCTTTTCGCAGCTCTTCTTGAACCGCTTCATGGCCTGCTCGAACGATTCGTTTTCCTTGACTTTGATGACGGTCATACGCGCTATTGGCTCCTGATCATCGAGCGCCCTTTTCAGCTGCGGACGCGGTCGACGATCTGTGATGAGTGGTTTCCGGTTGGGGTCCGTGTCGAACACTGCGGCGGGCGGGGGCCCTGCTCTTCGAGTGCTGGGTTCGACGCGGTCGATTCTTTCGGTCCTCCGGCGAATTCCATTGACAAATCAATGGGCTTCGCGGGAACGCGGCACGCTAGCGCACGGTCTGGCCCTGGGAAATGGGGGGCTCAACCGACTGCTGCCAGGGCCTCGGCCAGGTCGACGGCCCCGGTGTAGAGGGCCTTGCCGACGATGATCCCCGCGATTCCCGAGGCGGATTCCGCTGCAGCGGCGGTGATGTCCGCAGTCTGGGCGACGCCCCCGGAGACGATCACCGGGATGCTCACCACCTTGGCCAACTCCAGCGTCCCCGCGAGGTTGGGGCCCGTCAGCATGCCGTCCCGGGAGATGTCGGTGTAGACGATGGCGGCGACGCCGGCGTCCTCGAACTGCACGGCGAGCTCGCTGGCCCGGGCCTCGCTGGTGTCGAGCCAGCCTTCGACGGCGACGCGGCCGTCGCGGGCGTCGATGCCGACGACGATCTGCTCCGGAAAGCGGCGCGCCGCCTCGCGTACGAGATTGGGGTCGCGCAGGGCCACGGTGCCGAGAATCACGCGCTGGATCCCGAGGGAGAGGGTCGCCTCGATCGTATCGAGGTCGCGAATGCCGCCCCCGAGCTGGACCGGGATGTCCGTGCCCACCGCCTTCACGATCGACGAGATCGCCTCGCGGTTCTCGGGCCGCCCGGCCTTCGCGCCATCGAGATCGACGACGTGGAGGCGTCGAATCCCGTGTTCGGCGAAGCCACCGGCGACCTTGCCGGGATCTTCGCCGTAGACGGTCTTCTGGTCGTAGTCGCCCTGGGAGAGGCGAACGCAGTGGCCGTCGATGAGGTCGATGGCGGGGATGACTTCGAAGGGGGAAGGGGGCGTGGGCATTCGGTGTTCCGCTCGCCAGCCGTGGGTTCCAGCTGGCCGCATCGGGGGTAGGTACCTCAGCCGGGTCGGAAGTGCCCGGCGCTCGACCCCCGATGGTTGGACTCGGCTGCCCCGCCGGCCCTTCCCTCTCGAGATCACCGCACCTGAACGCACTCCGCGACGGCACCGATGTGTCGTTCGTCGGTACCGCAGCATCCGCCGAGCACGTTCAGGTTGGGCAGGCGCTCGTGGAGGGAGGCGCACTCCCGCCCGAACGCCTGGGGATTGCCGTCGTCGAGTTCGGTGCACTCGTCGAGTTCGGCGTGGCTCTTCTTCGACGCGTTGCCGCGGATCATCCGGATGCGCTCCACCCACGGTGCGCCTTCAGCGCCGGCGAACTGGCCGGCGAAGTGGCTCGTATGGGCACAGTTGATTCCGTAGTAGGCCGCGTAGGCGTCCGTGGCCTCGTCGACCGCGGCGATCGCCTCGCCCAGGGGTTGCCCGGTCGGCAGCCGACCATCCGTCTCCACCGTGAACGCAATCACCACGGGCATCTCACAGCGGCGTGCGGCGCGTACGATGCCGATCGCTTCACCGGCATGCGTCATGGTGAGGGCCGTCACGAGATCGGCGTGCGAGTTCGCAAAGGCCTCGACCTGCGCCAGGTGGTAGGCCTCCGCTTCGTCGGGGCTGAGCAGTGCGTCGGGTGCATAGCCGTCGCCGCGAGGCCCGAGGTTTCCGCTGATGACGATCGGGGCTTCGGGGGTTTCGAATCGATGGCGAATCTCTTGGAGGTGCAGCACCGCCTCCTGGTTCAACATCGCGAGCGCGGCGCCGTCGTGTCCGAGCTTCTCGCCCCAGTCCTTGTTGGCCCGCCAGGTCGGGGTTTCGAGGATCAGCCCCACTCCGTGCTTGACCGCCACTTCGGCGTACGGGACGTAGCAGTCGTACAGCTCCCGGCGTCCGGGCTCGCTGGTGAGCAGATGGAAGGCGGCGAACTCGGGAAGGTCGACGCCGCGCTGGAAGACCAGAGTGGTCTCCAGCCCTCCGTCGGTGAGGAAGAGATCTCCGTTCATCTGCGGAAGTCGATCGCGGTAGCGAGGCATGTTGGTTCTCCTGTTTCGAATCGGTTGGGTGTCGTCGTGCAAGCAGGTGGTGTGGTCGTGCTTCAAGCCGTTCGGTACAACGGCTCGGCGTTGGGTTCGGCAACGGGTTCGCGCGGCGTGCCCACATCCTTGAAAGCCAGCATCTCGGCCACGCGCGATGAAGCGCCCGGGTAGAAGCCGGTTTCGTGCACGTAGTCCTTCGGGTTCTCGAAGGTTCCGAAGAGCAGGTCGAAGACCGGCAGATCCGAGAAGTTGCGATCGTGGATGCCCTTCGCGTGATGGATCGTGTGGCTCTCCGGGCGTTGCACGAAGTAGCCGAGCCAGCGGGGCGTCTTGATGTTGGTGTGCTGGAAGACGCCGAGCAGGAACGTCGCCATCATGTAGAAGGTGGCGGCCTGCGGAGTCATCCCCAGCAACCACACCGTGCTGAGACTGCCGAGCACGGTCCACCCGACCATGTCGAGCGGGCTGAAGTAGAAGGCGCCATAGGTATCCATGCGCTCGGCGCTGTGATGCATCTGGTGGAAGGCGCGCCACAGCGCGTTCGACCCGTGCATCGCGCGATGCCAGAAGTAGACGCCACCTTCGTAGACGACGACCGCCACCACGCCCGCCCACAGGCCGAGGTGACCGAGGTCCATCACCTGGTACGAGGCGAGGGTCGCGTCGGTGAACAGCGGCAGGTAGGAAGAGAGGAAGAAGTAGAAGGCGAAGGACGCCAACCCTCGGGTCTTCCAGCCGGGTACGACCGGAAGGGCGCGTCCCGGTGCGATGGCTTCGGCGAGCATGAAGCTCGCGTACAAGCCGATCAGGATGAGGGAGAGGGGGTCCATCAGGATCTCGATCGGGGTCGGCATGGTCTTGCTCCTTGTCGGGTGGGTGGGGCGCGATCGGGGTTGTGCAGCGGCCTGGGGCGGCCTTGATCGCCCCTGTGGCGCGCCATACCATGCGGATTCACCAGTCAAGGCCGCGTGAATCGAGCGTCAACGCGGCGTGAATTCGACGCGCCGCTGCGAAAATCTCGAGAAGCGCCCTAAAAATCGTGCAGATCACGTCGGTCTCGACGCGCGTCGCGGGGCCGAATGGCCCTTGCCGCTGACGGTCGAATCCCGGTGCCTCCGACTCTCCAACTCTTCGGTGGATTCCAGCTCGAATCGGGGCTCGGCCCTGAGGCGCGACTCTCGGCGAAGAAACCGATCGCCCTGCTCACCTACCTCGCCGTGCGAAGGGGGCAACCCCAGACCCGCGACAAGCTGGCCGCGCTGCTCTGGGAGGATCGCCCGCAGGCCCAGGCCAAGGGGAGTTTGCGCCAGGCGATCCTGCAGCTGCGCCGCGGGCTGCCGGAAGGTGTGCTGCGCGCGGAAGGCGAGAACGTCTCCCTCGGCGAGTCGATCGATGTCGACGTCATCCGCTTTCGCGAGTCGATCGATGCCGCCGATCCCGCGAGCCTCGAGGAAGCGGTCTCCCTCTATCGGGGGGATCTGCTGGAGGGCTTTCATCCCCGGGCTCCGGTGTTCGAGGAGTGGCTCACGGGAGAACGCGAGGTCTTGCGGCAGCTCGCCGTTCAGGCCCTCGACGATCTACTCGCCCATGCCGAAGACGCCGGGGACTATCCCCGGGCGATCCGCGCCGGGGTCCGCCTCCTTTCGCTGGATCCGATGCAGGAGTCGCTCCACCGCAAGTTGATGCGCCTCCACGCCGAGCAAGGGCAGCGCGGTGCAGCGCTTCGCCAATACCGCGTACTTCGCGAGCTGCTCGCGAACGAATTCGACGCGGCGCCGCAGAATGAAACCGAGGCACTCCACCGGGCGATTCGCGAGGGACGCGTCGGGGGCCCTCCCTCTTCGGGCGCGGATAGCGCGGTTGCGGATGGCGCGGTCGCGTCCCGCGAGTCGCCCCGCGACGAGTATGAGGTTGAGGTCGAGGACGGCGAGTCGCCGAACGTGGCGGAGCTACGCCCGGTCACGATCGTGAGCGTCCAGCTTTCCGACGAGGAGCTGCTCACGTCCCAATCCGTCGAGCGGGCGCGCGAGCGAGAGCGGGCCTTCGAAGGTCGCGTCGAAGCCGCGGCGGCGACCTTCGGTGGCCAGGCGATCAAGCAGTTGGGCGGACACCTCGTGATCGCGTTCGGAATTCAACGCGCGCACAGTCGCGATGCGGGCCTGGCGGCGCGCGCGGCGATGTCCCTGCGCACCGGCGGCGAGGATACACCGGCCGGCGACGACGACGCGGGGAGCGCCTACAAGATCGGGATCGCCTCGGGACAGATCATGGTCGATCCTCGCGATCTCGACGCCCCTCCCCTGTTGAGCGGCTCCGCGATCAGTAGCGCCGCCGCGCTGGCCGCCCGTTGCCCACCGGGCGACGTGCTCGTGACGGCTTCGTTGCGACGCGGCTTGATCGGTCGAGCGCAGTGCGAGCCCGGCCGCGACGAGCTGGCGAACACGTGGCGATTGTTGGCGGTATCCGACTCGTCCGCGCACGGGGACGAATACGCGCCCCCTCAGCGCCCATTCGTCGGGCGGAGCATCGAACGGCGCCTGCTCGAGAGCAGCCTCGAGGTCTGCCGGAAGGAGGGGCTCGGCCACACGTTCCTGATCCGCGGCGACGCCGGGATCGGCAAGACCCGCCTCGTCAACGCATGTCGCGAACGCGCCGCGGCACTGGGCTTCGGCGTGCACGGGGGAGAACTCCTCGACTTCGGGACCGCGGGAAGCCGCACGCTTCTGGCTTCGCTTTCGCGCCAGCTCCTCGGACTCGACGCGAACGCCGATGACGAGCGGGTGCGCAGTGCCGCCGAGGCGGCCGTCCGAGCCAGCGTGATTCGCGACTCGGAGCGGGTACTCCTCGAAGATCTCCTCGATGTATCGCTCTCGAGCGAACTGCGCGCCCTGCGCGAAGCCATGGACGTGGAGACGCGGAGACGCGGTCGTGCCGAAGTGTTGGTGCGCCTGGTCACGGACGCCTGCGAACGACAACCGCGCCTGTTGGTCATCGAAGATCTGCACTGGGGCGACGCCGACATCCTCGAGTGCATCGCGGCGTTGCTCCGCGCCGTCGGCGAACTGTCGGCGGTTCTCGTCATGACGTCGCGGATCGAGGACGAGCCGGAGCAGGGTCCGTGGAAAGACGGTCGACTTCGCACACCGTTTACTGCGATCGAACTCACGCCCCTGCGCACCGGCGAGGCGCTCGAGTTCGCACATCACTTCTCGGCAGTCGACGAGGCGCAGGTCACCGCCTGCGTCGAACGCGCCGACGGCAACCCCCTCTTCCTCGAACAACTACTGCTGAGCATCTCCGAGGGAGAGTCGGAGCTTCCGACCACCATCCAGAGCATCGTGGTTGCACGCCTCGACGCGCTCACCCCGATGGATCGCGATGCCCTCCGGGTCGCTTCGATCCTCGGACAGCGGTTCTCGGTCGCAGGGCTGCGCACGCTTCTCGGACGCGATGACTACGAAGGCGAGGGCTTCGTCGAGGCGGGGCTCGTCGATGTCGTCGCTCCCGGCGAGATGCGTTTCAGCCACGCCTTGATCCACGAAGCGGTCTATGGGTCGGTTCCGGAGACCAGGCGCAGTGAACTCCATCGCCGCGCCGCGCAGTGGTACGAACCGACCGAAGCACTCGTGTGTGCCGAGCACCTGGAACGCGCAGGGGATCCCGGGGCCGCGGCGGCCTATCTGCGGGCCGCAACCGAGTTGAGCGATGAGTACCGCCACGAGCGAGCGCTCGAGATCGCCGGCCGCGGGCGCGACCTGGCGAACGATGAGCGCGTTCATTGCGAACTCGATTGCATTCGCGGCGACCGACTGATCGATCTCGGTCAGATCGATGAAGCACTTTCGGCCTACGAGGAAGCCGAGCGCCACGCGATCGAGTCCGGAGAGCGTTGTCGCGCCTGGTTGGGGGTTGCCAACGCGATGCGCTTGACGGATCGCCGCGAAGAAGCCCTGGCGCGTCTCGAACGCGCGGAAGCAGAGGCACAGGGAGCGGGCCTCGAAGAGGCCCTCGCCAAGATCTACTTCCAGCGCGGCAACCTGCTCTTCCCGATGGGCGACATCGACGGTTGCCTGGCTGCCCACGAGGCGGCGCTCCGGAGCGCCAGGTCGGTCGGCTCGAAGTACGACGAGGCGAGCGCCCTCGGCGGCCTGGGTGACGCCTACTACCAACGGGGGCAGATGATCCGCGCCCACCAGCACTACGACGAGTGCATCGAACTCGCCCGTCGCCTGGGATATGGACGCATCGAGGTCGCCAACCTCCACATGCGGGGTGTCACGCTCATGTACCTCGGCCGCGCGCGCGAAGCGCGCGCCGAAATCGAGGAGGCGATTCGGCTCGCCGGCGTCGTGGGCAATCGACGCGCCCAGATGGTGGCGCACAGCTGCACCGGTGATGTGCTGGTGTGGATCGGCGATTGGCCGTCCCTCGAGGAAGATTCGCGCAACACCGCAGAAGGCTGGCCCGACCTCCGGACACCCGGCTTCGAGGCAATGGCGCGTTGCTATCAGGGCTACGCGGCCGCGGTACAGGGAAGGCTGGAAGAGGGAGACCGGTGGATCGCCGAAGGCCTGCGTTGCGCCGGAGACAGCGCCTTTGCGGGGCCCTTCGCTCTCGGAGTGGTTGCAGCGACCACGCGCGACGACGCTGAACGCCAAAGGGCACTCGAAGAAGGCGAGCGCCTCCTCGAAGACGGAAGCGTGAGCCACAACCACTTCTGCTTCCGCGTATTCGCCATGCAGGCGTGCCTCGCGGCCGGTGACCTCGAGGCGGTCGAGCACCACGCCTCGGCACTCGATGCCTACACCGCGGACGAACCGCTGCCGTGGAGCCGCTTCTTCAGCGCGTGGGGGCGTGCCCTGGCCGAGCACGCGCGGGGCGAGGGCGATGTCGACGAGCTGTTGCGTCTGCGCAGCGAAGCGGTCGAGTTCGGTCTCGGCGCCGCGCTTCCGCTGCTGGATCGGGCGCTATAGGGCGCCGTTTACGGTCGGCAGTCCACTTTCGCAAGGAAACGGCCGTTGCGAGATCTTTCCTGCTTGCTCCCCCTGGCTCGAAGCTGGGGCACGGTGGGTTCGTCGAGTATTCTCCCGATCCGCGCATGAACGGTCGTCCAGCAAGCCCTCGCCGCTCGAGGTCGACATCGCCATGACCACACCGACCGCTCGTGACCTCGCAGCCAGGATGGTTTCCCCTGCGCTTGCTGTTCTGACCCTGGTCTACGCGTCGCTGGCGTTGCTCAACCTGGCGGGGCCGTGGATCACGGGAGCGCCGATCGCGCCGCGCGCCACCCTGTTCACCGCTAGCGCGGCAGCGAGTCTATGCGCCGGTGCATGGCTGATCGTCCGGAAACGACCCGTTTCGGCAACCTGGGCGAACCCGGTGCTCGCCGGCCTCGGGCTCCTGATGGCAATGACGTCATCCATCTACCTCTGGCTTGTTCCGGATCCGGTCCACACGGGCAATCACATGCTCGCCTCGATCGCGATCGGGAGCGTCATCATCTCAAGACGCTGGCTTGCGATTACGCTTGCGGGTGTCATGGCGTGCTGGCTCGTTCCCGCTCTCGCGGGCCCGCTCGACGAGGACTGGTTCCATTGGGGCGCGATGCTCGTGCTTTCACAGTTCTTTGCGGCCAGCATCGCCGAGTTTCGGCTCCGCACGACGCTACGGCTGATCGAGTTGCGACGGGTGGCGGAAGAACGTTTGCACGAGACCGAGCGAGAGGCGAAGCGCCGAGAGCGCGCCGAAGCAAGGTTGCGAGAAGCAGAGCGAACGACGGCGCGAGCGAAACTGGTCGAGTCCGCGCTCGCTGTACAGCAAGCGAAGATCGAACGGCTCGAGCTGGAGCGAGACAACAAGCTACTCGAATCGCGCGTGCTCGAGATCGGGAATGCGCTTACGGAGAGCCAACAGAGCCTCGCCGCGCAGCAGCCTCTGGCCGCCATTGGAACACTTTCGGCCGGAATCGCTCATCAGATCAAGAACCCCGTTGGTTCGATCCTGAATTCCGCCAGCTATGCGCTGCTCGAACATGGGGATGGGGACGAAGACAACGTGCGTATCGCGGCACTCAAGGAGATTCACGCGAGCGCGGCGCGATGCGGGCGGATCCTGAAGAACGTGCTCAACTTCTCGCGCACCGAGTCCACCGAAATGTGGAAGGAAGAACTCGACGGATTGATCATGATGGCTGTGAAGGTGACGGCGCCCGCGGCTCGTGAGCACCACGCCAATTGCGAGATCCAGCTCGCACCCGGGAAGCCGCAAATCTTGATGAATCCGATCGCGTTGGAGCAGGTCGTCGTCAACCTCATCCAGAACGCGATCGAATCGAAGCCTACCGGAGTGCATGTGCGAATCTCGACTCGACCGATCGGGGGTGAGATGGAGATCGCCGTCGAAGACGACGGGCCCGGTCTTCCGGCTGAAGCAGCACAACACCTCTTCGAGGCGTTCTACACGACCAAGGGAGGCCAGGGGGGGTCGGGCCTCGGCCTGGCAGTCGCCCGGAAGATCGTCGAAGCGCACAAGGGTCGGATCTTCCTCGGTTCCGAAGAAACCGACGATCTCCACCAGCAGCGCCTGCCCGGGGCGTGCTTCCTGATCCGGCTCCCCGCGACCTAGTTCGGCCATCCCATCGCCGGGCAGCCTCGCGGCCGGTGAACTCGAAGCGGTCGAGTTCGGTCTCGGCGCCGCGCTTCCGCTGCTGGATCAGGCGCTATAGGGCGCCCTCGACGGCGAGCAGCCGAACTCCCATTGGCCTTCCTATGCACCGTCGCCCAGACAGACGAACCCGTCGCTGATTGCGAGGTCGCCGGCTTCGGTCTTCACCTGGAACGAGATGACATCGCCGGTGATCCTGCTTTCGAGGGACAACGTCGACGGCATCAAGACCATCGAGGTGAAGCGACACCCCAACCGCTTCACGAGCGCAGGCTGTCCTACAGCGTACTCGTCGACGATACGACTCACGGCGAGCGCGAGGGTCGCGGTACCGTGCAGGATGATGTCCGGCAGGCCGGCCGCCAGCGCAATCGCGCGATCGGTGTGGATCGGGTTCCAGATTCGCGCGCACTCGGTGTAGGTGTGGGCCGCGCCTTCCGGGACGTGGATGTCGCAGCGCTTCGCATCGTCGAGCGGTTCGAGCTTCGGGAGCGGCGGCGCAGTCTCGATGCTTCGGTCTTCGCCCTCCACGTCGACGCCCCGGTAGACGGCCGTCTGGAAGGTCGTCACCACGGCTTCGCCGGTCGTGGCGTCCGCCGTATCGAGGCGCGTCGTCGAGACCGCTCCGGCTCGGGTGGCCTGGACACCGATCAGCGTCGAGCGCGTGGCGAGCTTGTCGCCAGCGCGAATCGGTCGGTGGAGATGGAGATCGTGCGAACCGTGAACGCCCCGGGCACTCTCCGCGAGATCCGGCAGCGGCACACCCTTCGTATCGGGCTTCTGCAAGAGCACCGGCCACTCGATGCACACGGGAAACACCGGGTGCGCGATCACCGCGTTCGCCTGGGTGTCCATGTAGAGGGGATTGAAGTCGCCCAGCGAAGCTGCGTAGGCCATCAGCCAGCGCGCATCGACGTCGTGGGTCAGGGTCGGAGTCGTTGCACCTGCGGTGCCGGAATGAACGGGCATGAACGATGTCCCCACTGGCCTTCGGTGATCGGTTCTCGACGATCTTACCGAGGGTCGAGGGGGATGTGCGTCGTCTCAGACGTGGTTGCGCAGCATCAGTTCCTTCGGATGCGGCGCGAGATAGACCTGGCCCTCGAGGTACTCGATCTCGTGGCGACGAACGTGGTGTCCCAGCAGCGTGAGGGGGACCACGAGCGGAACGAGGCCCTTTCGATAGTCGTGGATCAGGTCCGCCAACTCACCCCGTGAGGCGGAGTCCAACTTCTTCTTGATGTGGCCGGCCGCGTGCTGCAGAACGTTGGCGTTGCGCCCGCGCGTGGCCATCTGCGACAGCGCCCGCATGAACCCGCTTTCATACTTCTCGCGGAAGGCGGCGCGCGGCGTCTGTTTCAGCCGCGCGACCAGGCGACCGAGTTCGCGATACGCCTCGGTCGAGTGCGCCATCAGCTGGAGCTTGTGGACGGTGTGGAAGGCGACCACCTGGCCGCGAGTCCAACGTCCCTGGAAGAGTTGGCGAAGTCGCTGATAGGCGAATACCCGCTCGATGAAGTTCTCGCGCAGTTTCGGGTCGTTGAGTCGACCCTCCTCCTCGACCGGGAGGTTCGGGTAGGCCTCCATGAGGAGCGACGCGTAGAGTCCCCTTCCGTCTCGCCTGGGCATCCCCTCTTCTCTGTAGACCTTCACCCGTGCCATTCCGCAACTCGGCGAGTCCTTCTTCAGGATGTAGCCGCAGAGATCGAGGCCCCGGAGCGCGCGCACACGTCGCGCCGAGAATCGCTCCATCGCCCGCGTGTGATCGCGACCGGAGTCGATTTCGATCATGCGAATGCCGGCGGCCTGCTCCACGAGTCGCATCGCAGGTCGCGGCGTGCCCATGCCGGCCTCGACCTCGGGACAGACGGGAACCCACTCGAAGAACCGACCCAGCAGATCCGTCACGAAACGGTCCCGCTTGTGCCCGCCGTCGTAGCGCACCTCGTTTCCGAGCAGGCAGGAAGAGACACCCAGCCGGATGGAGGGCTCGGGGCTAGAGCGCACCCTTGACCGTCGGCAGCCCACTCTCTCGCGGATCGATCTCGACTGCGATGCGCAGCGCTCGCGCCGCGCCCTTGAACACGGCCTCGGCGACGTGGTGCGGGCTCTCGCCATAGCTTCGATTGATGTGCAGATCGAGACCGGCGTGTTGCGCGAAGGCGAGGACGAAGTCCTCCACCAGCGAGATGTCGAAGTCGCGCACCATGCGGTTTGCGATCTCGACGTTGTAGACCACGAAGGGACGATTGCTGACGTCGATCGCCACCTCGACCCTTGCCTCCGCCATCGGGAGCACGAAGCTCCCGTAACGGCGGATACCGGCCGCGTTGCCAAGCGCTTCGCGGAAGGCCTGGCCGAGGGTGATGCCCACGTCTTCCACCGTGTGGTGGAAGTCGACATCGATGTCGCCGCTTGCGCGAAGCGTGAGGTCGAAGAGCCCGTGCTTCGCGAAGGATTCGAGCATGTGGTCGAAGAAGGGGATGCCCGTCTCGACTTCATAGACGCCGCTGCCGTCGAGGTTCAACTCGACCGCGACGTCGGTTTCTCGCGTCTTACGCGTGAGCGCCGCGCGACGCTCACGCGCAGCCATGGCAGAGGATGTGGATTCGTCCGGCACAATGAACCCCGGGAACGCGGACAAGGGGGGTGTTCGCCGCGTTTCTCGCGCCTGTTTATAGCGCTTTCGGCGCAAATTCCGAATTCGGCGCGCGTACCGGGCCTGGACCGCCCCTCTATCGCCTCGCTCTAGAGCTCGGCCTCGCGGGCCGCTTCTCGCTCGCGGCGCACCCGGCGGATCTTCTGCAGGCGCAGATCCACGCTCTTGCTCGCACCGCCCACACCCTCGACTTCGCCCAGGCGAATCACCTCGGCGCCCAATTCTCGCAACTTGGGCGGCTCGAAGCGGATGAAGGCGGTGCGCTTCAGGAAGTCGTCGACACCGAGCGGTGAACCGAAGCGCGCCGCTCCACCGGTCGGCAGCACGTGGTTGGGGCCCGCGATGTAGTCGCCGACCGCAACCGGAGTGTAGTGGCCGAGGAAGACCGCGCCGGCGTTGCGCACCAGTTTGTGCGCGCCATCCGCGTCCTTGAGGGCGAGCACGAGGCGCTCGGCCGCGTACTCGTTGGCGAGCTCGATCGACGCCGCCTGGTTCTTCGTGACGATGATGGCGCCGCGCGCGGCCAACGCTGCCTTCGCGGTGCCCGCCGCTTCGAGGGCCTTGATCTGCCGCGCCATCTGTTCGTGGACGCGGCTCGCAACCGACTTGCTGTGGGTGATGAGGATCTGCTGCGAGTCCTCCGAACGTTCCGCCTGGCTCAGCAGATCGGCGGCCACCCAGGCCGGGGTCGCGCTCGCATCGGCGACGATGCAGAGTTCGCTCTCACCCGTGGGATCGTCGATACCAACGTTGCCCATCAGGAGATGCTTCGCGTAGTTGGCTGCGGCCTCGCCCGGGCCGACGATGCGATCGACGCGCGGGATTACGCGAGTGCCGAGGGCCATGGCGGCGATCGCCGGCGCGCCTCCCGCCTTGAACACGCGGTGAACACCCGCAACCCGCGCGGCCATCAGGATCTCGGGCGCAATCTCCCCGCTCGCATCGGGTGCCGTCGTGAGCACGATCTCGGGAACTTCGACCACCGAGGCCGGCGTCACGTACATGATCACGCTGCTCGGGCTGACGTTCTTCGTGGCCTTCGGGATGTAGAGGCCCACGGTGTCGAGGGGACGAACGCGGTGCCCCATGTAGGCACCGCCTTCTTCGCGCATTTCCCAGCTCGAGGGCACGCGCTTGCGGTGGAAGGCGCGGATGCGCATGGCGGCCTTGCCGATCGCCGCACGATCGACCGGGTCGACGGACTCGCAGGCCGCGTCCCATTCGTCGCGGGTCACTTCGATCGACTCGGGGGTGGAGTCGTAGTCCGCCTTCAGGAAGCTGCGGATCGCCGCGTCGCCTTCTTCGCGGATCTTCTCGATCGCTTCGACGACCGAGGAATGGAAATCCTCTTCGACTTCGCGCGTGCGGTCGCACAGCGCCTTCCATTCCTGCGCGAACGCATCGTCGTCCGCCTTGAGGATCCGCATCAGCTTCGTGCTGCTCTTGCTCGCCATCGCTCGCCCCTTGTATGTCGCGTTCATCCCGTGCCGGATGATTCCGCTGCGACTGCACTCTTTGCCTTCGGCCGTGTTGCCCACCGAAGGCGAATGCTTCGGACGAGCTAACTCGAAGGCTCCTGCTTCTGTTCTTTCCCGCTCGACTCGTTTGGGGACGAACTGCCTTTGCGTGCACTCACTGCGCGCGCCTGGCCGGCGAGATCGTGAAGGATGCGGATGTCGGTGAGCCCGACCTCCTTGCACCACGACGCGACCGGTTCCGCCTGTCGCGGATCGAGTTCTACGAGAAACAACCCCCCATCGTTCAGCGCGGAACCGACGCCCGCTATCAGGGGTCGCAGTACCGCGTATCCATCCTCTCCTGCGAACAGCGCCAGTTCGGGTTCGTGTTCGAGTTCCCTTGCCAGCGTGGAGCGTTCCGCCCCGGCGACGTAGGGGGGATTCGAGATCACCAGGTCGAAGCGTTCCCCGGGTACGGCGTCGAACAGGCTTCCCTCTTCGAACCTCACCCGGCCATTCAGCTGCAACTGGTCGGCATTTTCGCGCGCAACCTTAAGCGCGGGGGCGGAAACATCGGTCGCAACCACCTGTGCTTGCGGCCTTTCCGTTGCGATCGAAAGCGCGATCGCGCCCGAACCCGTACCGATGTCGAGCACGCTGTAGCACCGGTTCTCGTCCGACATGTGGTCGAGTGCGCTGCTCACCAGAAGCTCGGTTTCGGGACGCGGGGTGAGAACGTCGCGCGTGACCTTGAAGTCGAGCGACCAGAACTCGCGCTCGCCGATCAACAGCGAGACCGGGATCCGTTCTCCTGCTCTTTGTTTCACATATTCGCGAAAGGCCGCGCGTTCTTCGGGGAGCAGGGGCTTCTCGTAGTTGAGATAGAGATCGAGCCGACTCATCCCGAGCGAGTGGGCGAGCAACACTTCGGCATCGAGGCGAGCGGTTTCGATGCCCTGCTCCGTGAGATGCCCCGTCGTCCATTGCAGGATTTCGAGAATCGTCCACGTACGCTCGCGCGAACCGTTCGAACTCAAGAGCACGCCCGCGAGTTCATTGTTCCGCGACCTGGGCGAGCATCACACCGCGAACCCCGTCGAGAAGCTCGTCGAGATCACCTTCGAGCACGCTCTCGAGCTTGTGCAGGGTGATGGATGCGCGGTGATCCGTGATGCGGTTCTGCGGGAAGTTGTAGGTACGGATCTTCTCGCTGCGTTCGCCGGTACCGACCTGCTCCTTGCGCTCGCTCGCCCGCTCGGCGTTCACGCGCTCGGTCTCGAGATCGAGCAGCCGCGAGCGCAGCACCTTCATCGCCTTCGCCTTGTTCTTGTGCTGGGACTTCTCGTCCTGGCACTGCACGACGAGACCGCTCGGCAGGTGGGTGATGCGCACCGCGGAGTCGGTGGTGTTGACGCTCTGCCCGCCCGGACCACCGGCGCGCATCACGTCGATGCGAAGCTCCTGGGGATCGATCTCGACATCGACCTCTTCGGCCTCCGGCATCACGGCCACCGTCACCGTCGAGGTGTGGATGCGCCCCTGGGCCTCGGTCGCGGGCACCCGCTGTACGCGATGCACCCCCCGCTCGTACTTGAAGCGGCTGAAGACGTCGCGGCCGTCGATCGTGGCGATGACTTCCTTGAAGCCACCGCCCGGCGTCTCGGAGCTCGACATGATGTCGACCTTCCAGCCGAGGCGCTCCGCGTAGCGGGTGTACATGCGAAAGAGATCGCCGGCGAAGAGCGCGGCTTCGTCGCCGCCGGTGCCGGCGCGGATCTCGAAGATGGCGTTCTTCTCGTCGAGGGGATCCTTGGGGATGAACAGCTCGAAGAGCTTCTGGTCGAGTTCTTCGAGCTCGGCCGTGAGGCTTTCGAGTTCGCTCCGCGCCATCTCGGCCACGTCGGCGTCGTCGTCCTCGACCATCTGCTTCGCTTCGTCGAGTTCGCGGATTACGTCGCGATAACGCATTCCGGTGTCGACGACTGGGCGAAGTTCAGCTAGATCCTTCGCGAGATCCTTGAAGCGCCCGGGCTGACTCGCTACGTCGGGATCGGCGAGCTGGCCCTCGATTTCTCGACTGCGCTCTTCAGCCTCGGTGATGCGTTCGAGGTATTTCGACATGGTTTCGTGTGGGTTCGATTGCGCGGATGAAAAACGCGTTTCTCTCGGCCCGGGTGAATCTCGGGGCTCGAGCGCGCGCGAGGGTATCGAATCACCTTCGGCCAACACCACGGAAAACCAACGAACCCGTCCCCCAGGCCCCCGAAACCCGAGGAACGCCCGAAGGCACCCTCAATAGTAGAATCCGCGGCTCGTCGTTGATCGGCCCGCGGCACACGACACCCACTCAATCTGGAGACATTTCATGACCCGCGCTGCCCGCCCGATCGTTCCTCTCATCGTCATTTCCCTCTTCGCGTGGGGCTGCCTGGGCTCGGGTGGCGACGGCGACAGCTCCAGCAATGAAGAAGCCTGTGAGGATTTCTGTAGTCGGGGCGTCGAGTGTGGGTTCATTGGCGACGGCGACGTAGACGAGTGCGAAGACGATTGTGAGGACGTGATCGACGAGGCGGTCGACATCACCGACGCGTGCGAAGACGCGATCATCGCCTACATCGACTGCGTGGTGGATCTCGCGTGTGAGGACGTCGTCAATCTGGAAGAAGAGGCACCGACTGAATGTCGAGATGCATTCGACGACGCCGCAGACGCCTGCGAAGGCCAGATCCTCGGTGACGACGACGACGATGGCGGGATCGACGACATCTTCTTCTGCCCGCCGGACGAATTCATCGATCTTTCCGAGGTCTGCGACGGCGATTGCGACTGTGGCTCGTGCTTCGACGAGGACGAGATCATCTGCGCCGCCGAGCCCGCCCAGGCCGCACGGGCCGACGAAGACCTGATGAGCCACGAGTTCTTCGACTACACCCGGGCAAACTGAGACCGGGGGCCTCTCCCGCGCGGCGCCCTGCGCCCGCGCGGTTCGGCAACTACGAGTGCATCCCGAGGCGCCATGAGGCGTCTTCGGGATGCCTCGTATTCGGCCGACATATTCGAAGGCGCCAAACCACTCATTCGGGAAGCCGGGTGATTGCATCGCGATCGCCCTGGGAGACCCCGAATGAAACCCACCCGTCTACTCGCCCTGTCCCTGGGACTCTTCTTTCTCTTGTGCGCCGCGGGCACCGCCAGCGCCGCACCCTTCACGGTGCTCACGTACAACATGAAGGGACTACCGGCGATGATCGAAGTCGAGCCCGGCGTCTTCGTCCCCGGCAACCCCGATTCTCCGGTGGCCGTGCCGCAGATCGAGACCGCGCTGCAGAACAACATCACCAGCTTCGATGTGGTCGCGATCCAGGAAGCCTTCGACCCGGGCTATTACGCGGACATCGCGGCCACGGGTTCCAACGCTCCTCCCTTCGATCCTCCCTCCGGTGGTGCCCTCGCCGGTTCGGGGTTGCTGCGTCTCTCGCAGGATCCCTACAGCGACTACGCCCGCGAAGGGTGGAACACATGCGGGCCCAACCGCGACGACTGCGCCGCCAACAAGGGCTTCTCGAGGGCGCGCCACACCGTGATGGGCGAGACCGTCGACATCTACAACCTGCACGGCGACGCCGGACAGGAGGCACTCGACTTCGCCGCGCGTGCCGATCAGCTCGACCAACTCGCCGCCCACATCGACGCCTTCTCCGCAGGCAATGCGGTGATCGTGCTCGGCGACACCAACAGCCTCTTCAACCGCGTGGGCGATTCGCTGCCTTCCTTCCTGACGTCGACGGGGCTCGCTGATACCTGGGTCGAACTGATGAACGGCGGCAACGTACCGCTGGCAGGCTCGATGCCGCTTCCGGGCTGCACGAACGACGCTGAGACCGATGGCGCCGGCTGCGAGCGCATCGACAAGGTGCTCTTCCGCAACAGCGCAACCCTCGCGCTGAACCCGACCGCGTACGACACGCCGACCGGTCTCTTCGACGACGACATGGGCGACCAGCTCACGGATCACCTCCCGGTGGTCGTGACCTTCGACGCCCAGGTGATTCCGGAGCCCGGTACCGCGACGCTCCTGATGGCGGGCCTGGTCGGCCTCGCGGCACGACGCAAGCGCGCGTAGTCTTCCCGGCGAACGCCGAGGGATATCACCATGCGCTTCGGCGAATCGCAGGGTTCGCGTTTCTGGCCCGCGACTTCGCTGGCGACGAAGACTGCTTCGCGCGCGCTGAAGACTGGTTCTATTGCTGGTTCGATCCAGACTTGAGCTGCGAGGACCACGAAGAGTATGAAGAGTCCGGAGTTCGACCCGAGCGAGATCATCGACTGCGACGACTAGGCAATCGCGGTGATCGACGCCTGCAACGGCATGGTCTACGACAGCGATCTCTTCGAGGACTTCGGCGACTTGTCGTGGAACCGACGCACGGACCTGCATCGTTTCGCATTCGGGACGGGCCAGCGGGCCAGCGGGCTGGTGGTCGCCAAGAGCAGCACGAGGGCCCCGAGACCGACCGGAGTCAGCAACGGGACTGCCGGCGGTACGACGAGATAGAGCAGGTTGAGTACCAGAGTGTTGGGAAAGACGTGGTCGGTAAACAAGAGCACGGGGCCCGACCCCGCCACGATCGCGCCCTCGTCGAACAAGAGGCAGGTCGCAGCATTCGAGGGTGCGTTGTCGAGGGTCGCCAGGGTCGTGGCACCACCATCGGTGTCGACCCAACCGGGGAATTCGGTGTTGTAGTTGGTGACCACGCCCGCCGGTCCGGTCATGATGGGATGTTGGGACGCGGAGCTTGCCGGCTGGCTACCGGATAGCGTGCCGGTCGTCGTCACTCCGAACACCGTCGAAAGGCTCACGTTGGCCGCGGCGACATCGGGCAACGTGTGGTTGTCGGTGAGGATGATCGCCGCTCCACCGCCGTCGACGTACTGCGAAAGCGCCGCCTGCTCCGAGGCATCGAGGGGTGTGATACCTGCAGATTGGCTGAATGCAGAGCCCACGATCACGAGGTCGAGGCCCAACAGGTACTGCAGTGTGAGCACATTGGTGCCGCTGAACTGGGCGAGTGGATACGTTGCGAGGATGTCGCCCCGCAGGAGTTCGAACTGCGAGCCCTCGGCCGGACTGAAGATCCCGCCGCGACTCGCGTCGAAACCCCCGATCACCTGAGCGCGCGCCACTCCCGCAAGCGCAAGGAACGAGAAACTGATCAACAGCACGATGGGTAGATGACTTCGCATGGACGACCTGCCTCTGGGAACCAACCCTGGCCTCAATCCTGGACACACCAGACACGGGGCGCTGCGTTGCAGGGCGCCCCTTGCGTCACCCACGGACCGCTCGCGGGCCCGATCGCCAATCCCTGTGACACGCCGGTGTCCCAGCTTTCGAGCAGCCAGGCGATGCTGCCGTACGACGTGGTGACATCCGAACTCCAGTTGTTGCAGTTGGCCCAACCGGGGACCGCCACGTCGCTGCTGCTGAAGCCCGTCCGAATCCAACCCGATGCCGACACGTTCGTCACGCCCGCCGGCGGCCCCTCGCCGGAGTCGTCTTTCACGAATCCGAGGCCGGCGTCGTACTGCAGGTTCGACGGATCGATGATCTCGTACAGCGCGGCGAAGTGGAAGCCATCGGCGCACACACCCGCATCCGCGGCCTCGCTGCCGTCGTACGTTGCGGTCGTCAGGTAGTAGCGCCGCAGCGGTGGAGACGTACATGTCTCGCCGTCGCACAGGTTCGTCGCCAGGGCTGCACCGTTGACGACGTCTGTGCCGTTGTTGGCGAAGACGTTGCCGCCGTAGGCGGTGTCCGTGGCCAGGTGCAGACCGACGGTCTGGTTGTCGACCACGAGATTGTTCGAGACGCGACCCCCACCACCGTTGACCACCAGGCCGTCGCTCGAGCATCCCCGAATCGTCAGGTCCTCGATTCGCGCGTGCCCCCCGACGTCGAGCCCGGTTTGGAAGCTGTGGACCACACCGTTACGCACTGTCAGGAAGTCCTGATCGTCGGCCACGATGCCAGTGCGCAAGCTTCCGGGGCCGACGAGGGCGAAGCCGTTCAGGTCGACTGACACGTCCGAACTCGAAACCGAAATCGCGTCCGCCGAGCCCGGAGTCAACGAACTGGTCAGCCGATAGCTACCGGCCTGGCCGATTGTCACGGGAAACCCGGAGGTATCCCCGCTGAAGCAACCGGTGTCGAGTGCGCAGGCCTGATTGATCTCGAAGACACCGTCCGAGGCCCACGCATCGAACCCGACCAGCGAGAGCAGAATCGAGAGAAAGAGGAAGGCAGATGGTCTGCCCTTTGAAGGTTGGAGGACTGATCGACGCATCAGGTGCCCCTCTGCAGCGATGCCGCGCAGCGCTACGGGCACAACGAACCGTCGCAGTAGCTCGGGCCGAGGCGTGTCATGGAGCTCGACACGGAGGTCCCCTGGTTGAACTCCATCACGCACGCGTCATAGGATCCGCTACCGGATAGCCCGTCGACGGCATTCCACGAAGCGTTGCAATGCCCGAGCAGCGCCCACCCCGAGCTGATCCCATTCGCGCCATTGCGGGAAGCAGAAACTCCGGTCGCCGTGCATCCGGTGCGGATGTCGAAACCGTGGAACACATTCCAATTGGCGGTCGAGTTCGTCACGCTGCACCAACTGATCGCCTCGAAGCCCATGCGCTCATGTCGTGACGAGGTGATGCCATGATAGGAACCACCGCCCTCGTCTCCCTCCAGGATTCCGGACGCCTGACTGAGCGTAACGACCGCGTTCCGAACGACGCCGCCAGCCCCCAACCGGATGCCGTCCAGCCGGGTATGGCTGATCTGCACATTCTCGATGTGGGCGTAGTCGCCCGCCAGGATTCCTCTCCCGCTCACCCCAACGATCTTCCCATTGCGTACGGCAAGGCCGTCGACGGATCCCGATATCCCGTGTCCGGTCAAGGAGGTTCCGGTACACGTCACGCTGTCGGCCACCAGGACGCCGTTGACGTTGCGAGTCGCGAGCGTGCAGGTATTCGATCCCCGAATCGCGAACCCGTTGAGGTCGATCGTCACGTCCGTCGCGGTGACCTGGATGACCGGCAACGTCGGATTGGACTGGGTGAGGTCGCTCGTCAATCGGTAGCTGCCGGACACCCCGAGCGTCACCGGATATCCGGCCGCATCCCCAGGCACCGTCCCGCCAAGCAGCGCGAGCGCGTGATTGATCTCGAGGACTCCATCGACTGCCCTGGCGGACACCGGCGCGAGTAGTGCGAGCAGCAGGATGAAGAACCGCATGAATCCAGCCTACCCGAGTGCCTCGGTGGCTCCCCAGCGGCAGCGCAATCATCCAAGAATCATCCAATTTCCCGCTCTGATTCGCCGGTAGGATCGTTCCATGATCAGGCGGTCCCATCGCATCACGCGGGCGGTCTTGCCGTTGCTCGTCCTTGTGTGTCTCGCCATCGATCCACGTGCGGGGTCGGCCCAGAGCCTGGTCCGTGGTTCGCCCGACGTCCAATTGGACGTCTCGGGCAGCGCGATCGCGCGCGGGGATGTCGCGGACGACATCGAGGCCGCGATACCAAGCTTGATCGACCTGGGTCCGCTTCCGGATGGCGCGCAGGTCATCGCCTACTCCGAAGGCTTCAACCCAGGCGACGCGCTCTTCGTTCTCGGCCACACCATGACGCTGCCCGGGCCCCTGACGGTACGCCCTCGAGACGTCGTCCAGTGGGATGGCGTCACGTATACGATCCTGCTTCCGGGCGGTGTCAACGGCATCCCCGACGGCGCAGCCATCGATGCCTTCGCGTTGATCCCCTCGACGGGGCACTTCTGGCTTTCCTTCGATCGGGTAGTCGACCTCGGCGGTCTGGTGGTCGGCGATGCAGATGTCTTGAACGGAGCCACCGGAACCTTGATCTTCGACGCGAGCGCTGCGGGGCTCGCGAACGGCATCGATGTCGACGCGGTGAGCCCGGGCAGTGCGGCGGGAGACGTTCTGCTCTCGTTCGACGTCGGAGGAAGCATCGCCGGCATCACGTTCGCGGACGAGGACGTGCTGCTCTACAACGCCGGTGCCGGCACACCGTGGACGCTCTGGGTCGACACCGCTGCGGTGGATCCCGCATGGGAACCCGCGGATCTCGACGCGATCGCGTTCGTACCCGAACCCGTGCCCGCACTGCAGTACGCGTCGAGCGCAGCGCTCCTGGCCTACCTCGTACGCTCGCGCAAGCGACAGGTCGCATCGGCACACCGTAGAAGACGCGACGTGCGATGGAGACCGGGGGAATGAACCCGAGATCCCCCCATCTCATCTGCGCCACGATGCTGCTGCTGCTGGCTTCCGCGGCAAGCGCGGGCGATGGTGTCTTCGAGATCAACCAAGCCTGCGCGACGCAAACGGGTTGCTTCGCCGGCGACTCGGTGGGTTACCCCGTCACCATCACCACATCGGGCAGTTTCCGCTTGACGAGCAATCTCATCGTGCCCGACGAGAACACCGACGGAGTCGTCGTGAGTGCGAGCCACGTTGCGGTCGATCTCAACGGCTTCTCGATCGTTCGATCGGGCTGTGAGAACGCGCCGGCCAGTTGCACGCTCATCACCGGTACGGGAACGGGCGTCCTTGCAAGTCCATCGACGCTCGTCGCCGTCTCCGTGATGAACGGAGGCATCACCGGAATGGGCAGCAGTGGCGTCTTCGCCTTCGTCCAATCCAGTGTCACGAACCTGTGGGTCCATGGGAACGGCCTCGCTGGCATCGTGGTAGGCGATGCGTCTGAGGTATCCGGAAACGTGGTGTTTCAGAATGGGGGGATCGGCATCAATGGCGCGCGCGGCTCGGTCATCTCCAGGAACACCGTCTATCTGAATACCCAGCACGGCATTCTTGCGAGCCAGGGCGCCTCGATCGTCGACAACGCAGCTTACGACAACCAGGCCGATGGCATCACCGGTGGGATTGGTTCGCTGGTCATGGGCAACGCTGCCAATGCGAACGACCACGACGGGATCGAAGCCGCGTATGGATCGACGGTGTCCGGGAACTCGGCGTGGGGTAACGGCTTCGAAGGGATCTACGTCACCGGTGCCTCGACCGTTTCGGGAAACACCGCATCGGCAAACGGAGGCAACGGGATTCGCGCGACCGGTGGGTCGACCGTTCAACGCAATACCGTGACGGGAAACACGGGCTTCGGGCTCTCGCTGGATGCGGGCTCCGCCTACCGAGAGAACGTCGTCAACGGCAATACCGGAGGCACGGTTTCTTCGGGGTTGAACATGCTCAGCAACTCGTGCAACGGGACGACGACGTGCCCCTGAGGCTTACGCTACACATCTCCGTGAGTGCACACCGCGCGGATCGGGTGGGTCACGAAGATGCGGATCGACTTCCAGGGCTGGGATATCGACGGCGGGCGCCGGGAGCTCCGCATCAGTTCACGCTCGATCCCCGTCGAACCATTGGTCTTCGACGTACTTCACTATCTCGCCCGTCACCCCAGACGCGTCGTATCGAAGGAAGAGCTCCTCGAAGAAGTCTGGGGCGGCGCCAGCGTCAGCCAATGGGCGATCGCCCGGGCGATCAAGGAGGTCCGGCGGGCGTTCCGCGACAACGGCAACCAGACGCCCCCGATCCGCACCGTTCGGGGGCACGGTTACGAGCTGCTCAGTGAACCGCTCGAACACCGCGACACCGCTCCGGCTCCCCGGGCCCGATTCGGTACGACGCAAGTTGGAGAGAGCCGAGCCACCGCGCTCGATTCGTTGGAAGCCCTGGCGGAGGACGTTACACGTGGCCGGGGGCAACTCGTACTGATCAGCGGCGAACCCGGGATCGGCAAGAGCTGGTTGGTCGACCGCCTGTTCGATCGAACTCGTCGCGGGCCGATCCCCATCGTCATGGGTCGAGGCGTCGAATTGGGTCCGCGGGGCGCGATGGGGCCGTGGATCCAGGCCCTGCGAGCGCTCATACAGCTCGAGACCTGGGACCGCGATGCCCTTTCCGAACGCACGCGCCGCGTGTTGGCCGACGTGCTTCCGGAGGTTGCCGACTCGCTCGACGTGCGAAGCAGGAAGCGAGCGGTCGGCTCGCACGCGCGAAACGATTCGAACCAGCTGAACTTTCGACTCGTGGGCGAAGTCTGCGCCCTCGCGAAGCAGGCCGCGGGTTCGGTCGGGGTGGTGATCGTCCTGGAAGACGTGCACCGAGCCGATCCGATGTCCCTAGAGTTGCTCGCTCTCCTCGCTGATGAACTGCACCGACTCCCGCTCCTGCTCGTCGCCACGCTGCGCAAGCGCGATTGGTCGCTTCGCGCAGAACGGCACGAGGAGATGCGTTCACTCGCGGAGCACCCGTCCGCCACCGTCCTCGAACTCTGCGGCCTCGATCGCGACGAACTGCGTGGGCTGATCTGCGACGAGTCCGGCCGCGATCCATCCGAAGATGAGATCGATTCGCTGCAAGATCGAACCGCCGGCAACCCCTTCCTCGCGCTTCAGCTTCTGCGCGCGCCCCGTGGCGCGGAGTGGAACGGCGAGCACCTCGCGACGATTCCCGACGTCACCTCGATCTCCGGCTACGTCCTCACTCGCCATCTCGGCGCGATCTCCAACGCCTGCCGGCGATTCCTCGAGCTGGCCGCGGTCGCAGGGCGGGAGTTCGACCTCTGCCTCGTCGCCGAGGCGAGTGGCGAGCAGGTCGGCGCCCTCGCCGACGAAGCCAGGCGAGCAGGTCTATTGGAAACCGTCGGCGACTCCGACAGACGCATGCGCTTCGTCCACGCGCTGATCGCCGAGTGCCTGATCGCACAGGCACCAAGCGGCTCGCTATCGAGGTCCCACGAGCGGTTCGCGGACGCGTTGCTCGCGCAAGGAGATGGCGCGGATGTGATTGCAGTCGCCTACCACCTGCTTCGTGCCGATCTCCCCCACCGTCGACAGGAAACCGTCGATCGCTTGTGCAAGGCGGCCACGAGGTTGCGCGACCGACAGGCGTATCGAGAGGCGAGTCGTCTGATGCGTGCAGCGCTCGACGTCGCGCGCGCTCCCGGGTCGAGGGGGCTCGAACCGCAACGCGAGGTCGAGATCCAACTCCAACTCGGCGAGGCGCTGATCCAGTCGAACGATGTGGTCGCAGGTCGCAGCGAACTGCAGCGTGTCGTCGATCGCGCGGAGTGTCTGGGCCAGCTGGATCTGGTGGCGCACGCGGCCCTCGCCTTCGCCGGTGCCGAAGAGAGCGCGGGCGCCGAACCCGAGCGAATCCAACTCCTCGAGCAGGCTGCTGACGCGATGAGCGAGGGCAGCGATCCACTCGCCCTTCGCGTACGGGGCAGACTCGCCATGGCGCTCCAGAACGAAGCGAGCCGCCCGAGGCGGACGCGGCTCGCGCTCGATGCACTCGAGGTCGCCAGATCGATCGAAGATCCGGCGTTGCTCTGCGACGCGATCCGCGCCGCTCACTTTGCGCTCTGGACTCCGGAGAACCTGCCGCAGCGACGAGCCTGGGCGACCGAACAGCTGGAACTGGCGCGAACGACCGGTGATTCGCATCGAGTCCACGACGCCCAGATGGATCTCATCGCGGATCTACTCGAAGCGGGAGACCGACCTGGAGTCGATGCCGCTCTTTCGGACCACGAGCGCTTGATGACTGCGAACGGCGAGCTCATCTATGCATGGCACCACGCCCATTACCGCGTGATGTGCAGTCTCACCGATGGGGATCTAGAGCGGGCGGAGCGTGAGTTGACGCGCGCAAGTCGGCTGGGTGCTCGCACCGGCTACGACCTCGCACGGCAATGGTCGGCCATGCAGCTCTTCTCTCTGCGCTGGAGGCAGGATCGCCTCGCAGAACTCGCACCGCTGGTCGAGCAGGTCGCCGAGAATTCAGCGCTCATGGGGTGGCGCCTGGCATCCGCGTTGAGCGTTCTCGAAGCCGGAGACCAGAACCCTGCGCGCGAAGTGCTCACAAGGGTGGTCGTAGCGGGTGAATTGAAGCTCCCGAATGACTTCACCTGGCTCGTCAGTGCGGTACTCACCCTCGAACTCGCAGATCGCCTGGGCGCCGAAGCCGCAAAGCGCGTTACGGCCAACGCACTCCACCCCTACGCCGACCGACACGCCACACTCTACGGCATGTTGGATTGGGGCCCGATCTCGAACTGGCTCTGAAGGTCGAAAGGCAGGCTCAGGAGTTCATCGACTCCAGGAACTCGTCGTTCGACTCGGTGCCCTGGATCTTGCCGAGCAGGAACTCCATCGAGTCCACTGGGGAGAGCGGCGCCAGCACCTTTCGCAGGATGTACATGCGATTCAAGGTGTTGTCTTCGAGCAGGAGTTCTTCGCGGCGCGTGGCCGAGCGGTTGATGTCGATCGCGGGGAAGGTGCGGCGATCGGCGAGCTTGCGGTCGAGCACGATCTCGCTGTTGCCCGTGCCCTTGAACTCTTCGAAGATCACTTCGTCCATGCGCGAACCCGTGTCGATCAGGGCGGTGCCCACGATGGTGAGGCTTCCCCCTTCTTCGACGTTGCGCGCCGCACCGAAGAAGCGCTTCGGCTTGTGGAGCGCATTCGAATCGACACCGCCCGAGAGGATCTTGCCCGAGTGCGGCACCACGGTGTTGTGGGCGCGCGCAAGCCGCGTGATCGAATCGAGCAGGATGATGACGTCGCGCTTGTGTTCGACGAGGCGCTTCGCCTTGGCGATCACCATGTCGGCCACCTGCACGTGTCGGCTCGCCGGCTCGTCGAAGGTCGAAGAGATCACCTCGGCCTTCACCGTGCGGCGCATGTCGGTGACTTCTTCGGGACGCTCGTCGATCAACAGAACGATGAGATACGCCTCGGGGTGGTTCTCCGCGATCGCGTTGGCGAGATCCTTCAGGATCATCGTCTTGCCCGCCTTGGGCGGTGAGGTGATCAGCGCGCGCTGTCCCTTCCCGATCGGCGCGATCAGGTCGATGATGCGCGTGGTCAACCCGCCTTCCTTGCCCTCGAGAATGAACTTCTCCTGGGGGTAGAGGGGGGTGAGGTTGTCGAAGAGGATCTTGTGCTTCGCGTTGTCGCGTGGTTCGAAGTTGATCTCTTCGACGCGCAGCAGGGCGAAGTAGCGCTCACCCTCCTTGGGCGGTCGGATCTGCCCCTTGATGGTGTCGCCCGTCTTCAGATTGAAGCGGCGCACCTGGGAGGGGGAGACGTAGATGTCGTCCGGCCCCGCGAGGTAGTTCTGATCGGGGGCGCGCAGGAAGCCGAAGCCATCCTGCAGGATCTCGAGCACCCCTTCGGCGAAGATCTGTCCGCGGTTGGCGGTCTGCGCCTGCAGGATCGCGAAGACCAGATCGGCCTTTCGCATGCCGGCCGCGTTCTCGATGTCGCGCTCTTCGGCGAAGCGCGTGAGCTCCTCCATCGAGAGCGCCTTCAGTTCCTGGACGTAGATCTTCTCCTGGCCGTTGTCTTCGGCCAGGGCCTCCTCTTCGGCCAGCTCGTCGTCGGTGGGGAAGTAGTCGCGCTTGGCCGCCGCGGCCTTGTTGCCATTGGCACCGCGACCACCACCGCCGCGCGCGCGGCGATTGCGATTGCGCCGACGCGAGCCCCCCTGCGGCGCAGAAGAACCGTTCGAAGTCGCCGAAGGCGCTTTCTGGGGATTCGGATCGCTGACGCGCTCGCTGCTCACTTGGGGTTCTCTCTTCTTCTCGGTTCTACGAACTCGGGCACTCGGGTATCAGCACGCCGCACCGGGTTTGCCCGGTCGGCGCGAGGGGATCGAAGGCTCGAGGGAGTTGGCTCGGTGCTGATCTCGGAAGGGTGTCGACGCCACCCTGGGAAGGAGGCTTGCTGATTCGGTCGTTCGCTCCGAAAGCTGAACGTCGCGGGATGCGGCGCGCTTCGTGCGAAGGTCGAGCCGAAATGGCTCGGTCGGGCTGTTGTGGGGATGGGGAGGGAGGGAGCGCGTTTCCGCGAGTCGCCGCGGGAGCATCACGGTGTGATGGCATTCCAGTGTCGGCGCAGGCCTGAACGGTAGGCGTTACCCGGGCGATCGCAAAACGAATTTTCGCACCCGACCCGGGAGTGGACGTTTCGTCTCGCGCGGTCGGGATGCGCCCGGCGAACCGGCGGACGGCCGGGAAAAACGCGCGCCTTTTCACCGGCTTGTGATGAAGTGCGCGAGTCGCCCCGCCGCCTCGGCATCGCGCCGGTAGGAGTGGAAGCGCTCGGCGTCGCACGCGGTGCACGCTTCGTCGAGAGCCGCGTGATCCGCCGGTGCGATGCCGCTGTGCTGCAGTGCGAGCTGGCAGAGCGCCGCTAGATCGACGCGCGCGTGCCCCGGCCGCGTCTCGACGCACGCTCTCTCGATCTCGGCGTTCGTGAAGCGCTGCGTCATTGCGTCAAGAACCGGGCGATCGACCTCGTAACAGCAGACTCCGATGCGGGGCCCGATGGCGGCGACGAGGCGCGCCTCCGGCTCGCAGAGCTCGCGAAGCGCCGCGACCCCCGCTTCGACGACGCCAGCCGCGAGCCCCCGCCAGCCGGCGTGGATTGCCGCCACGCCACGACCGTCGTGAGCAGCCACGAGAATCGGAACGCAGTCGGCGGTCAGTACGCCGACCGAACGGTCTGTCACCCGCGTGGCGATCGCGTCCGCCTCCCGCTGGTCGCCGGCGTGCTGCGCAGTCGAACGCACGACCTCGGCGCCGTGCACCTGCTTCGGCCGCACGAGTTCGCCAGGGACGACACTGTCGCGTGTTCCGAAGCCGTGTTCGATCGCAAGATCGTCGAGCAGGGAATGCCGCAGGTAGCCTGAACGCATCACGCCGGGCCCCCCTCCCCTTCGCGGGCTTCGAGGGCGCGCTCGAGTTCGGCGAGATCGGCGGGAAGCGCCGCGGTGAACTCCATGCGCTTTCCCGTCTCGGGATGATCGAAAGCCAGCAGCGCCGCGTGCAGGGCGGGCCGGGTCAATGCGTCGAGGGCCGCGATCTTCGGGCCGCGCGTGCGCGGCCTGCCGTAGACGGGATCGCCGGCGATCGGCATGCCGTGGGAGGAGAGGTGGACGCGGATCTGATGCGTCCGCCCTGTCTGCGGGTGGATCTCGAGTTGACTGATGTCGCTGCGCGGATAGCGCGCCCGACAGATCCAACGCGTCGTGGCGGGCCTGCCCGCGCGCGTGTGGATCGACATGCGCTTGCGATCCTTCGGATGCCGCCCGATCGGCGCGTCGATCTCGCCTTCGTCCTCGCCCGGAAGCGCGCGCACGAAGGTGCGGTAGATGCGACCGATCGTGTGATCATGGAACTGCTCGGCGAGCTTCTGATGCGCGCGATCGTTCTTGGCGGCGACCATCACACCGCTGGTTCCGCGATCGAGGCGATGCACGATGCCGGGCCGAAGCGCACCGCCAACGCCGGCGAGATCGTCGCAGTGATGCAGCAGCGCATTCACCAACGTGCCGCGATCGTGCCCCGGTGCGGGATGCACGACGAGGCCCGCCGGTTTGTCGATCACGATCAGGTGCGCGTCTTCGTGCAACACCACGAGGGGAATGTCCTCGGGGACGAGATCGAGGGGCTTCGCTTCCGGGGGATCGGCGACGATCACATCCCCCGCCACCAGCTTGCGCGACGGGCGAACGACGGCGTCGTTCACCAGGGCGCGCCCGTCTTCGAGCCAACGCCTCGCCTGGGCGCGTGAGATGTCGGCGAGTTCGGCGAGGTGCACGTCGACGCGCTGGCCCTCTGCCGCTTCCTCGACTTCGAAGCACAGCGCTTCCACTTCGTCGTCGTTCGACGAAGGCGTCGCGGGCAGGTCGGGCGAGGTCGGGCTCATGGCTCCGACGTTCTAGCTCGCCTCGAACGCGGGAGCCCACAAATCAGCGCTAGAGGTTCGGCCGGAGAGTCGCCCGTCGCACCGACGGCGTGTCTGCGGCCTTCGATCAAGGCGCGCGACCGAGCCGTAGCTACGGCGCAGGGAGCGGAACGCAGAGCGAAGGCCGCAGACGCGTCCGAATGCAGGGCGACTCTCCGGCCGAGCCTCTAGGTGCTTCTCGTGCGGCGCTGGCGTGGTTCGCGCGCTGCGTCGACACGCTCCATGTAGCTCGTGGCGACGCGTCGCGCGTCGAGGCCGATGGCGCGCGCGTAGGCGGTCACGAAGCCGCGGACGTAGACCGAGGCGGGCAGGCGATCGAAGGCTTCCTCTTCGATGCACTGCAGGTACTTGACGCTCACCTTGGTGACATCGGAGATCTGATCGAGCTCGACCCCGCGCCGCATGCGGGCACGGCGTAGCGCCGCGCCGTCGAAGTCGCTCGTCTCTTCATCGATGTCGGCATCGGGATCGTCGATTACCTCGATCGCCGAGGGAAGCTCGGCGGGCATGACGCGCGCTTCTTCTTCCTGCGGATCGACCTCGATCGGGAAGGCATCGACGGGACGCGTCTGCGTCGCGGGCTCCTCCGCAGGCGCGTGGCGCTCGGCGATCCCCGCTTCCGCGTCGTAGCGCGCGCGATCCTGGGGATCGGTGAGCACGCGATACGCCTCGTCGATGCGCGAGCGAATCACCGCGGCATCGTCGCGGCTGAAGATCGAGTACAACGCCATCGAACCGTCGGTGTAGGCCGCGCGGGTCAGGCGATAGGCGCGTTCGATGTCCTCGGAGGCGGCGCCCGGCGAAACCTCGAGGACTTCGTAGTGATCCTGTTCCTCGAGGGGCTTCACGGTGCGGGGCTCCCCGCAGCCGGCGCCGAAGCGGCCACCCGCTGGCTCGGCGGTCGCGAACCCGCGAGTTTCCGCGCGATGCGCTGCAGGTAGATCGAGGCGTCCGACTTCGGGCGGTACTCGACGAGCGGCTTGCGATTGGCGACCGACAGCCGCACGTCTTCGTCCTGGTTCACGTAGCCGAGATACTCGGCGTCGATGCCGAAGTACTTGCGGCACACGCTGCACACCGCGAAGCCGAGCTTGATGTCCTCGGCCGTGCGCACGTTGTTGATCACGACGCGCGGCCGGAACTCGCGCATCGTCTGCACGAAGCGCGCCCCGTCGGCGCTGTCGATCGATTCGATCTCGCGCAGCAGATCGAGGGGCGTCCGCATGCCGTGTTCGTTGCGCTGATCCATCGCGGTCGTCACGAGCTTGCGAACACCATGGCCCACCATGGCGAGGCGCATGCGTCGATAGAAGGCCGCACGCAGGAAGGTGTAGGCGTTCTCGACGCTCGTCGGTTCGGGCGAACAGACGACGAGGCCATCGTCGGCCACGAGGAAGTAGTCGAGCACCGCCGAGTGCACGCCAGCGCCGAGATCGAGGATCACGAAGTCCGCCTGCAGGCGACGCAGCGCTCGCATGAGTCGCACGCGGCGCAGGTGCGTGGGCTGGGCTTCGCTCAAGTTCGCGTGGGTACCCGCGATCAACTGCAGGCCATCGATCGGGGTATCGAAGACGAGCTTCCCGAGATCGTCGACCCGCTGGGCCACGAAGTCGGCGAGGCTCGCGACCGGAGCGTGGGCGCCCACAACCGTGTGGAGGTTCGCGCCTTCGAGATCGCAATCGACCACGATCACGCGATGCCCGGCCCGCGCGAGACAGGTAGCCACGTTCGCGACCATGAACGACTTGCCGACGCCGCCCTTGCCCCCGCCCACCGAGATGATGCGTGCACCCGCGTTCGCGGCAGCACGCGCGGTGACGGGCTTCCCATCGCCGGTCGAACGAGGCGATGTCATATGCGAACTCCGGCGATGTCGAGCGCGCTATCAGCGCACCCCCGACATGCGTTCGCGCACCGCAAACCCTTCGCGGGTTGCACGTGTTGCGTGTACCGCACGGCAACGACCCCCCATCTGACTTGCCGCCTTGTAGCTTACGACGCCGAGTGGGAAGTTTCGAGCGCTTTGTCGTACTCGCCCAGGAATGGGCGCCATTCCTGGTAGCGCGCACCGTGGGGAGTCACGCTCATCAGCGGTGACCACCGCGGGCGGCGCGGAATGCGTCGAAGTTTCACACCCGCCTGCTCGGGGGTTCGCCCCCCTTTGCGTCGATTGCACGGGATACAACAGCAAACGACGTTCTCCCATGTCGTCTTGCCGCCCTGGGCGCGCGGAATGACATGGTCGAGATTGAGCTGCGAGCGCGGTGGCATCTTGGCGCAGTACTGACACATGTGGGTATCGCGCGAAAAGATGTTGGCGCGACTGAAGCGCACGTGTTTGCGCGGTACGCGATCGAAGTAGCGCAACAGGATGACGCGCGGGATCGCGATCTCACCGTGGAGCGTGCGCAGATAGTCGGACGTATCGGCCGCCTTCCCGCGCACACACCACGAGTCGAAGTCGAAGGTCTCGTAGTTCTGGTTGACCGCGTGCGCGCCGCCCGAGTAGACGAGCGAAAACGCGCGACGCACCGATGTCACGTGGATCGGAAGGAAACTTCGATTCAGGACCAGGACACTCGTATTCAGCATGACCTGGCGAAAAAACGTACCAAACGGCCGAATGCCTTCAACGCAGGGCGTTCTCGGCCTCGAAGGCGTCTACCCCGCCAGGCCTGCTCTACCCACTCAAGGCTGTTCTACTCACTCAAGGCTGCTTCGAGCGCTTTCGCAGCCACTTCGAGGTCGTCGTTGCGCAGGGTCCGCAGGTCGATGCACACCGCGTCGTCGCGCACGCGTGCGAGAACGGGGGGATCGAATTCGCGCAGTCGACGCATGATGGCGTCGGCGGAGCCGTTCTCGCGGGTGCTCACGACGGCGAGCGCCCGGCTTTCGAACTCCACCCCCGGCAGCGAACCCCCGCCGATCGGAACGCGATCCTTCTCGATCGTGATCCTCACGCCATCCCCCGCGAGTGAGGCGACGCGTTCGTGGAGCTGTTGGGCGCGGGCTTCGATCGAGGGGAGGTCTTCGAGCATCATCGAAAGCAGCGGCAGTTCGCGTTGCGCCGTGCCGTCGAGCATCCGCGCCAGCGTCCAGTCGAGCGCCGCCAGCGTCATCTTGTCGAGTCGCAGCGCGCGAGCAAGCGGGTTGCTCTTCGCCGCGGCGATCACCTCCTCGCTACCGAGGATGATGCCCGCCTGGGGCCCACCGATGAGCTTGTCCCCCGAAAAACAGACGACGTCGGCGCCCAGCGCGATACGCCCGGGCGCGTAGGCGTCGGCGGGAAGGCCTCTCGAGCCCAGATCGAGCAGGGTCCCGGCGCCCAGGTCTTCGAGCACGGGCAGCCCGTACTCGCGGCCGATCTCCACCAACTCGGCGAGTTCGACGTCGGTCACGAAGCCCCGCTGCTCGAAGTTGCTGCGATGCACCTTGAGAAGCAGCGCCGTATCGGGGCCGATCGCTTCGGCGTAGTCGCGCGGATGGGTACGGTTGGTCGTCCCCACCTCGACGAGCTTCACGCCGGCGCGCTCCATGATCGCCGGTACGCGAAAGGACCCGCCGATCTCGACCAACTCGCCGCGCGACACCACGACCTCGCGATCGCGCGCCAATGTGTTGAGAACCAGCAGCACCGCGGCCGCGCAGTTGTTCACCGCGGTAGCGGCCGGTGCACCCGAGAGCAGGCAGAGCTTTTCGGAGATCGCGCTCAACCGATGCCCTCGGCGACCGCTCGCGAGATCGAGTTCGAGGTTGGAATACCCCACGCTCACGTCGGCCGCGGCTTCGACCGCCCCCGCGGCGACGGGCGAGCGACCCAGGTTGGTGTGGAGAATCACGCCGGTGGCGTTGACGACCCGGCGCGGATGCGGCCCCGCCAACCGGTCGGCCTCGACGGCCACCCGGGCCGACCACGCGGTCGCGCTGAATTCCGCGAGAGCCGATCCGTCCGCCCCCCGGGAAACAAGAGTTTCAGCTTCGTCCCGGGCGCTCCGAAGAACAGAACGACAGGCGGCGACGACCGCCCACTCGGGAAGATCCGGACAAGCGCGAACCACCTCCCGTGAGAGCTTGTCTACCGAGGGGAGAGACCTTCGCGGGTCCGGGTTGACTGTGTCGCCCTGATCCATGATTGTTCTTTCCAGTACCCAAGTTTTCAGGTCGGCCCCAGCTGGGCCGGCTCCGGAGTTGCAACCGGCAGACAAGTCGTAGGCCGCGCGCAACGAAGCAATTCGACCCAAGGATTGAGACAAAAAGAGTAAGGAAAGCGGGGGCATCCTGCCCGGTCAGCTCGAAGCAGCCGGGGGATGACAGTCACAAGACCCGCTGGACTGAAGGTTCACGTCGCATCGAGGCCCGCCAGGGTTCGAGCATGACGCTGAGATCGAGTCGATCGACACTCGCGAAATCCAGATCAACCAAACAAACGGCGTTGCGAAATTGGAATCCGGCGCCGTCGACTGAAAGTCAGGCACAACTCGAACGAAGAAGGAGAACTCGGATCACAGTCGCACCGCAAGCGGTGCACGTGAGCGTTCGCCGGGGAACGGCAGACGGTCCGCAGGTAGATAGATAGAAGGAATCTACCGCCGTCACTCTGGAACCATCCCCGGCTCCGACGCCAGGACGACCCAAGTCGACACGACGAGGCTGTGAAACGACCTTCTTCCGACGAACACCGCGAGACCTGACCGATCCCGGACCCAAGTCCTTCCTTACACCGACAGACTCGAAACTTGCACCGGTTTGCACCCGGAGTGTCATTCGAGAGGTTGACGGCGGGGATGCTGTATCAGCCGATGCCGGCGAAAGCCGGTTCCAGGTAGTGAACTCGAAGGACGAACCATCCAGCTGGCGCCGCGATTCAAGAGAATCCTGTGCGAGTCAGTGAATTACCCACGAGCTTCGGGCAGAGGTCCGAGCACATCACCGACCGGGTGAGGCGAGCAACCACCGCCTTGCCTTCCGCCGGACATCCCCGCCACCGCCTGATCCAGGCGGCCCACCGTATGTGCGACCCCGAAGCGACTCGCCAGCGGCAAAGGGCATGACGTCTCACCGGGCCCCTTCCCAGGGTGACCCGCTCGTCATCGTCCCTCGCTAGCGGACGCAACATGCAGAACGAAATCATCATCAACGCAGACGCGGGGGAAACCCGCGTTGCGATCCTCGAACGATCCACCTTCACCGAGCTCTACATCGAACGCGACAACGAACGCAGTGTCGTGGGCAATGTGATCAAGGGGAAGGTCAGCCGCGTGCTTCCCGGCATGCAGGCCGCCTTCGTCGACATCGGCCTCGAAAAGGCCGGCTTCCTCTACGTGGGCGACTACTACCCGGTTCTCGAGAAGAACAAGAACACCGGGAAGGGCGGCAAGAACGGCAACGGCGAAGCCAGGAACGGACGCCGCCGCCGCTACGGCCGCGGGCGCACGCCCCCGAAGATCGAGACCGTGCTCCACGAGGGCCAGGAGGTCGTGGTGCAGATCGCCAAGGAGCCGATCGGCACCAAGGGCGCGCGCATCACCTCGAACATCTCGATCCCCGGCCGACACCTCGTGCTCACCCCGGGTGCGGGGCGGGTCGGTGTGTCGCGGCGCATCGATAGCGACAAGGAGCGCAAGCGCCTGCGCGAGATCGTCGAGCGCCTGCGCGTCGACGATCTGGGCTTCATCATCCGCACCGCCGGCCACGGCGTGCGCGAGAGCGATCTCGAAGCCGACATCAAGTACCTCACCACCGTGTGGAACAAGATCAAGAGCAAGATGGAGAGCGATCCCGCGCCCTCCGTGCTCTACAGCGAACTCGATCTTCCGCTCAAGATGATTCGCGACTTCGCGAACCCCGAGACCCAGCGCATCGCGATCGATTCGAAGCCGGTCTACGACGAGCTCAAGAGTTTCGTCGACGAATTCGTCGCCGAGCCGCGCCCGAAGATCATCCACTACCAGGAGACGCGGCCGATCTTCGACGAGTACGAACTCGAGTCGAAGATCCACGACAACCTCGAGCGCAAGGTGATGCTCAAGAGCGGTGGG
Organism: Myxococcota bacterium; assembly: GCA_028278345.1. Taxonomy (GTDB): domain Bacteria; phylum Myxococcota_A; class UBA9160; order UBA9160; family UBA4427; genus DUBZ01. Next base: position 124,639 of record JANQEL010000227.1, read on the forward strand.
CACCTGGTCTTCGACCAGGGCGAAGCGCTCACCGCGATCGACGTGAACACCGGGCGCTACACGGGCAAGCGCGATCTCGAAGAAACCATCCTGCGCACCAACCTCGAAGCCGTGCGCGAGATCGTCTACCAGCTTCGCTTCCGCAACATCGGCGGTCTGATCATCATGGATCTGATCGACATGGAGAGCGCCGATCATCGCGAGAAGGTCTACCGCGCACTGCAGGAAGCCCTGCGCATCGACAAGGCTCGCACCAACATCCTGAAGATCAGCGAGCTGGGTCTCGTCGAGATGACGCGCAAGCGCACGCGCGAGAATCTCCTGCAGACGCTGTGCGAACCGTGCTCCTACTGTGAGGGGCGCGGCTTCGTGCTCTCGAGTTCGAGCGTGGCGTTCAAGGTGCTGCGCGAGATCCGCAACGATCTGCCCCGCTTCAGCAGCCGGCGCATCGCGATCAGCGTGAACCCGACAGTGGCCGAACACCTGCTGCGCGAAGGCGCCAAGGCCCTCGAACAACTGAGCCAGGACCTCGGTCGCGAGATCGAGATTCGCGCACGCCCCGGCCTGCATCAGGAGCAGTTCGAAGTCATCGCCCTCGACAACGGGCCGCCGGTTTCGATCCCGCTTCGCTGGCTCGAGGGGCCGAAGGAACGCGAAGAGCGCGAGGCCCGCGAGGCCAAGGAAGCCAGGGAAAAGGGCAATGGCTCCGCCCGAAAGAAGGGCGAGCGCAACGGCAAGAAGAGTGAGCGCGGCGGACGACGGCGCGGGCGCGGTGGCGCGCCGGCCGAGGCCGAGGCCGCGGAGGCCGAGCCGAAGGGCGACGAGTCAGGCGATGAAACCGGCGCCGCGATCGACTCCATCCGGGCCGAGGCCGAGGCGGCAAAGGCCGAAGAGTCGGTGGAGGCCTCAGCTGAGGTGGCCGAGGCCGAGGCGAGCGACACCGCGGAGAAGGACAGCGAGGCGTCCGCATCGGCCGAGAGCAGCGAGAGCGAGGGGGCTGCGGAAACCGCCGAGGCGGCTGGAGCCGAAGACACCGCCGATGCTTCGCCCGCCGAGCAGGCCGAGGAAGCCGAGGCGCCCAGCGAGCCCGAATCCGAGCCGGAAACGCCCGCTGCGGCAGCCGCGGTCGCCGAGCCGACCGCGGAGCCGAGCCCCGAGCCCAGCGACGAGGAAGCCCCCGAACCCGTGGTTCCGGCGGCCTCCGCGAGCCTCCAGGCCACCGGCGGCGAAACGGCGGAAGTGGTTGACGGAGAACCGGAAATGCGGATACTCCCCGCCTCTCGCAAGCCTGAGGAGTCGTAATGTACGCCGTCGTGAAAACCGGTGGAAAGCAGGTCCGGGTCGATCCCGGCCAGGCCGTCCGCGTCGAAAAGCTGGGCGGAGAAGTCGGTGACACGATCGAGTTCTCCGACGTTCTCCTCGTCGGCGGCGACGACGGCGTCAAGATCGGCACGCCCCAGGTCGAGGGCGCCAAGGTGGTGGGCACCATCACCGCCCAGGGTCGCCATCCCAAGATCCGCGTCTTCAAGATGAAGCGCCGCAAGGGCTATCGCCGCACCCAGGGTCATCGCCAGGACTACACCGAAGTCCACATCGACAAGATCGAAAACTGATTCCCGACCGCGCACCACCGCGGTCTTCGAGCAAGCACACCAGGAAACGAGCACCATGGCGCATAAGAAGGGACAGGGAAGTTCACGCAACGGCCGCGACAGCAACGGTCAGCGACGGGGCATGAAGGTCTTCGGCGGCCAGACGGTGCGCGCGGGCAACATCCTGATGCGGCAGTGCGGCACCAAGATCCACCCCGGCAAGGGCGTCGGCTGCGGCCGCGACTACACGCTCTTCGCCCTCGTCGACGGCACCGTGCGCTACGGCAAGAGCCGCGGCCGCACCGTGGCCTACGTCGACCCGGCTCCAGCCGAATAGGCGCAAAGAGACGAGTAATTCGGCGGCGAGCCCCGAGCTTCGCGCGTTCGGCCATCGGCTGAACCGCAGATCCATCCGGGCTTTCGCGCAGCGTGCGCGTCGGTCTTCACGGACGCGCTGTACGCGCTGCGCGCCGTCGTGATTCCGCCCGCTCGCGCGCAGGTGCGCCGAGCGGTTGGCGACTTCCCCTACCCTTGCACGCGATTTCGAGAAACCGAGAAGACCCACTGCCATGTCGAGCCGAGAGAATTTCGTCGACGAAGTCTTCATCAGCGTTTCCTCCGGTGACGGAGGGAGCGGCATGGTGTCGATGCGCCGCGAGAAGTTCGAACCCTTCGGCGGGCCCGACGGCGGTGACGGTGGGCGCGGAGGCGATGTCGTGCTGGTCGCCGACCCGGGCCTTCGCACGTTGCTCGACTTTCGACATCGTCGTGAGATCAAGGCCGGCCGGGGCGCCAATGGCGGCTCGCGCCAGAAGACGGGGGCGTCGGGCAAGACGGTCGAGATCCGCGTGCCCGTCGGCACCGGGGTCTACGAACGCGACGCGGACGAAGACGCCGAGCCCATCGTCGATCTCACCGAAGCGAACGAACGCTTCACCATCTGCACCGGAGGCCAGGGGGGCCTCGGCAATACGCGCTTCAAGAGCTCGACGCGCCAGGCGCCTCAGTACGCCCAACCCGGAACCCCCGGCGAGACGAAGCACCTGCGCCTCACCCTGCGGTTGCTCGCCGACGTCGGTTTCGTGGGCTTCCCCAACGCGGGCAAGTCGACGCTCTTGCGAAGACTCTCCGCCGCAAAGCCGCGCGTGGCGTCGTATCCCTTTACCACCCTCGTGCCCAGCCTCGGCGTGGTCGAACGCGGCGAGCGGCGGCTCGTCGCCGCCGACATTCCCGGCCTGATCGAAGGTGCGAGCGACGGTGCGGGGCTGGGCGATCGCTTCCTGCGTCATATCGAACGCACCCGGGTGATCGTGCATCTACTCGATTGCGGGGCGATGATCGCGGAGGGGCGCGACCTGCTCGCCGACTACGACGCGATCCGCCGCGAACTCGCGCGCTACTCGGACGATCTCGCGAAGCGTCGAGAGATCATCGTGCTCAACAAGGTCGAGTTGTTCGCCGACGACGCACCGCTGCGCGCGGTCGAGGAGGAACTCGCGGCGCGGGGGCTTTCGTGTCTGCGCATCTCGGGTGCAACGGGCGCCGGCTGCGAGGAACTCGTCGGCGTCATGTTCGATGCGACCTCCGCCGAAACGAAAGAAGACGAAGACGCGGAAGCCCAGGCGACCGCGACGCGCGAAGGAGACCTCCACGGTGGCTGAAGCGAAAGCCCGCAAGGCGCTGAAGCGCGCACGCCGCATCGTGGTGAAGGTCGGGAGCAGCACGCTCACGCGCGACGGCGCGGTGCGCAATCGCAAGTTCGGTGATCTCGCCCGGCAGATCTCGGGGCTGGCCGAAGAGGATCGCCAGGTCGTGCTCGTCTCCTCCGGCGCGATCGCGATCGGTGCTTCGAAGCTCGATTGGAAGGAACCCCGTCATTCGATCCCCGAGATGCAGGCCGCCGCCGCCGTCGGACAGATCGGTTTGGTGGGGGTGTACGAGAAGCGTTTCGCTGACCACGGTCGCCAGATCGGTCAGGTGCTGCTCACGCGGATCGGCCTCGAAGATCGCAAACGCTACCTCAACGCGCGCCACACCCTCCACGAGTTGCTCGAGATGGGCGTGATCCCCGTGGTGAACGAGAACGACACGATCGCCACCGAAGAGATCCGCTTCGGCGACAACGACAACCTCGCGGCGAACGTCGTGGGCCTCGTGGATGCGGACGCGTTCATCATCCTCACCGACGTCGACGGGCTGTTCAAGGAGCCTCCGAGCGACGCGAACCCGCGCCCCGAACAGTTCGACGTGATCGAGAAGATCACGCCGGAAGTCGAGCGCGCCGCACAGGGAAGTGGAACGGCCTTCGGCCGCGGCGGCATGATCACGAAGCTCGAAGCCGCCACCACGGCTTCGCACTCCGGGGCCGCCACGGTGCTGTGCAACGGATCGACGCCCGACATCATCACGCGTGTGCTCGCGGGGGAGCCGCTCGGCACGGTCTTCCTGCCGGCCGAACGCATGACGCGTCGCAAGCATTGGGTTGCCTTCACGACTCGCGTACACGGACAACTCGTGCTCGACGATGGTGCCAGTCGCGCGATCCAGGGGCGCGGTCGCAGCCTGTTGCCAGCCGGGGTGGTCGGGTACTCGGGCGATTTCCGACGCGGAGACGCAGTCGCGTGTATCGATGCCGCGGGCAATGAGATCGCGCGCGGGCTCACCGCCTACGGGGCCGACGAGGTCGAGCGCATCAAGGGCCTCGCCACCAGGGAAATCGAGCGGGTGCTAGGCTACTCGAACGGCGACGAGCTGATCCACCGCGACGACCTCGTCATCCTCGCCCGCTGAACGCCCCCCTTCATTCAATAGATCCATCCACTTCATTCCATCCACAGAACCACAGCGAGATCCTCCATGGCCATTCGCGAAGAAATCCACGACCTGGCGACCCGCGCAGCGCGCGCGGCCGAAACCCTCGGCGACCTCAACACGTCGGTGAAGAACGCCTGGCTGCTGCGCGCAGCCGAGTGCCTCGAAGCCGCGAAGAGCGAGATCCTCGAAGCCAACGAGCGCGACATGAGCGAAGCGCGCGAGAACGGCACGCCCGAACCGCTGGTGAACCGCCTCGGCCTCTCGGGTGGCAAGTGGGAAGACATGATCCAGGGCTTGAAGGACGTGGCGGCCCTGCCCGACCCCGTCGGCGAGATCACCGATAGCGTGCTGCGTCCGAACGGCCTGCGGGTGTCCCGCATGCGCATCCCCCTGGGCGTAATCGCGATGATCTACGAATCGCGTCCCAACGTGACGGTCGACGCGGCGGCGCTCTGCCTCAAGGCCGGCAACGCCGTGGTGTTGCGAGGTGGCTCCGAAGCCTTCCACTCGAACCAGGCGCTCGGCAAGGTGCTTCGGCAGGCCGCGCGCGATACCGGCATTCCCGAAGACGCCATCGGGGTGGTCGCCACCACCGATCGCGAAGCCATCGACGTGATGATGAAGCTCAACCGCGAGATCGATCTCATCATCCCCCGCGGTGGCCCCGGGCTGATCCGCAAGGTGACGGAGAACTCGACCATCCCGGTGATCTCCCACGACGCCGGCGTGTGCCACATCTTCATCGACGCGAGCGCCGAGGCCGACATGGCGACCGCGATCGTGCGCGATTCGAAGATGCGCCAGATGGCCGTGTGCAACGGGCTCGAAACCCTGCTCGTGCATCGCGATGCGAGTTCGACGGTGCTTCCCCAGGTGCTCAAGGCCCTGCACGAAGAAGGCGTCGAGATTCGCGGCGACGCGGAAACCTGTGCCGTGTTCTCCGAAGCGCGCCCCGCGAGCGAAGACGACTGGGCGGCCGAGTATCTCGACAAGATCCTCGCCGTGAAGGTCGTCGACGACATCCACGCCGCCATCGAACACGTCCGCCGCTACGGCTCGGATCACACCGAAGTCATCGTCACCAACGACTACGCGAACGGGCTGTTGTGGCAGCGACGGGTTTCGTCTTCGACGGTCGGCGTGAACTGCTCGACCGCGTTCGCGGACGGCTTCCGCCTCGGCCTCGGTGCCGAGATCGGCATCTCGACCTCGAAGCTCCACGCCTATGGCCCGATGGGGCTCGAAGGGCTCACGACGCGCAAGTTCGTGCTGACCGGCGAGGGACAACTGCGCGAATGAGCTGCCCATGAGTGGCCGCGAGAGCACCCTCAATTCCGCCCAGGGCGAGCGCATCGGCGTCTACGGCGGCACGTTCAACCCGATCCACGAGGGGCACCTGAAGGCCGCGCGCGAAGTCGCGCGCGCGCTTTCCCTCGATCGCATCGTCTTCGTGCCAAGTGCGACGCCGCCCCATAAGTCGGCCGAGGACGACGATCCGATCGCGCCCGCCGAGGAGCGCTTCGCCTGGGTGGAGGCCGCGATTCGCGGTGAGCCACGGTTCGAAGTCAGCGATGTCGAACTCGCACGCGAGGGAAAGTCGTTCACCGTCGACACCCTGCGCCTGCTGCGCGAGCGGTTTCCCGGGGCGAAGCTGGTCTTCGTGATCGGCCACGACGCCTTCGTGGAGATGGACACCTGGCGATCCCCCGACGAGGTGATCGCACTGGCCGACCTCGCCGTCGTGGCCCGCCCGCCCGTCGAAGCCGACAGCCTCGAGGCCTGGCTGCCCGACTTTGCACGCGAGCGGGTCGAACTCGAGGTGGGGGGCAACGGCGCCCGCCACCGCGAAGCCGGCACGCGAATCGACGTCCTCGAGATCGGTGCCCTCGATATCTCGGCTTCACAGATCCGCGAAGATCTCGCGCAGGGGCGCGACGTCGCCGATCAGGTGCCCGCCGAGGTCCTCGCCATGCTCGAGCAGAGCGGCTACTACTCCCGCGTGGACGCAGCACCGGCACCGAACGACGTCGAAATCGCGATCGAAGACGAAGAGCAGGCGCGCAAGCTCGCCCTGATCGTCGACGCGGCCCTGGAGCGCAACGCCCAGGAGCCGGTGGCCCTCGACGTGCGGGAACTCACCTCCTACACCGACTGCGTGCTGGTGGTGACGGGCAACTCGCAACGCCAGCTGCGCGCCATTTCGGAGAGCGTCGTCAAGGCGCTCAAGGCCGCAGGCGATGGCCCCCTCGGTGTCGAAGGCGGCAGCGACGCCAGCTGGATGTTGATCGACGCCAACGACATCATCGTCCACGTCTTCCAGCCCGACACGCGCGAGCTCTTCGACATCGAAGGGTTGTGGGAAGACGCACCGCGCATCTCCCTCGCCCTGCCCGGCCAGGGCGAAGAACGAACGGCAGCACCGGTCCCTCCCCGATCCGCCTGAGAGTCGTTTCCACTCGATGTTCGACGTGCTGCACAGCACGGCTCGATCGCTTCGCGTCGGGCTGCTCGATCTCTTCTTGCCGCGGGTCTGCGCTGGATGTCGCATCGACCTCGAAGCGCAGCGAGACGATGGCGCTTGGCTCGACACAGTGCTTTGCGGCGACTGCCAGCGCTTGCTCCTTCGCTTCTCCCCCGGCCGCTGCGTGCAGTGCCAACAGGACGTGACGCCGAACCATCACCTCTGTCACGAATGCGAACTGACCCACTCCCCACTCGAAGCCGCGACGGCGGCCGTCGCGTTCGAAGGCGAAGTCGAGAGTTGGATTCACGCCTTCAAGTACCCGCGGCGCGGGCTCTCGGGGCTCGCGCCCGGCCCGGAAGCCGTCGTCTGCGCACTGGCGCAGGAGGCCGCGTCCCTCTCGCTGAGTGAGCGACCCGATGTGGTCGTTCCGATCCCGCTTCATCCACTACGCTTGCGGGCGCGCGGCTTCAATCCCGCTGCGACCCTGGCGCGCCACGTCGCTCGCGCAGCGGGGCTCGCGTGGGATCCCTACCGACTCACGCGCGTTCGCGACACGCCGAGCCAGACCCGGCTCGATCGTCGCGCGAGGCGCGCGAACGTCCGTGGTGCCTTCGACTGCCGTCCGCACGCGCCGCGAACGGTCTGGCTCGTCGACGACGTGATCACGACGGGGAGCACCCTCGAAGAAGCCGCGCGCACGCTTCGTCGCTCGGGCGCCGAAGCCGTTCATGCGATCTGTGCAGCGCGAAGCGTCATCCGCGGTCTACCCGGCACTGCAGACAGCCGAACCGAGAGCGGACATGCACGTACGCCACGTGCGGGTCTTCGAGGATCGAATGCGCCGTCGCGCTGACGTCGCATCCCTCGACCACCGCGCCGGTGTCGTAGCGAATCCAATCGCGCTCGTCGTACCCACGCAGAACCGCGGGTTCGAGATGTTCGAACCACCCGGGCGGCTCCGGGGCTTCGTATCGCGAGCATTCTCCCGGATGGAGGAAGATCGGTCCGATCTCCGCGTAGGGCTGTGGCGTTGCGAAGGGCATGAAGGCCAGGATCACCTTTTCCTGGTCCTCGGTGAGAATCTCGAGGCAGTGACGGCAGGGCCCGAGCCCCGCACCGGTCTGCACCAGAGGCCTTTGCCCATGTGCGTCGCGTTCCCCTCGCTGGAACGCGCGCGCTACGGAAGTCTCGATTCCGCGGAAGAGCACTTTCATTGCATTCATCCTTTGCTTCGTGGGCATTGGATGAAAGCGGTGCCGGACGTGACCGGCCGGCCGGATTCGGACCTCGCACTACGCGTGAGGCGGGCGGACTACTCCCAGAAGCGCCACCACGGCCTCTTCGCCTTGGGAGGTTCGGCCTTGGCCTGCGCCGTCTTTGCGTCTCTGGCAGCCGCCTTGCCCTGATCGCTGCTCGTCTTCGCCTTCTCGCCGGGACTCTTGCTCATGCTCTTGCCGGCCTTCGCGCCGCCGCCGCCCTTCGTCTTCTCGACCGGCTTGTAGGCCTTCTTCTTGCTCGCGTCGTACGCGCCCGCCTTCTTCTTCTTGTATTCGGCTCCCGCCGCGCCCTTCTTCTTCGAGTAGTGCGACTTGTCCTTCATCGACTTCCCCTTGGAAGCCTTCTCGTCCTTCCACTCGCCGGCCTTTTTCATCTCGCCCCTGGCTTCGGCCGCCTTGGCATCGCCCTTCTTCTTGTAGTCCTTGCTGTAATCCTTGCCGTCCTTCGCGGCCTGTTCCTTCTCCTGTGCGCGCCGGGCCTTTTCTTCCAGCCACCGCTGCTTGTACATCGCGTCCTTTTCTTCGCGCGTCATGTCTTCCATCGCCTTGCCGCTGCCCTCTGGCGATTCGGCGACCGATCGTAGTGCACCACAGGAGGGAAGTTTACAGCGGACGAGCGAATTGGGATTTCTCTTGGCCGCCGGCGTCGAGGAAGTCTTGAAGCGGCCGATGCGGCGAATTGAGCCTCACCTGCAGACGGCGGCGGCCTACGGCCTGGCCAAGGAGGACCGGTA